>CANPXC010000021.1 GCA_947585605.1 Candidatus Gastranaerophilales bacterium | reverse complement strand
GTTTCAAAAGCCGAATTAAAAGAACTTTTCAATTCCCAAAAAGAATTATTGCGTACATTTAACGAGGAAGAAACGGATAAAATCAAAAAAATTGAAAGTTATATCAGAGGAGAAATTGATGGAAAAGAACAAATATAATATTGCAATTATGAGTGTAGGAAGCGGAGTAGGACAATCTGTAACAGATTCTGTCAGATTATCTTCATTGCCGTTAAAAACTTTTGGATTTGGTAATAACCCGTTTGCATTTGGTTCTTATGATTGTGATGTTGTCGATTATTTACCTACAATCTATGATAAAGATTATGTAGAACAATTAATAGCAAAATGTAAAGAGCATAATATAGATTTAATAATTCCCGGCTTGGATGATGAAGCTATGATTATAGCAAATAACATTACTGAAATTGAATCTGCGGGTTTAAGAGCAGTTGTATCAAAAGCTGAACTTATGAATCTTGTAAGAGATAAAGAAAGAATGTGTAAGGAATTGACGCCGATTGCCGATATATTTGTTAAAAGCTATACTATGGATGATATAGAAAATGCAATTAAAGCCAATGAAGATATATTCCCGTTGATAGCAAAACCCAGAGACGGTATGGCATCAAGAGGAATTGAAATTATAAGAAATAAAGATGATATACATAAAATAACCGAAAATCATATACTTCAGGAGCTGGCAATTCCAAATGATAAAGATTACTACAGGGAAGAATATATTAATAAAATACAAAAAGGCATAAATCCACAAATTTCTGAAATTTCCGCCCAGTTTGTTACCGACAAAAACGGCGACTTGATGGGGGAAATGATTTCTTATAACAGATTAAATAATGGAGTGCCGATAGAAATTATTCCGTATAAAAATGAATTTGTTCGAACGGAAATGAAAAAACTTTTACCGAAATTGAAAGAACTGGGTCATAGAGGCCCTCTGAACATTCAAGGAAGATTAACTGATAAGGGGCTGAAGTTATTTGAAATGAATGCCAGATTTACAGGAATTACAGGTTTAAGAGCAATTATGGGATTTAATGAAGTTGAAGCCTGCATAAAAAGCTGGCTGGATATTGATAAAGAACCCGTTCTTTTGTTTAATTACGACAGATTTGGCATAAGACAAACAAAAAATAAATCTGTTTCTTTGAGTGATAACAAAAAAGTTGAAGATATTTCTAAAAAAGTTAATTCAAAAATTTTAAAGCCGCAAAAAACAATTCTTGTTACGGGGGCAAACGGATATTTGGGTAAAAATCTTTTAAATAAATTATCTTCTGATAACAAATATGATGTAATCGGTTTGGTTAGAGACCCTAAGAATATTTATGATTTATCAGGCGGTAATAAGAAGATACAAATATTCAGTCTTGAAGATTTAGTATGCGGAAAAATAAATTTAGGACTTGTTGATTGCATTATACATTGTGCTTTCGCAAGAGGATATAAGGGTAATGAAGAAATCATAAAATCTTTGGAGTATACAAATTCAATTTTCCTTAAAGCTTTAGAACAGCAGGTTAGTGCAGTAATAAATATTTCATCACAAGCTGTCTATGGTACTAAAAATATTCTTCCAAATAAGGAAACGGATATTCCTAAACCGGAAACTCCTTATGCTTTTGCAAAATACAGCTCTGAACTTATGTTAAACAATATTCATGTTTTAAATAATTCAACAAACATAACTAATTTGAGAATGGCAGGCATTTCCGGCAGTAATAACGAGCCTTTAAAATCCGATTTTATTACTAAAATTATTGAAAAAATAAGAAAGAATGAAAAGATTACAATATATGACGGAAGCCAAATTTTGGAATTTATTGATGTTAAAGATGCTGTTGATGCAATTTTATGTGTTTTAAATACTGATAAAAAACAATGGAAAGAAATATATAATGTCGGTAATCCCGAAAATTGTTTATCCGTAAGAAGAATTATGGATTCTATTGCTGCAGCGTGTACAAAGAAAGGAATTACTCTGCCTGAAATAGAATACATTAACGAAAGCGTTAATCAGCATATTGCAATGGATTCTTCTTTAATTAAATCAGATTGCGGTTTTAATGCACAATATTCGATTGACGGTATTATTAACAGTGTCTTTGAATGTCTATTCGCAGATAAGTAAGTTTAATAAGAATTTGTTCGGAATTTATCAATTACAGATGTTTTGATGTTTAATTCAAAAGAAAGTGTAATTGAACTTTTGAATTTATATGAGTTGTTATCATAAAACAAAATAAATTTAAATCCGAAAAAAATAAAAATCACAATATCACGCATTATTGCTTTATAAATTATATTATGTAAAAATACAATTTATAGAGTAGGAGAATATGTTGAAAGAGAGATTTACTAATATTATAAATCCCGCAAATGAAAATATCGTACGGGGGGGGGAGAAACAAAGACTTAAAAATATTGATTTCCTAAGGGTTATCGCTTGTATATCAATAATTATATTTCATTTATTTCTTCCGCACCGCTTAGGTAATAATAATTTTCTTGATATAGATTTATATAGTTCTTTGCGGTTAATGAGCAGAGACGGACTAAAAGCAGTTGAACTGTTTTTCATAATTTCGGGGTTTTTCTTCGCTTTTAAATTAAATACCGGATTTTCATTATTTGAATTTATTAAGCGAAAAGTTTTAAGATTTTATCCTGTTTTAATATTTGTAACCATTTTATCATTTTTTATATCTTTGACAGGCATTATAAAATGGGATTTTTACAGCAATTTATTTTGTCTGTTCGGATTAAACGGAACAAGCTTGGTATATAACTTAAAAGGAATACAAACAGCGCAGTTTTGGTATTGCTCGGATGTAATTTGGATAGGCGGTTTATTCTTTTATTTATTAAAGAATTTTGATAAAAAAACAGTAAATCTGATTATTGCATTAGGCATATTTTTTTCATATTCCTTTTTAATTCACGCACAAGGCGGCAAAATATGGGATATACACAAGCTATATTACTTTATCTTCCATGCCGGACTGCTTAGAGCCTTTGCAGGAATAGGCATAGGATATTTTATCGGGGAATGGTACAATAATAACTGTGAGAAAATAAAACAGACGATAATTAAGCCGTCAGGAGCAATTATTATCAGCATAATTGAATTTATGTGCATTTTCTTTATTGTTAATAATTTACTTTTTCATAGAGTACATTGCATTAATAAATTAATATTTGTAATTGTATTTGCCGTTACATTCGTTCTGTTACTTTGTAAAAAAGGCATTATATCAAAATTACTTGATAAGGATATTTTTGTTTTCCTTGGAAGATACACGTATTCTATATATATGATGCACATATTAATATTAAGTCTGGCAACGATTTTAGTATGGGATAAACATTCCTGCTGGGTTCATGTACACCCTGTATTAAATTTGGTTTTTACATTATTTTCTATACTGGCAGCGGGAGTTTTAACATACCATTTTGTTGAAAAGCCCGCAGCTGAGTATCTGAATAAAAAATTTCCGAGAAAAGAAGCGGAATAGGATATTTATACGGTCTGCAACTGTTTTTTAAACTGCATTTCATACAGTGTTCTGTATTTGCCATTTTCAATTTTCATAAGTTCTTCGTGTGTACCTGCTTCAACCAGTCTGCCTTGGTTTATAACAACAATTCTGTGAGCATTTTGAATGGTTGATAGCCTGTGAGCAATTACAAAAACTGTTTTATCCTGCATTAAATTATCAATCGCTTTTTGTACAACGGCTTCCGATTTATTATCTAAGGCAGATGTTGCTTCATCCAGAATTACAATGGGTGCATTTTTCAAAAATGCCCTTGCTATTGCCACACGCTGTTTTTGACCGCCCGACAACAGCATACCTCTTTCACCTATTTGAGTATTCAAACCCTCTTTAAGTGTTGATATAAATTCATCTAAATATGCCATTTTTATTGCTTGATTTAGTTCATCCTCAGTTGCATATTCTCTGCCGAGCATTATATTTTCTCTTATAGTTCCCGAGAACAAAAAATTATCCTGAAAAACAACCGCTATATTATCTCTTAAAGATTTTAAAGTAAAATCTCTGATGTCTGTTCCGTCTATTTTAACTGCACCCGATGTAACATCATAAAATCTTGGGATTAAACTTACCAGTGTTGATTTTCCTCCGCCCGAGTTGCCTACTATTGCAATTGTTTCACCTTTTAAAACGTTAAGATTAATGTTATTAAGAACTCTTTTTCCTTTTATATACTCAAAATTAACATTTTCAAATGTAATATTGTGTTCAATATTCTTAAGGTCAACAGCGCCCTCTTTATCAAGTATTTTTGGAGTTGAATTTAATATATTAAATATACGTTCAATCGCCATAAACGAAAGCTGAACTGCATTATAGTTCTTTCCTATATCCTTAACGGGGGTGTAGAGCATAATTAATGCCGTAATAAATGATACGAAATTACCTGCCGTTATTTGCTTTGTTACAATTAAATGGCTTCCGTAGCCTATTGCCAGACCTATTCCGATAGAAACTATAACATGCATCATAGGTGACAGCCATGATGTTCTTTGCACCATTTTTATTTGCAGGGTAAATAAATTTTTTAAAGTATCCGCAAATTTATTTTTTTGATATTCCGCTAAGTTATATGAAATTATGGTTTTATTCCCCGCAAAGCTTTCATTATACGAAGTTATAACTTTTGAAGTTGCGGCAGTTGATTTATCCACAACATCTTTGATGTGTTTTCTTATTTTTGTAAGCGGTAATAAAGCACATCCCAAAACTACGCTTGCTATAATAGCCAGCTGCCAAGAGTTATAAAAAAGTACTCCTATAAGAGAAACCGAAGAAAAAATTCTTGATACAAAGACCTTCAGATTATTTAAAAGTCCGTTGCAGGCGGTGTCTGCGTCATTATTAAATCTAAAAACTATATCGCCCGACTTCTTTTTGTCAAAATACTGAGTTTCAAACCGGAGCATTTTTTTATACAGCTCGAATTTTAAATCGGCTGTGATTTTTCCGCCCACCCACGTGTTTAAATATATTGCCAAATAATTTAATACGCCTTGAATACTTGTAAATGCCACAATCCCGACAGGTATATACCAAGGAGAATAAAGCGTTTGCTCTACCATTACAATATCCATATACGGTTTTAAGGATAATGCAATTACGGCATCAAGCCCGCCTATCGGTATACAAATGAGCACCGCCATTAATCCCCTGAATGAATACGGTTTGACAAACGGCCACATTCTTGAGTAATTTATATAAAATTGGCTTGATTTAATTTTTTGCAATAACTTTTTCATATTTATTTAAACCTTGTTCTAATTTGTTTTTTTTATCAAGATATACTTTTTCTTTAGCCTTAATTGCCAAATATAAAGTATAATTTACAGGAGTCGGGATATTGTGTTTTTTGCCAAGTTCCACAACTTTCCCGGCGAAATAATCAATTTCCGTCGGTCTGTTTGCTTCAATATCTTGCAGCATTGATGTCTTTTTATATGGCGGATAATTTATTAAAATATCAATTATTTCATCTCTGTCTTTTTTCGTGAGGTTAACATTTTCACATTTTGCAATTTCCAATATTTCATCCATAGATATTTTCATCAATTCGATAATTTCAGGTACTTTGCCAAAATATTCGAATTCAGCTGATGACTCAACAGATACTTGATTTGCCCCGATATTAACAAGCCATTTTCTCCATAGCATTTTTTTCATATCATCATATATTTTTACATTTAAACCTGTTGCAGCCAATGTTTTATATATTTTATTCAGATCTTCTGATATACTTTGATTATTTTCATAACCTATTTGTATTTCTCCGGTAGTTGAAAAAGTTATATTATTAGATGTTCTGTTTGCATCAGTCCTTATTATAATGCCATATAAAACTTTATTATCGGGGAAAGCTGCTTTTAGTTCATCTCTTGCACTGATACCATTTAACAAGGGTAAAATTATGGTATTATTATTAACAAAAAATTTCATATCTTTTATTGTATCTGAAAGGCTGTAATTTTTTACAGTCACTATTATTAAATCAAGAGGTTTATCATTCTTTCCCGTTAAAACTTTCGGAAAAAAATGTTGATTATTTACTATTACACCATTTTTTATTATTTTTTCAGCCCTTGTTCCTATTGCTAATACATAAAAATTATCTTTATATGTATCATAAAGGTATGTAGATATAGCTCCCCCAACGGCTCCCATTCCTATTATACCAATATTCATAGTCATTTTACCAGTTCCTTATATGTTTCTAAAATTTTGGTATCAAATAAACCATATATCATTTCCACGCCATTCTCATTTTTGACTGAAAGTTTGCTTTGTATTTTATCTATAATTTCTGCCATTTCATCTATTGTGTCAGCAACTATAAAAAATCTTGCTATAATTTGTTGCAAAGAGCCAAGCCCGCCTACTTTTTCACCTTGATGATACAGCGGTTTTATATCTATAACTCCCTCCATCTTTCGTATTGTATCCATACCTTCTATAGATTTTATTATTCCGGGTTTTACCAGAGGAGAAAGTTTACAGGCAAACTTTTTTAAATGAGGATTAGCAGCTTTTGATATTTGTATATCATCGCTCATCTTACCTGTAATTGCATAATTTATAAACATTTTTTGTGTGTTAAACCCTGATAAATGAGAGAGTATAATATGCTCTTGCGCACCGTTTAATCTATAACCGGGTTCATATAAATAAATTTTATCCTCTATAACAAATGCCTGTAAAAACATTGCACCATTTTGTATCCCAATGTTTTTAAACATATTTTTTACTTTTTCATCAACCAGATTAATATATAAATCGGTATATTTTGACGGAAAAATATATGAGGTTGGTAATTGCGCCAATCCTTTTTGGCTTCTATCCACATATCTGTCACATATCGCAGTATTTATTATTTCCCCGTTTTGAAAAGCATAATAAATGACAATTTCATCACCTTGAATATATTTTTCCGTTATAACTTTTTTACACTTTGAATATTTTAGAGATTTTTCATAGTTTGTTAAGTATTCTTCTTTATTATTACATACAAATATACCTCTGCTGCCTGAGTTATCAACAGGTTTTACAAGAACAGGGTACTCAATCTCATTTATATTGTTATATTCCGGAACAACGGGAACAGAATATTCTCTGCAAATTTCTTTAAATATATTTTTCTTTATTGCAAAATCTATCTGTGTTTTGGAAGATATATAACAAGGTTTACCGGTTCTTTTACAAATTTCATAATAAGCTGGAATAATAGAATCCGTATAACCTGTTATTATCCCGTCTACAGGGTTTTCTTTTATTTTTTCCGCAATTTTATCAATATCAAAAACATCAATTAACCACGATTCGTCAGCCAGTTTTTTTGCAGGAGCCTCTTTGTTATAATCAACAACAATTGTATATAATCCCATCTTCTTAGCTTCTTTTACAATTTCTGAGATTATATTTGTTGCTCCTAGTATTAATATTTTCTTTTGTTCTACTGTTTGCATTAATTTTCTCCAAGAATTTTATAGTATTTTGTTTATAATAGCTCCTTTATCCTATTTAGTATTATTTCCATGTCATCAATAGAATAACGCGAATCAATCGGCAGCGGTACTAAGTTATTACATAAATATGTTTCAAAAGTATTTAAGCCTTTATTATCCCAATATTTTGCAATATAAATTTTGCTTTCAATTAATTTTTTTCTTAAATCCGGTTTATTTACTAAAAACGGATAAATCATCGGAACATCATCCGCCGAAATGTTTATTTTAAGTTCATTAATATCCTTAAGCTTCGAATGAAGATAATTAAAGTTTTGCAGCCTTATATTTTTGTCATTTTCATAGTCAATGCCCGATAAAAGTTTTTGAGTAAGTTTTGACATATATTTAACAGGTTCAAGTGAGAGCTTATCCTCGTTTTCAACATAATCACAATAAGCTTCCTCGGGTGATAAATCAATCCTTTTTATAAGATGAGAAAACCTTAAATGTGAAGTATTATCAGTAGGAATTTCATCTTCTGTTATTTTATCCGTATATAAATATGAACCGTCCGGAACCCCGAAGAATTTTCTTGCCGAATTAAAACACGCAATTCCCTGTTTTTTCATATAAAAAGCTTGCGCATTATCTACTATTACATTGGTATATTTCGAACAAATTACATCAACGTTTTTTGAGTTAACTCCAAAATAGTTATTATATAATATAAAATCATTGGACTTAAATGTTTCACACGGAAACAAATTTTTATCAATTCTGTAAAATTTTATTTTGCAATTTTCCTTTTGTATTGACTGCCAAACCGTTGAGCAAGTATAAAAAGGGATATGAATTTCTTTTATATTAAAAGCTCTTATAATGTACCTTAAGGAATTTCTTGCGTTATTAATTCTTAAGGCATCAATAAAATACTCATTACCCTTATATATTTCAAGTTCTTTAAAACCGCCTATTACTTTGTTTATTTTATATGTCATTCTTGTCCTTTTGCCAATTCAAGTATTTGCTGATATTCTTTTTTTGTATATAATTTATGACCGTCTTCTATAAACTTAAATTTATCAATTTTTTCTTTATACAGCTTCTTTAAATACTTTCTTCTTTTAAAGAATATATATATACGCCAGCCGAGTTCCCTTCCGAAAAATTTTTTACATATTACAAGTCTTTTAGAATCAACTTCTTTTGTGAAAAAATCATCATGCCTGTAATTAAGATACTTATTAGATATGTAATAGGTTAGTAACCTTGAATAACATCTTTCAAGGAAATGAAGAGAGGAAAAAATACCCCGTCCCGTAAATTCATATACACTCATTATTTCATCATGGAAATATATATAACCTCTATCCAATAAAGTATACAAAATAAACATATCTCTTTTGTGATTGTATTCAAATTCTTTTTTAAAATCTATAACATTTCTGATTATTCTGGCGCCGTAAGCTGTATAAAAATAATTATCAAACGTCATAGGATTAATAAATTTATTAATTTTTTGCGAGTCGTGAGTATATGAACGTTTTTCTCCCGTATTTGGATTTATCCATAACGTGTCGTGCGTCCAACAAATATATTCAGGATTTTGTTCT
Source organism: Candidatus Gastranaerophilales bacterium (assembly GCA_947585605.1). Taxonomy (GTDB): domain Bacteria; phylum Cyanobacteriota; class Vampirovibrionia; order Gastranaerophilales; family Gastranaerophilaceae; genus Avigastranaerophilus. The sequence continues at coordinate 9,726 of CANPXC010000021.1, read as the reverse complement.
AAAAAGTCTATACCTTTTTCAAGTTTTGAATTATCACACCAATAATCATCACCTTCCAAAGTAGAAAAATATTTTGTTTTTATTGTTCTGTAAACCGAAGCTACATGTTTATTTTTTGTATTTTCTTTTTGTATTACTAAATGTATTTTTTCAGGATATTTTTGGGCATATTCCATACAAATATCAGTTGTACCGTCAGTTGAACAATCATCTAAAATTTTAATTAAAAACGGATATTTTGTTTGCTGGGATAATATACTCTCTATTGCTCTTTCTATGGTATTTTTATGATTATATGTAACTAAAATACAGGTTATCAGATATTCTTTACCCTCTCTGTATTTTTTAAGTTTCTCCAAAATTTTCATATTATTATAATAGTCAGATAATTTTTCATTATATTTTTTAATTTTATAGAATTCAATCTTGGACTTGTTTTTAACGGTATATTTTAATCCGAGAAATGAATACCTGATTTTATATCTGCTTTTATATAAATTGTTTATATTCTTAATTTTTAACAGTTTTGAATTTTTATACGGCTTTTTCATTAATATATTTTTCCTCATATTCTTTTAGGGACATATTAGCCATTGCAGGACAATTTTTCATGCAGCCGGAATAATCCCTTTTTTTAAAGTTTTGTCGGAGCTTTCTGTGATAAAAGTCATTAAATAATTTTTTAAAATTAATTGTATCATTTTCTATAAATTGTTGTATTTTATATGAATCTCTATAACCTCTCCAAGCGCATATTTCCAATCTGCCGTCAGGTCTTAATCTTATATGATTCCAAGAATTTTCACATATTGTATAATTATTATGAAATTTTGAATGCCAGCATACTCCTTTTAAAAATTCAAAGTATGTTATTAATTTTTTATTTTTAGCTTTATAAGCCTTAACTCTTTCATAATAGGTATTTTTCAAATCTAAATTTTTTGCCAAATTCCAAATTTCACTATATTTTTCTTTTAAAGTTTCAAGCGGAATTTCATTTACTGCTTTTTCATATTCTTCAATATTTTTTATTGGCATAAATAATCTAAAGCCTAAATATACTTTATCTTTTAGAATTCTCTCTATTTCTAATAGCTTGGTTAGAGCTATATCAAAATTTTCTTTATCTTTTACGGATAATTTATTAAGATTATTTTCTCTTGTATCAAAATAAAAAACAATTTTTTGAATTTTCCATTCTAATACCATTTTTATAAAGGCTTCCAAATTTTGATAATTTGTTGAATTTAAAATAGAGGATACCCCAGGTCTAAATGCTGATAATCCTTTTTCATCAAGTAAATTAATATATTCTTGAACATTTTTATGTACTAAAGTATATATTCCGTCTTTATCCCATACAGTTTTTTTGAAACTTTCTTCATCAATTGCATTTATAGAGACATTAACGGTAAATAAATTTTCCGCTGCCAATTCACGCCATTTTTCATCAAATGCTATACCGTTAGTTTCAATATAAATATTTATATGAGGATAGTTTTTACATATAAAAGAAATATAATTATAGCCTTCAATACCCTTTGTTATTTCTCCGTATGTAGGATTAAGATTTTTTGTGTTCTCATATATCGGCTTAAAGTATTCATACAACCATTTTTCGGGCATAACAAGTCTTTGCTTTTTGGTATCATTATGAATTGAACAAAAATTACATTTACAATTACAATCATTATTATAACAAAGCTGTAAAGTTATATTTTGAGGTATTCCTATATCAAGTGATTTATTATTCATTATTATAAATTTTTCTATTTCTTGTTTTAAATTTGTTTTTCTTATTTTAATTTTTATTCCTGCAACCGTTATAACTTTGTGAGTTCCTCTTTTATCGTCTTTAACGGAATAAATTTTTTTCAATAACTCATTTTTTTCATTAGTATTATTCATTTCATCTCCTCCTATGTTGAGGAGATTTTTTTAGTTACCTCCTCAATTCATTTGTCAAGAATTCTTCTATACAATATTTTTGATAATACTCTGCTTGGGACAATTTTTGTGAAGCAGGGCAATTTTTCATGCAGCCGCAATACCCCCCCCCATAAAGTTTTTGCGTAGTTGTCTATGATATAAATCATTAAACAATTTTTCGAAGTTAATTTTATTATTTTCTATAAATTGTTGTATTTTATATGTATCTCTATAACCTCTCCAAGCACATACTTCCAGTTTTCCGGTGGGTCTTAATCTGATATGATTCCACGGATTTTCACATATCACTTTGTCTTTATAAATTTTTTGATGGTACGTTATACTTGTTAAATATTCATAATATGTCATTATATTTTTATTCTTTGCTTTATATACTTCAACCCTTTTAAAATAAGTATTTTTTAAATCTAAGTCTTTTGCCAAATTCCAAATTTCACTATATTTTTCTTTTAGAGTTTCAAGCGAAATTTCTTTTACCTTCTTTTCATATTCTTCAATATTTTTTATAGGCATAAATAATCTAAAGCCTATATATACTTTATCTTTTAGTAATTTTTCAATTTCTAATAATGTAATTAATGCTTTATCAAAATTTTCTTTATCTTTTACGGATAATTTATTAAGATTATTTTCTCTGGTATCAAAAAGAAAACCTATTTTTTGAAGTTTCCATTTTAATGCCATTTTTATAAACGCTTCTACATTTTGATAATTTGTTGAATTTAAAATGCTTGTAACATGAGGCCTAAAAGCAGATAAACCTTTTTCATCAAGTAAATTAATATATTCCTGAATATTATTATGTACTAAAGTATAAATACCGTCTTTATCCCAAACCGTTTTCTTAAAGCTTTCTTCATCTATTGCATTTATTGAAAACTTAACTTCAAATAAATTTTCAGCTGCCAATTCTCTCCATTTTTTATTAAATGCAATACCGTTAGTTTCAATAAAAATATTTATATGCGGGTATTTATTTGAAATGTATGAAAGATAATCATATCCTTCTTTTCCGTACGTTATTTCCCCGTAACAAGGAGAAATATTTTTTGTTTTACTATATATCGGCTCTAAATATTCATATAACCATTTTCCCGGAATAATTTGTCTTTCCTTATCGCGGACTTTATATATTGAACAGAATTTACACTTACAGTTGCAGTCGCTGTTAAAGCTTAATTGAAGTGTTATATCATCGGGTATACCTACATATAATGAAGGGTCGTGCATTATTTTATAGTCTTCAATTCTTTGTTTAATAGTTTTTATTCCGCCCCTTTTTATTTTAAATTTAATCCCTGCAATCGATATTACTTTATGAGTTTTTCTCTCATCGTTTTTTACCGAAAATACTTTTTCCGCTAACTTCATGTGTTTAATTCTCCATTCGTTAATCCAAATTTTTTATTATAATATTTGCTATTCTTTCAACATCTTCCAAATTTAAAGAAGGATATAAAGGCAGGCAGGCTATTCTTAAAGATATATCCTCAGATACAGGACAGCCTTGATAACCCTTATGATATGGAAGCAGGTTTAAACTCGGGTAAAAATACCTTCTTGGGTATATTTCTTCTTTTTTTAATGCTTCAAATACTCTTAAAAGTTCACTTTCCGATTTAAATACAACAGGATAGTATGAATAGTTGTATTCTAAATCTTTTTGAACTTTAGGTCTTTTTAAGCGTCCTTGAAGCATGCTGTCATATAAATTGCAAATTTGTTTTCTTTTTTCAGTAATTTCATGTATATGAGGCAATATGGCAAGTCCCATTGCTGCGTGCATTTCAGATTGTTTTGCGTTTATACCCAAACAATAGTGTTCATCGCCGTTATGCCCGAAACGTTTTATTAAATCAAGTTCTTTTTTTACTATTCCATCTTTTATTATGCAGGCTCCGCCCTCAACCGTATGAAAAAGTTTTGTGGCGTGAAAACTTAATGTGGATATATCGCCGTAGCTTGCAAGCGATTTACCTTTATACTTTGAAGCAAAAGCATGCGCAGCGTCATATATGACTTTTAAATCATGTTTATCTGCTATTTTTTGTATGGCTTCAACATCACAAGCATAGCCAAACACATGAACAGGCATTATTGCTTTTGTTTTTGATGTTATTTTTTCTTCAATTTTTTCAGGGTCAATGGTGAAATTATCAGGCTCAATATCAACATATACGGGTTTTAATTTTTCCCACATTATTGCTGATGTTGTTGCAACGTAAGAAAACGGAGTTGTTATGACTTCACCGTCTTGAATATCCAATGCTCTTAATGCCAATTGAAGCGCAATTGTCCCGTTTGTTACATATTGAATATTATCAATTTTTAAATAGTCGCATAATTCAGCTTCCAATTCTTTTACGATAGGCCCGCCGTTAGTTAATTGAGCGTTATTAAAAACCGCATTAACATATTTCATATACTCCTCAAGAGGAGGCATATATGACTTTGTTACAAATATTTTGTCTTTTGTCGTCATCTGCATACGGTTTTCTCTCTGCTTAGTTCAAATACCAGCTTTTTATAATTTCCAACCGGAATTTTTATTGATAGAATCGGTTTCTTATCACAAATTTCAAAGTGTTTTTTTTCAAAGTCGTCCAATATTTTTTGATACATTCTATCCAGTTTTTCAGTATTATGTTCACTTTTCAGCTTTATTGCCGAAATAAAATTTAAGTTAATTCTTGTTGCAAAATATCTTGCAAGAAGGTAATTATATTTATAATTTAAGGCTTTATTCAGTTGATAAATCCCGTTTGCTGCCTTATATCTGTTTTTGTATGAGTGTTGAGAAGAATATATGCCCTTTTCCGTATAATTGTAAACGCTCATTATTTCATCAATATAGTACATATCCCCTTTTGTAAGGAAATACAAAATACTTGTTACATCATACAAAACAATTTTTATATCAGTCAGCTCATCAAAATTAATGCAAGATGTTCTGTATACTCTTGAAGATGTATGCGGCTCTATATAATATTTATGAGTCAGCCTTTTTTCGGGCAGTTTATATATTTTTGTCGGAGATTTAATATATTTTTCAGTTTTATTAAATCTTTCATAATTTCGCAATGTATTATGAGCGCACAAGGAGCAATCCGGATTTTTTTCAAGAATATCTATTTGTTTTTGAATTTTATTTTCATCACACCAATAATCATCCGTTTCAAGTATCGCAAAATACTTGGTTTTTACCTGTTTTATCGCTTCTCTTAAAATTTTACCCTGCGTATTAACGGGGCTTATTACCGCAGTTATTTTATCGGGATATTTTTTGGCATAATCCCTTACTATATCTGTTGTGCCGTCATTTGAAGCGTCATCGTATATTAAAATTTTAAAATCAAAATTAGTTTTTTGTTTTAAAACGCTCTCGATTGCAGCAGTAAAGGAATTTTTATGATTATATGTGGAGAGTATTGCTGTAAAAGTATTTTCCATTTACAACTCCCCCCCCCCGAGGCTGCAACAGACATTTTGGTATATAGTTTAATGATACCAAACAAGTATATAGACTCGGTTTTTAAATTTTCTTTTATTGTAAATAATGGCAATCCCAGAATTTTTATACTATTTTTTTCTGCCTTAAAATAGTTATCCTCAAGCGGCATATTTTCTTTTTTAGCGAAAGCTAAAACCGCCCTTTTTGCCGTTATTTTATCTTCAATATGTTTTTTTGTTTTTACTCTGTTAACGGTAGAATCAGGGTTTTGCCAGTAATAATAATGAACTCCCGGAACCGTAGTCAGTTTATTCGCATAATAAACCGCTTTTAAAGAGAATAATTTATCCTCACAGTAAACGCCCTCGGGGAATAATATATTATTTTTTCTTAAATAATCTCTTTTATATATTTTATTGGTAGGACACTCATTTTTATGCAGATTACACGCATTAAATTTGCCGTTTATTGTTGTAAAAGTTTCTTCTTCGGTAAAATGAAGCCTCGGTTTATATTTTATATTGCTTATACGAACATTAATTGCACACGCAATATCGGAATTACTGCGTTTTGCAGCTTCATACAATTTTTCATAATAATTTTTATCGACCCAGTCATCAGCGTCACAAAATCCGATAAACTCACCCTTTGCGCTTTCAATACCTCGGTTTCTTGCATAGCCTTGAAGTCTGTGAGGCTGCTCAATTATCTTTATTCTTCCGTCTTTTCGCGCCGCTTCACGCACAATCTTAATTGATTCATCCGTTGAACCGTCATCAACAAATATAATTTCTATATCCTCCAACGTTTGATTAATCAGATAATAAAGACATCTGTCTATGTATTTTCGCGCATTATAAACGGGGATTATTATTGACACCTTCGGAAAAAGGCAGCTCTCTTTGTATTTGATTTTACTAATATCAATCGGGTTGACTGTCCTGTCGCCTAATTTATTAAAAAGTCTTTTAATGCTGTCAATAATCATAAAAAAATTATATCAAAAAAATAATTTTATATATAAAAATCCCCCCCCCCGAGAGCTTTTTCCGAAATTAACTAAAAAAATCCTTTATTATTAAATTTTTGGCGATTTACAAAATGTAATATTAAAATATAAAATTTAAAACAGATTTAATTTACATATTTCTCTGTAAGAACAATATTGACAGGTGTTTTCGTTATCTTCTGCGGGAGAATAATTCATTTCATCAATATTTTTATACACAAAGCTGATTTTATCCTTAATAATTTCATTGTCTTCATCCGTCAGCTTAATATAATAATTTTTATCAGACTCTTCAGCAAAAATTATACCCGCCTGTACTACTTTTGTATCGGGGTGTAACAGCTCGAATGCCAATTTATAAAAACGCAATTGGTTAAGATAGTGTTCGTATTCACCGCCATCTGCTATTTTATTTTTTGATTTTGCGCCCCCGGTTTTATAATCATATAATTCATACGTTCCGTCTGAATTTTTTTCAATTCTGTCTACAAATCCTTTCAAAAACCTGTTTTCAAACGGTACGTGATTTAAATAAAATTCAGTTGCATATATTCTTGACGGCGGAATTTGCGTAAAATTATTATAAAAACCGCTCAACGACTTTATTCCGCGCGCCAAAAGCTCATCACGCTTATTTTTATTATCAAACTTTTGTTTATTTAAGCATGCCTCAAAATCCTTCAGAAATTCGTCCAAAGCAGGATAAGTTCCCGTTTCTTTTGCTTTTTTTACGCTGATATCCAAAGTTTTATGAATTGCACTGCCGTATGAGGCATTATCTGAAACAGCTTCATATACCGGAATTTTTAATACTTCCGAGTATAAAAAGTTTCGCGGACAATTTATATAAGCGGTCATTGAGCTTGGGCTTATAATAAAATCTTTTGTTCTTGCCTTTATCTCGCTTTTAAATGCCGTTTTATAATCAAACTTACACTTCTTTATTGATTGAACAATTTCCTGTGCGTAATCATCACGGGAAAGTTCATGAACATGCGTTTCTATCAAGTTGTTATCGGGTCTTACAATATTTGAAATGTAAGATGTTAATTCCTGCGGACTTCCGTCTATAGAATTTGAACAGGATATAAACAGTGAATGTTTTGCCCTTGTAATGCCTACAAAAAGCAGTCTTAATTGTTCAGACCTTCTTGCCTGCTCAATATCCACATCTTTTGAGCCTTTTTCTATAGGCAGACTCATTGTTTTTGATACTTTTTTATTTTCCCATTTTTTGGCAATTAAGTTTGGGATAAAGACATAATCAAACTCTCTGCCCTTCGATGAATGTATAGTTAAAAGCTGAACAGCATTTTGAGTAAATTCATCCTTATCTATAAGTATCGGAATGTTACTTTCAAAAGAATTTTCTATGTGTTCGATAAAATCGCTAAGTGTAACCGCAGGATTTTGATTTATTAAGCCTTGAGCCTCATCAATAATCTTTTTTATCGCGTAAATATTTTCCCCTCTGTTAACTTCACAGTTTAAAAAATACACGAGCAACCCGGTTTCATTTACTACTTCGGTTATTAAATTTTTGATATTTTCCGAGGACTTAAACATCCTCAAAAAATTAAAATTAGCAATAAATTTTTCAACCTTTTGCCTGTCTTTCCAATTATGATTTTTTAAATTTTCATTGATATTTGTTATTAAATCTTGGTGGTTTAACCTGTTCTGCTCTATTAAAAAGTTGTAATCTTCCAAGTCAAAATTGAACGGTTCGGAAATTAACAAGGCGAAAAGTTTATCCGAATACATTTTATAGTTTTCCAATGTCTGCAAGTAAAAATAAATAATAATAGACGCTCGAATATCAAATATACTTTTGTTTGATTTCACTTGATAAAGTATATTTTTTGATTCCAAAAGCTTTGCGAAATCTGAAAGTTCTATATTATCTCTTGTTAATATTGCAATGCGGGATAAATCTTTCTCTCCTGCTTTTTTGGGGCAGTTTTCTGAATTAATAATATTTTCAATTTCTTTTATTATAAAATTATTTTCCTGCTTTATATCCGAAAATGTATGTATTTGAATTTTTCTGTTTAAGGGAACAATATCGGGATTTTTAGCGGTTAAGCGTTTAGAAATTCCGTAGTGCTTAAATCTTTCATTATTTTCAAGACGTGTCGTATCCTGCGAAATAACTTCATAGCTGAAATCTAATATATTCTGAGTCGAACGGTTATTCTCATTTAAGCAAATAACGGTAGTATCGGGATACTTGATAAGAAACTTTTCAAGCGTATCTGTTTTTGCGCCTTGAAATTCATAAATAATTTGGTCGTCATCACCGACAACAAAAATATTTCTGCTTCCTGCGCCCTCCGCCAAATAAAAAACAATTGAATTTTGAGCATAGTTTGTATCCTGATACTCATCAACAAGAAAATATTTATATTGTGAAGCAACTTCTTTAAGTAAATCTTTTTTATACTCAAATACTTCTAAAACTAAGCCAATCATATCATTAAAGTCGATAAGATTATTTTGTCTCAGCTTATTATTATACATCTCAGATATCTTCCAGGCTTCCTGCGCCTTACCCATTTTACGCTTATGGTCTTCAAGAGATTTCAAAAAAGAAACAACAAGTTTCCCTTTTGCCTCTCGTTCTTTATATTCAGCATTTAAATCATTTAATTTGCCCATCCATTCTTTATGAGTATTTAAAGTATTAAAATATTCTTCCTCTGTAACTCTGTTTGACTTTATCTCATCAACGGCATTTAATAAATCCGGAATGTAGTAATAAGAATCGCCCCATTTTGTTTTGTAATAAACCGGTTTAATTTCGTCAATTACTTCTTTCATAATGGTTCTTTTGGTAATATCATCAACCAGGCTGACTCCGTCAAGCAATTCAAATTCGTTTGGATAGTGTTTTATAACCTCATTACAAAATGAATGATAGGTATTAATCGTAACGGCGGAAGCTCCTGCGCCGACTTCTTTAACCAATCTTGCTTTCATTTCATTGGCAGCGGCTTCGGAATATGTTAAACACAAGACCGATGAAGGATTAATAGCTTTTTCATCAAGCATATATTTAATCCTTTGAATAATTGTAAAAGTTTTACCCGTCCCCGGGCCGGCCAGAACCATAATCGGGCCTTCGGTTTTTCTAATAGCTTCCGATTGCTTTTCATTCGGTGTTATATGTTTGACTTTTTCTTCCGCTTCAGACATAAATATCCCTCATAAACTTAATAATAAAAATTATATATTATTTATTTTAAATGAATTTTTAATAAAAAGAAATAATATAAAAATTGCGTCCTAACGCTCCGTATAGATAACTTCTAAGCTC
>CANPXC010000020.1 GCA_947585605.1 Candidatus Gastranaerophilales bacterium | reverse complement strand
AATATGGATGTCTGCCCGAAATGCGGAAGCAGAAATTTAACAAAAATAGACAGGATGAATGGTTATCTTTCTTACTCGAGAGTAAAAGGTGATACTCGTCTTAACGAAGCAAAAATGGAAGAAATAAAAGACAGAGTAAGTATGTAACAATGAACTACCACAATATTACAAAAGACGACATGTTAAACGGAGACGGCTTAAGGGTAGTACTTTGGGTCGCAGGGTGTAATCATCAATGTGAAGACTGCCAAAATCCCATAACCTGGGATATAACAGGCGGACTTCCATTTGATGAAGCAGCCGAAAATGAATTGTTTGAAGCATTAGCCAAACCTCATATTTCAGGAATAACATTCTCGGGCGGTGACCCGCTTCACCCGTTTAATCGCGGTGAAACTTTCCGGCTTATGAGAAAAGTTAAAGAATTATATCCAAATAAAACAGTTTGGGTGTATACAGGGTTCTTATGGGAAGAATTTAAACAAAATCCTAAGATGAAATATATTGATGTTTTAGTTGACGGCAGATTTATTAAATCATTAAATGATAATAATCTTCGCTGGGTAGGCAGTTCAAATCAAAGAATAATAGACGTACAAAAAACTCTTGCTAAAGGTGAAGTCGTTCTTCATTTTGATAATAATAAAAAACCGCAGCAATAGAGGTCTTTATGGAATATAGTATTTGTAAAGATGAACAGCCAAGACAAACAGTCAAAAAAATAAAGAATATACTTTCAAATCTGGGAATTAAAACAGAAGAAAAACTTCAACCTTTTGATTATAAAAAAAAATGCGCGCCAAGGGCAATACGCATAGAAATTCTAAATCAATTTATAGGTGCAACAGGAAAAGGCAGCAGCTATATAAACAGCCGAGCCAGCGGTTATGCCGAGTTTATTGAACGGCTGCAAAATGCATTCTTATTAAACTTTAATAATGATGAATTTTTTCAAGCTCCAAATGAGTCATACTGTAACAATGATGATTTATTAAATAATGAAATAATAAAAGTTTTTCCAAATAAACATACATTGTTATTATTAAGTAATCTTTTGAAAAAACATAATAATAAAATAGTAACGGTTCCTTTTTACAGCGTAAAAGATAATAAAGAAGTCTTTTTGCCAATTTCAATAATTAATTTTTTGCAGGGGTCAACGGGAATGGCTGCAGGTAACACAATTGAAGAAGCCTTGGTACAAGGACTGTCAGAAGTATGTGAAAGATATGCCATTAAAAATATTATATTAAATAAAATCTCACTTCCTGAAATAGCACGCAATGAATATATGAAGTACGATAAAATAAAAGGAATGGTGGAATACGTTGAATCTTTCGGATTTAAAATAACAATAAAAGACGCTTCTTTAGGTGAAAATTTGCCTGCAATAGCTGCAGCCATTGAACTGCCGGAGGAAAATAAAGTATTCTTGTCATTTGGCGCTCACCCAAGTTTTCCTGTCGCTGTTGAAAGAGTTATTACGGAGTTTTTGCAAGGTGTTGAAGATTTAGACAGAACAAAATTAATTAATACAGTCAGTTATATTTCCGACTCTGTGGAAAATTATAGTTATACCGTCGGGGATATATTATTTACAATAAAAACTTATATCAGTTCAAAAAGTAAATTAGGTGAATTATTTTTAAAAAACAATACTAAATCCAAATTTAATCGTAGTGTCTTTTTAGATGAAAATAAAGTTTATAATAACAAGCAAATTTTAAATTCATTATTAAAAGCCATAAAACCAATCACTAAAGATGAAATTTATGTAAGAGATGTATCTTTCTTGGGATTTCCGTCAATATATATTTATATTCCAGCCATGACAATTGAAAGACAAATAAATGAAAAAGAATTTGAAGAAATAAATAAAATTAATGATTTATTTCTCTCAAGTACCGGTAATGAAGCTAAATCAGAAAAGTTATTCCGAATGATAAATGATTATGTTAAAAAGTACGGTTACAGTTTAATGAATTATTTTAATTTTTGTCCTCCTGAAATATTATTGTTGTATTCAATATTTAAAAATGATAGAAAAATGACAAAATTATACTTAAATTTATTTAAAGGGTATAAACAAAAATTTACGGAAAAACAATATTTGTTTAATAGTATTATTGAAGATTATTTAAATATTGAAGAAAAAATAAAAAATGAAGATAAAATAAAAGAAAAATTGTCAGAAAAGTATAAAAAAGAAGATATAAATAATGTTTTAAAGATTTTTAAACTTTCTCAAGCTTCTGATATATTGTCAATAAATGAATTAAATAAACAGATTAATCAAAAAATTAACAATAAAAACAAAGACGGAGCCGAAAATCCCATTAATAGTATAAAATTAGCATTAATTAAAACTTATAAAAATAATATTCCCGACCAAACAAACTTAAGCAGTATTTTCTTAGAATACCTTCAATGTTAAATCGGGTTAAAAATGTTGTAATTTGTAAGGTTTAACAGGTTAATATAATTATTTTTTATAAAAGCTTTTTTAATTTTATAATTTAGCTTTTATAGATTTATTTTTGTTATAAAATGAAAATACAACAGGAAAATTTGGAGAGAAAGATGAACGAAATAAGGGTTAGAATTGCACCGTCACCAAGCGGGAATTTACATATAGGTACGGCAAGAACGGCATTATTTAATTATTTATTTGCCAAAAAAAACGGCGGTAAATATGTATTAAGAATAGAAGATACAGACGCGGAAAGAACAAGTCAGGCGTATATAGACAACATTTTTGACAGTTTAAAAGCGCTGGGATTAAATTGGGATGAAGGTCCCGATGTCGGAGGAGCATACGGCCCGTATACTCAATCGGAAAGATTTGATATTTACCCAAAGTACGCTCAAATGCTGCTTGATAAGGGCTTTGCTTATGAATGTTTCTGCACGCCGGAAGAACTTGAAGCAGAAAAAGAAGAAGCTACAAGAAATAAAAAAGCTTATGTATATTCAAAAAAGTGTGAAAATTTAACCGAAGAAGAAAAAGCGAAGTTAAGAGCGGAAGGCAGAAAACCTGCAATTCGTTTTTCAATAGAAAAAGCGCAGAAAGCTTTTCATGATACCTCTATACTTCACTTTGAAGATTTGGTAAAAGGTGACCTGCACCAAGATACAAGTTTAATAGGTGATTTCGTTATTATGAAATCAAACGGAACACCTACATATAATTTTGCCGTTGTAATAGATGATATGTTAATGAAAATATCTCATATTATAAGAGGAGAAGACCATATTTCAAATACGTTTAAACAAATATTAATATATGAAGCACTTGGGGCTGAAGTTCCGAGATTTGGGCATTTAGGAATGATTCTTGCACCGGACAGAAGCAAGCTTTCCAAACGTCACGGAGCAACTGCTGTTTCTGAATTCGTTGAAAAAGGATATTTAACGGAAGCACTTTTAAACTTTGTTGCCCTGTTGGGCTGGGCGCCTTCTGACGGACAGGAAATAAAAACTCTGGATGAAATAGCTCAAGATTTCAGAATTAATGAAGTATCATCATCTAATTCAATTTTTGAATATGACAAGTTAAATTGGATGAACGGTCAATATATAAAGAAAATGGATATTAAAAAGCTTACACAAATGGCAAAACCGTATTTATCAAAATATGATTTATCCGAATTAACTGAAGAACAGCTTGAAAAGGTTATTGAAGCAACAAGAGAACCTATTACAATTCTTTCCGATTTAACAAATGATGCAGCATATTTCTTCGGTCAAGATGTTGAGTATGAAGAAGGAGTTAAGGAAAAAAATATAGATACCGAACAAGCTCAAAATATATTAAAATACTTTAATTCTCAATTAGATAGCTATGATTTTGATAATGAAGAAAAACTTCATGAGCAATTAGCGGAATTCAGAACATATTTCAAAGAAAATTTTGGTATAAAACCAAAAGAAACAATGTGGACTGTAAGAGCTGCATTGACAGGAAGAACTCATGGTGCGGACATGGGGATTATACTTGAAATCCTCGGAAAAAATAAAGTAAAATATCGTATAGAAAAAGCAATTGCATAGTTGGAAGAATGGAAGATTTTCTTAATTTACCAAAAGTATCATTTATTGTGATAACTCATAATTTTTCACGGTTTGTTGAAGACTGCCTTAACAGTATCAAAAATCAAACGTATAAAAATTTTGAGATAATAGTTGTCGATGATGTTTCAAAAGACGATACAACAAAAAAAGTAGAGAGATTTATAAAAGAAAATACAAATCTTTCGGTAAAATTAATTGTAAATGAAACAAATATGGGACAATTAGCCTCTTTTTTGCAGGGATTAAAACAAGCACAAGGTCAATTCGTATGTGCAATAGACGGAGATGATGTGTTGTTCCCCGAATATTGCGCCATTCATATAGAAGCCCACATGCAAACTCCCGTTGCACTAACATCCTGCAATCAAGCAGAGATTGATGAAAATAATATAATCCACACTCTAAATTCCATAGACAGTCCAAGTTCAAAGGTTAATGAATTTAAAATTGAAAATAAATCATTTGAAGAATTTAACGACTATTGCTGCGCAAAAGGTATTAATAAAGAAGGCTGCGAGGTAAAAGTCTTGGATAACGATAAATACAGCTTTGCGACTTGGCATTGGGGGCCGACAACATCTGCAATGATGAGAAAATCCGTTTGTGATATGCTTTTGCTTCTTGAAAAAACGCGCAAATTAAAAATCACGGCAGATAAATTTATATTTTCGTTTTGTCATTTAATCGGTTCCAGTGCAATAATAGATAAAGTTTTATTTGCATACAGAAGACACGGAAGCAATTATTCTCAAGCAAATCCGGTTATGGGAAACAGAAAATATTTTAAAGAAAAAACGCAAAATAAATATTTCAGAAACAACAGAAAAATCCGCACTCAAATGCTCAGATTTATCAATTCAAATAAAACATTTTTTCTGGAAAAATTTAATAAAACAAATTTAATTTTAATATACAAGCGAATAATATTTTCTTTTGATTCAAGATTTTTTAAAGGTTTATTTAAATCATTATTTATTTGAAAAATTATAAATTAAATTTTTTGCATAATGGCGGAACAATTATTTCCCAGGCTTTTTCATTAGGGTGATGAGGGTCTTGGAACGGGTCTTCATTTAATTTATATTTTTGCTGATTATTTTTCAACTCGTTTCCCGTTAAATCATCGGTTGAGATAACGTATATATCGTCGTAATTATTAAATGCTTGCCATTTTTCCGGGTTTAATGAATTTCTTTCAATTCCTTCATGTTCCGAGTCTTTTAAGTCATTAAAGATTAAAAATATAAATTTGCTATTAGGATATTGTTTTTTTAAGAGGTTATAAATTTTTATGAACATGTATTGCTGTACTTTGTAGATATTTTCTTCACTGTGAACATATTTTCTGTTATTAAATAATTTAACGGTATAAGATTTATTAATATAATATTTTAATTTATCAGCAAAGGATTTATTTTTGTATCTTTCATAGTATTCATCCATATACCTGCAAATGTCATATAATTTAATTCTTAAAATTTGATTGTACATATACGTATAAATTACCCACTCCGGATTAAAATCCTTATCAAACTTATAGTTAGCAAGCATATAATAAATATCTCCTATGCCGATACCCATTGCGGAAATATTTTTTGTTTTTCTTTTTGTATAATTTTGCACTTGAGAACTGAATATTTTATCTGTTTTAATCCCTTGCCCATATGTGTATGAACAGCCTAAAAATAAAATAGGACTTTTATCTTTTTTATACGGAATTGTTTCATCGTTTCTTTCAGATAAAGGAATATTAGGTCTTATTTTTTTATTTTTAGAATAATCAAGCGGCTGCCAATTTATAATGCAAGGTTTGCCCGTAATAAAGTTGTGAAATTCCCAATATAAATCACTGTAAATAAAATTAAAACTTATAAATTCTAAGCAAAAGCTAAATAAAACAAATAAAATAGTTAAGTAAGAAATGTATAAATATTTTTTGTATTTCTTCATTAATTCAATAAATCCGAGCTAATTAACACTGTAATTATATCACCCTATCATTTTTCAGCGCAAATCGGTAAAAAAAAGATTTAAAATTTAACAAGTTTTTTGCCTAGTTTATTCACTGTTTCTATGTCTTGAAGAGGAGTTTTTCCCGTTGTTGTCAGATAATTACCTGTCATAATCCCTTCTACACAAGTTTTTAGCGCAAGTTCTTGATTTTCCTCCGATAAACGCATTCTGCCTCCGCAAAATCTTAATACTGATTTTGGATTTGCTATTTTAAAAATTGCCAGAGTCCTTAATACATTTTCTTCATCAATTTTGTTATGATAATTTTCAAACGGAGTCTTTTTTATAGGCATTAAAATATTTATGGGAACAGACTCCGGCTCTATTTCAGCTAATTCAAGCGCCATTTCTATTCTTTGTTCAACAGTTTCACCCATTCCTAAAATTACCCCGCAGCATAGTTCCATTCCGTATTTTTTTACCAGCTTGCAAGTATTATAACGGTCTTCCCAATTATGAGTGGTACAAATACTGCTATAGTACGATTTTGCCGTATTTATATTGTGATGAAACCTTTTTAACCCGTGTTCTGCTAATGATTTAGCCTGTTCTTCATTTAAAATTCCTATTGAGGCGCAGCTTTTTATTCCGTCAATTTTATTCAGTTCATCAATAAAGTCAAGGATTTTATCAAAATTTTCTTCATCCGGCGATTTTCCTGATGTAACAACGGCAAATCTTATAACTCCGTTAGCTTTTGCTTCCTTCGCTGTTTTAATTACTTCTTCTTTTGAGATTAACGGGTAATCTGTAATATCCGTTCTATAGTGTGAACTTTGCGCGCAGTATTTACAATCCTGCGAACACTTACCGTTGCGGGCGTTAACAAGCGAGCATAATTCTATTTTGTCTGACATGTATTTTGAAGAAATATTTAAAAGCTCTTTTAAATCTGAATTGTATAATTTTATTAATTCTTCTTTGTTCATTACATAACACTTTCTATAATTCCGCCGCCTATAACCGTATCATTTGAATAAAATACTGCGGATTGCCCTATTGCAATGGGATTTTGTAAATCAGTAAATCTTACTTCAACTTTATTTCCTTCTAAAGGCTTTATAATAGCTTCTTTCGGCTCTTGAGAAGAACGAATTTTAACCCCGCAGCTTAAAGGCTCTTTTAATTCATCTATTGCATTAAATACAACATCTTTTGCAATAAGCCCTTCGTTTAATGTATCTGTTTTAAATGCAACAACAACTTCGTTTGTGTCTTTTCTCAGCTCTTTTACATATAATGGTTCCGAAGCTGCTATTCCGATACCCTTGCGCTGACCTATTGTATAGTTCCAAAAACCTTCATGAGTGCCTAAAACTTTGCCGTTTATATCAACAAAATTTCCTTTTTTCGGCTTGGCATTAAGAATATCATTGTAATCACCTTCATAAAAATCCTGACTGTCAGGTTTATCTGCTACTTCTAATCCGAAGCTGCGCGCTATTTCTCTTATTTGTTCTTTTGTATAGTTTCCCAACGGTGTTAAAGTGTTGGCAAGCTGTTCTTGTGACAGTCCGTACAAAAAATACGATTGGTCTTTTTTGGGGCTTATACCGCGTTTTAAAACATATCTTCCGTTTTCATATTCAATTCGCGCATAATGCCCTGTTGCGAATTTATCGAATTCAATCCCGGCTTTTCTTGCCAGCTGCGGGAAAACGCCAAATTTTATGTTTCTGTTGCACATAACGCAAGGATTAGGAGTTCTGCCTTCCATATATTCTTTTTTAAAATAATTAATAACAATTTCTTCATAATCTTTGGAACAGTCAATAACGCGGAAATCAATGCCCAATTTGTCGGCAATTGCTTTAGCCTGTGATGTGTCTTTTTCTTCATCCGGGCATAAGCAGGCACCGTGTAACCCTTTTTTTTGAGGATTAAATTTTGATTTTAAAGTATTAAAAAATTCGCTGTTTCCCCAGGTAAGCATTGTTGCACCGATTACGTCATAACCTTGTTCTTTCAGTAAAAGCGCAGCTACGGAAGAGTCAACACCACCTGACATACCTACAAGTACTTTCAACTTTATGCCTCCAAATTATATAGTTTTATTTAAAATTATACTTAAAAAATTTAAATGTTACATGTTTAAGATATAATTATTTTGAATACAGAAAGGGCGAAATATGATTATTCCGAGTATTGATTTAATGGGTGGAAAAGCCGTCCAATTAAAACAAGGTAAAGAAAAAGTTCTTGAAAAAGAAAATGTATTGGAATTGGCTAAGTATTATTCGCGCTTTGGAGAAATAAGCGTAATAGACTTAGATGCGGCAATGAATAAGGGCGATAATGAAGCTCTTATAAAAGAAATATGTAAAGTAGCCCATTGCAGAGTCGGCGGCGGAATAAGAGATGTTGAAAAAGCAAAAAGAATACTGGCAAACGGTGCAAAACAAATAATAATCGGAACTGCGGCGAATGAAGAATTTTTGACAAAGCTTCCGAAAGATAAAGTTTTGGTTGCGATTGATTCAAAACAGGGAAAAATTACGGTTGAAGGCTGGACAACGCAAGTTGATTCTTCTCCTGAGGATTATATTAAGCGGTTTGATAATTTTTGCGCAGGATATTTATACACCATTGTTGATAAAGAAGGACTGATGGGCGGTACGGATATTGAAGCAATAAAAAAAGTCCGTGCATTAACAAATAAGCTTGTTATCGCTGCAGGCGGTATATCAACTATAGATGAAATAGTAACTTTAAATAAAATGAATGTATCAACACAATTAGGTATGTGCATTTATACGGGTGCGGTAAAGCTTGAAGACGCTTATATTGCAGTAATGGATTTTGATAAACAAAACGGTTTAATCCCTACAATAGTGCAAGATTACGATACAAAACAAGTTTTAATGCTGGCATATTCAAATAAAGAGTCCTTGAAAAAAACGCTTTCGGAAGGGCTGGCGGCGTATTGGAGCCGTTCCAGAAACGAACTTTGGGTAAAAGGCTTAACTTCGGGGAATACACAAGAGCTAATAAGCGCAAAGTTTGACTGTGATTTCGACAGCTTATTATTTAAAGTCAGACAAAAAGGTAATGCTTGTCATACAGGAAGATATTCGTGCTTTGAGGATAAAGAATTTTGTATAAATGAACTTTATAATCTTCTTTTGGACAGAAAACAGAAACTTCCCGAAGGGTCATATACAACAAAGCTTTTCAAAGATGAATTTAAGCTGCAGCGGAAAATAATGGAGGAAGCTTTTGAATCGGTAAATTTTGAAAAGGGTGACGGACTTGGCTGGGAAGCAAGTGATTTAGCTTATCACATGCTTACATTTATGGCGCTACATAATGTTACCCCTCAAGATATATTAAATAATTTAGCTTCCAGAACTAAGTAGGTTTTAATTATGAAAATATTAAGTGAAAATCAAATTGACGAAAGTTTTTATTCAAAAATAGCATTTGAAACAATGTTTTCTGTTTCGCAAATAATAGAGGCGGTAAAAAATAACGGAGATAAAGCCGTGCGTGAATTTACCGCAAAGTTTGGCGACGGTGAATTTGAAACTTTTAAATTGACCGATGAAGAAATTGAAGCTGCCTTGAAAAATGTTGATGAAAAAACAATAGAAACATTAAATTTTGCAATAAAAAACGTAAAAGAATTTGCACAAGCTCAATTAAATTCCATAAAAGAATTTGAAATAAATGTAAACGGCAACATATTAGGTCAAAAAATAATTCCGATAGAGTCAGTCGGATGTTATATTCCGGGCGGGAATTATCCGCTGCCGTCAAGCGCAATAATGACAATTGTTCCGGCAAAAACGGCGGGAGTAAAGAGAATTGCCGCAATGTCGCCTAAAATAAAACCTGTAACAATAGCAGCCGCGCATTTATCAGGTGCCGATGAAATATATAAAATCGGCGGAGTTCAAGCTATTGCAGCATTGGCATACGGAACAGAAACAATACAAAAAGTTAATAAAATAACAGGACCTGGAAATAAATTTGTTACCTCCGCAAAAAAGCATGTATACGGTGAATGCGGGATTGATTTTCTTGCAGGGCCGTCAGAAGTTATGATTATTGCTGATGAAAGTGCCGAAGTTGATTTTGTTGCTGCTGATATGCTGGCACAGTGCGAGCATGATAAAGACGCAAGGGCATTTTTAATATGTTTCTCGGAGGATTTTGCCCGAAAAGTCGATAAAAAAGCGCAAGAATATCTTTCAACACTTCCCACAAAAGAAATTGCAAGTATTTCTTATGAAAAATCCGCTGCGGTTGTTGTTAAAAATATAGACTCGGCAATAAATTTAGCCAATAAAAAAGCTCCCGAGCATTTGGAATTATGTATAAAAAATGTTGAGGAAATAAAAAATAAATTTATAAATTACGGTTCAATGTTTATAGGTAATTATTCCGCGGAAGTATTCGGAGATTATGTATCGGGAACAAACCATACGCTTCCGACGAACCAAGTAGCGAAGTATTCAGGCGGATTGAGTGTATTTAATTACATAAAAGTTCAAACTTATCAAACTATAAAAGAAAATTCCTTGAAGCAAACTGCGGATTACGCGGCATTTTTGGCAGAGAAGGAAGGATTATATGCTCATAAGCTTGCAGCGGATGTTAGAAAGGATAAACATAATGTTTAATAAGCTTAAAAACTTAATTGAAAAAATTTGTAAAAAAAGAGTATGGGTTAATCCCCAATTATTATGCGAATATATGTATAATCATAATGCGTTTGATAATAAAAATGAATTTGTAAATATAACAGAGAGTAAATTTGAAAGAAAAGCGGATGATACTAAGCTTATAGCATTTTATTTACCCCAATATCACGCAGTTGAGGTAAATGATAAAAGTTACGGAAAGGGTTTTACCGATTGGTTAAATACGTCAAAAACGCTTCCGCAGTTTGTCGGGCATAATCAGCCGCATTTGCCTTATGATGTCGGATTTTATGATTTATCTCATGATGATGTTATGTACAGGCAGATAGAACTTGCAAAAATGTATGGTTTATACGGTTTTTGTTTTCATTATTATTGGTTTCCGGACAATAAAAGGATTCTGGAAAAGCCTGTATTTAATTACTTAAAAAATAAAGAACTTAAATTTCCGTATTGTTTATGCTGGGCGAATGAAAGCTGGGCTACATTGTGGGATAAAGGGAAAAAAGAAATTATTATGGAACAAAATTTCCAAGAACGTGATTTTAAAGACTTTTTTAATGGAATTATTGATTTTTTTAAAGATGAAAGATATATAAAAATTAATAATAAACCGCTTTTGATAATATATAAAGTAGAAGTATTTGCGGAAAATATTTTAAGAAAATTTATAGAGTATTTAAAAGAAAATATAAAATTGTTTGGATTTGACGGAATATATCTTCTTACAACAAATACGTTCATCTATGACCCGGAATTAGCGAAAAAAGCGATAGATATAGGCTTTGACGCTACAATGGAATTTCCTCCTCATGGAATTTTTGACGGGGGGGGGGAAGGATTAAAGGCCACAAAATCCTATAAAGATATAAAATATTATCCTATTAACAAAAAATTTAACGGCGCAATTATTAATATGCACAAAGTAATAAGTGAAAAAGCTTATGATACAAATGCGAAGTTTAAATGTGTTTTTCCTTCTTGGGATAATACCGCGCGTAAGTGCAATACAGGTTGTTCCGTAATGCAGGTTAGTATTGATGACTATAAAATCTGGCTTGAAGATTGTATAAAATCTACAAAAAAGAATAATTCAAAAGAAGAACAAATTGTATTTATAAATGCGTGGAATGAATGGGCAGAGGGCGCGCATTTAGAGCCTGATACAAGGTACGGATACGCATATTTGCAAGCGACCAAAGATGTTTTGGAAAAAATAAGGAGCTGATTAAGCTCCTATTTTTTCGTTAAGAATTTCATCTATACTGATTTTTGAATCTATTTTTTCCTGAAGTCCGGATAATTGTTTTTCAATATTAAATTTAATAGCCTTTTTGTTTTTATTTGAAGAAATGCCTTTAATTATTTCGTCATATACAATATATGAATTAAGCTGCATATAAGCTTTTATATCTTTAACTTTTTTATTGGATTTTAATAAATTTTCGCTTCTGCCAAGAGTATATTTAAGAATGGAATCAACAATATATTTATTTTGTCTTAAAGATTGTTTCCCGCTTTGATTAATTAAAGTATTCAATAAAACTTTACAGTGTGTATTAATTGTGTTTAAAATGCTTTTTCTTTGAATCCAAGGTATTGATTTAGAAATTTTTGAATTGCATTCGTTTAATTTTGCTTCAACATGTTTAATAAGCAAATATTTTTTTATATTTTCTTTTAATTCCATTTCGACAGTGTCCTTTACATAACTATATCTTTTATATATCATAATTTATAAAATAGAAACTACTCCATATAGAGGGTTGTTAAAAAATTAATTATTAATTTTTATTAAATTTTTTTAAATGATAAAAAAAATATAGCAATTAAAAAAGTTTCTAATATTTTAAAATAAAGGAAAAGCCGTAACATTAACAGGAAACAGAAATGGATAAAATACAAGGAACTTCTGCCGTAAATTATTATGCTCCGGCAAGAAGACAAGGAACAACACAGCATAAAAATCAAGTAAGTGATGGTATTAATTTAATAGATATCAGAAGAAATAATAACATAATTGAGTATAGACGCGATGTGAATGCAAAACCTTCCGCAGTTCATAAAAAGACGCAGAAAAAACCTGTATTCCAAGATACATACGAATTTTCTAACGCAAGGGAACATAAGCTAACTGCAAGAGAAAAGTTAGAAATAAAAAGACGTAAACAACTGTTAAAAGTTTTAGGTATTGAAATACTTGCGGGTGCCGGAATTATTTCAAAATTACTTTTAGGTTCACCTGTCAGCGGTTCGGAACTTGAAGTTAAAGCACAACCTTTAATTGCAGAAGATGAGATAAATTATGAAGAATTAGAAGAAAAAATACATCCTGACATAGTTCAAATAGATGTTAACAGTGACGGGGCATTTGAATTAGCACGTTATAGCGCAAATGTTAACTTGGATAAACAAATCACTCCGGAGGCTGAAATAGACAATCTGCCGCCTCAAGAGTTAATTATTTATACTCAACAAATGATAGATAAGGCAAATGAAATTCTTGACGGTGATGAAGAACTTAAAAATAGTTTTAATGAAATTGTAGATACAGTCACTACATTCACGGACCAATTAGGGGAAGACGGTTATCAATTAATTAAGTCCAGATTGGAAGAATTAGGTGAAGATAAAGTCACTATTCAGGATGTTTTAAAAATATTAACCATAGAAACTCATGGGAATATATATAAAAACGGAAAAATTATAGTAAGTTATACGGGTAAAGCCTTTGGCCCGTTCCAATTAACTCCGAGTACGATTTCTGATATAAATGACAGTCAAGGATTTACCGGAACTGAAAATGAGTTGGATTTAATGGATCCTTATGATAATTTGGACGCTTGTATTTATCAGTTAAAGTTTTTAGTTGATAAAAATACAAAAGAAATAGAAGACGGAAAAAAACTTCCTTGCGGCAGTGATGTTAAAAAAGGCATGGCGTGGAGATATCATGACGGCGCTTATGCTTCTAAATATTCAGAATACGGCAAAAAATATGTTGATAATTTTGAAAGGTTATCTGAAGTTGAAAAATATCCCGAATTAATTGAATATATGGATTATCTGCTTTCGGGTGAAGTTATTAATCCTGATATAGAAATTATATAAAAAATCCGGCAATCGCCGGATTTTTATTGATTATCATTATAATCCGCAGAATCTGATTTAATAATATCAAATTCAAATTTTTTCCATTCTTTAAATCCTCCGCGAAGAACTACGGCGGGGTAGTGTTTTTCTATTAATTCCAAGGCTGTATTATAAGCTCTCGGGCATGAATCGGAGTATGTATAAATTATGGTAACTTTTTCTTTATCAAGCATATCAAGATGTTCTTTTGTTTCCTTATAAGGTATATGAACAGAGTAGGGAATATGCCCTTCAACATAATCATTATAATCTCTTACATCTATTATGTTTAAAGTATTAATGCGATGATTAATCATATCATTTAGTGAAAATGGGCCTACCGTATAAGAAACAATATCTTCAAAAAATTTTTTAGCTCTTGATAAATCTTTAGTAATATCGCCGTGAGAAAACATATAAAATCCTTTCATATTAAATGTATGAAAATAATTTATTCTAAAAATCCTCAAGAAAAATTAGCCGGTTAGCTGATATGTTGTATTAATATTTATTTTGTTGTAAGTTATATCATAGTTTTAATTATGAAAGAATTTGTATGACTGCAAACGAAATTGAACGTGCATATATATATGAAAATGAAATTTTGGATAAAAATGATCCCAGGAGATATTTTATAGACTTCATAAAAAATGCTTCAAAAAAGGATTTAAAGATTTTAGATGTGGGATGTGCTTGCGGGATTTTAGGTGCAGCCATAAAATCACAAAACAGTAATTGTAAAGTTTACGGAATTGAATATAATTCTGAAAGTATCAGTGTTGCGGAAAGAAAAAATTGTTATGAAAATATTATACAGGCAGACTTAAATGAATTTATAAAATCCCCCCCCCATCAGCAAATAGAGCAGTTCTATAACTCTTTTGATTTTATTATTTTCGGTGATGTTTTAGAACATTTGTATGAGCCGGAAAGAGTATTAACGGAATTTAAAAAGTTTTTAAAATCGGACGGGCAAATATTTATTTCCATACCAAACATTGCTAACGGGAGTATTAAAGCTGACTTATTTAAAAATAACTTTAATTATACATCTGTCGGGATTTTAGATAAGACTCATATAAGATTTTTTACTTATAAAACATTTGCGGAAATGCTGGCAAATGCCGAACTAAAAATTGTGCATTATGAATATACAAAAAATATTCAAGGTACACAGCCGTATAATGCATATAAAAGATTACCGTTTCTTATAAAAATGCATATAGTATCAGATAAACATTCTTATGTTTTACAGTATATTGTGAGATGTGAGCATTCACAAAATGATAATTTGGCTGTAATAAATCAAAAATATATAGATAAACAAACTTCTTCATTATTAATATATTCATATATATTAAATTGTTTTATAAAGATAATTCCTTTTAAAAATGTTCGAAATAGACTTAGGGATATTTTTAATTTGTAAAATTGTGTGTCAATTAATTGACTTAAAATTTTGTTGGATAGATAATACAAAGAAATAAGGGATAGGTCATGCATTGTCATACATATAAAATTAAATATATAAACATATAAAAGAAAGAAAAACTTTTAGTTTTTCTTTTTTTTTAAATTTTGCGTAGGGTGAAATCGAGCGAAGCGAGTGAACCCGAAGTAAAGAGGGCGAAATGAGCGGCAGCGCAGCGAAGCGAATGGGAAGCCCGAATGGAGCAAAATTTAAGACGGAGCGCAGGGTGAAATCGAGCGAAGCGAAAAATTAAAAATGCAGGATACAGTGAATGGATGTATTAAAAAATAAAACAAAAAAAATATATAAAGCAAAAGTATCAAGAGTTGAAAAAATATCATCTAACTCGCACTTGATAGAAATAAATTTGCCTTCGGCAGAGGAAATTCAACCCGGACAATTTATATCAATATATTGCAGCGGATTAACATTGCGCCGCCCCTTCAGCGTATATTCCCAAAACGGAAATACAATCGGAATAATGTTTAAAGAAAGAGGTCTGGGTACAAAATATATAAAATCATTAAAATCGGGAGATGATATAGATGTAATAGGCCCGTTTGGAAACGGTTTTGATATAAAAAATAAAAAATCGCTTCTAATAGGTGCGGGAATAGGCGCAGCCCCGATAGCATTTTTAAAATCAAAACTCGATAAAATGAAACAGGAAAATCTTTTTATTTGCGGTTTTTTAAATAAAAATGAAATACCAAACTGTGTAAATGTAGATAAAGTATATACTGACGACGGTTCAGCCGGAGAAAAAGGCAGCGTTTTAAATTATTTGGGCGCTGTAATTAATGAATATAAGCCCGAAATAATATATGTTTGCGGGCCTTTAATAGTATTGAGGGAAACCGCAAAATTAGCCGAAATATTTGATTTGGAAATTCAAGTTGCAATGGAAAAAGTTATGGCGTGCGGTATCGGAGTTTGCAGAGGCTGTGTGATTGATATTAAAAAAGACGGAAAAATAATTAATGCCTCGGTTTGCAAAGACGGCCCGGTTTTTTCGGGGAAAGAGGTCGTATGGCAGTAATGAATGATATACTTAATGTAAATTTAAACGGATTTATGCTCCAAAATCCAATAATGACAGCTTCCGGGACATACGGATATACCGATGAATACGATGATTTCATTGATGTGGCGGAATTAGGCGCAATCGTTACAAAAGCAATCTCTCTTAACCCAAGAGTAGGTAATAAACATACCCGTATCACCGAAACAGAAGCGGGCATGATAAATTCAATAGGACTTGAAAATGTAGGAATACAAAAATTCCTTCAGGACAAAGTACCTGTTTTAAAATCTAAAAAAATTAATTATGTGGTAAACCTTGCAGGTTCAACGATTGATGAGTATACGAAACTCGCTGAAATATGTAATGATAATCAAATTAAAGCAGCAGAATTAAATGTGTCCTGCCCGAATGTAAAATCAGGATGTTTGGAATTCGGTACGGATGAAAATTCATTATATGAGCTTGTTTCGGCAGTTAGAAATGTTTATAACGGATTTTTAATCGTAAAATTGACTCCTAACGTAACCTCAATAGAGAAATTGGGAATTGCCGCGGAAAAAGCCGGCGCAAATGCCGTTAGTGCTATAAATACATTAAAAGGAAGCCAAATAAAAATAAATTGCAGCTTGGGTAAAATATCAAAAACGATAATAACCGGCGGATACTCGGGCATGGGGATTAAACCGGTTGCAATCGGCGCTGTAATAAGACTCTCAAAAGTTGTAAATATCCCTGTAATCGGAATAGGCGGGATAAGAACTCTTAATGATGTATTAGAATTCATTGCCGCAGGCGCTGAAGCGGTACAAATAGGAACCGAAAATTTTACCCATCCCGATATTGCTCAAAAACTTGTTTATGAATTGGCTGAGTTTATAACTCAAAACGGATTTAAAAATTTAGAAGAATTAAAAAAAGAATTGAGGAAATAATGACAAATGAAGTGTTAAATTTACTGGAACAAACCGAAGGTGTACTGCATGGACATTTTTGTTTAACCTCGGGATTGCATTCGGATATATATTTTCAGTGTGCTAAGTTATATCAATATCCGGGTATAACGGAAAAACTTGGTAAAATGTTGGCTGAAAAACTATCTGATATTGAATTTGATACAATAGTAGCACCCGCTATAGGTGCTGTAATAATAGGATATGAAACTGCAAAGAATGCAAAAAAACGCAATTTATTTGTGGAAAGAAAAGACGGAATAATGCAGCTTCGCCGCGGTTATACTTTAAAAAAGGGTGAAAGAGTTGTAATAATAGAAGATGTAATAACCACTGCAAGAACTATAAAAGAAACAACGGAAGCCATTAAAGAATTCGAGCCGGAAATTGTTGCCGTAGGCTGCATAGTAGACAGAACAAAAGGTAAAACAGGTTATAATATAAAATCTTTAATGCAAATTGACCCTGTTGTATATGAACCTGAAAATTGCCCGTTGTGTAAGGAAGGAATACCTTTGGTAAAACCGGGAAGCAGAGAAGAAAAGGCAAAAGCGTAATGGAACATCTGATTGATATTGAAAGTATTTCAAAAGAAGACATTTTAAATATCATAAATCTTGCAAAAGAATTTAAACAAGGCAAGAAAAATTCCGAAGTGGCAAAAAAGACGCTTGCGTTAATGTTTTATGAAAATTCAACAAGAACGCGCTGCAGCTTTGAAATCGCAGGTCAAAAACTGGGAATGAATATAATAAATTTTGACGCTGCTCATTCTTCTCTATCAAAAGGTGAAAGCTTAAAAGATACAATCGAAAATCTGTATTTTTTGGGTGTAAATGCGGTAGTAATAAGGCATTCACTGTCGGGTATTATCAATAATGTAATGCGGCAGGTTAAATATCCGATAAAATTTGTTAACGGTGGTGACGGAACTCACGCACATCCTTCGCAGGCTCTTTTGGATTACTATACAATGCTTGAAAAAATAGGCACGGTAGAAAATAAAAAAATAGTAATAGTCGGCGATGTTTCACACAGCCGTGTAGCAAAATCCAATATCGCGCTGTTATCTAAAATGGGGGCGAATATACACCTTTGCGCCCCGACATATCTGCAATTTGAGAATGCAGAAGCTTTCAATATCACTTGCCATAATGATGTGAAACAAGCAGTTGACGGCGCAAATGTAGTAATGGTGTTAAGAGTTCAAAATGAACGCCATGAAAAGGAAGGATATCCTGAGTCTTCGGAATATAAAAGATTATACGAAATTGATACGCAATTATTGAAAATATACGCCGCGAATGACGTGATACTTATGCACCCCGGGCCTGCGAACAGAAATATTGAGGTTTCATCCGAATTGTTGGATAACAGGGTCGGTAAAACCATTTTAGAACAAGCGCAAAACGGAGTTTATGTCAGAATGGCAATATTAAATACACTTTTAAAAGGAAGCGGGGTATAAATGCTTCTGAAAAACGGAAATCTTGTAAATCCTAAAAATAATTTTGAAGGAATTACCGATATAAGAATAACAGACGGTGTTATAAAATGTATATCAAAAGGACTTGAGCCGTTACCAATTGAAAAAGTAATTGATTTAACAGGTAAAACCGTAATACCGGGATTGGTTGATATGCATTGTCATTTAAGAGAACCTGGTTTCGGAGCAAAAGAAACAATTAAAACAGGTATTGCCTCCGCTATAGCCGGAGGGTATACGGCAATATGCCCAATGGGTAATACAAATCCCGTGGTTGATAATGCCGCAACACTTACATATATAATAAATAAGGCAAAAGAAATAAGCCCCATAGGCTTTCATCCTATATGCGCGGTGACTAAAAATTTAAGCGACGAAAAAATTGTAAATGTTTCAGAA
>CANPXC010000019.1 GCA_947585605.1 Candidatus Gastranaerophilales bacterium | reverse complement strand
TACCGCCAAATGCTTTAACAGCAGCGCGATAATTTCATCGGCTTTTACAAATTCTCCTTTTTCGTTAAAAACTCCAAATCTGTCGCCGTCGCCATCGTTACTTAATCCGATGTTTCCGCTGTTTATACAGTTTTGCTTTAATCCGGGCAGGTACTTCTCTTTCGGGTCAGGCATGAAACCGCCAAAATTTATATCCCGCTCTAAATTTTTAGAATTGTTTGAAACTCCGTATAAATCCAATAAATATTTAAATACTTTTGCCGCTGCCCCGTGATGTCCGTCATAATTGACTTTTATATCGGAATTCTTTATTTTTTCTTTATCCGTAATTTGTTTTATATGATTAATGTACTCTTCTTCAAATGAAACTTTTATAATGTCTTTATTTTCTTGTATTTTTGGGAAATTGTCATTTAAATGATTGGTAATTTCTTTTGTTATATCATCGGTAGCGGGGCCTCCGTATGGCGGAATAAACTTTATTCCCAGATATTCGGGTGGATTGTGCGAAGCTGTAATCATAATTGCATACGCATTTTGATTTAATGCATTATACGCCAGTATCGGTGTTGCTATAATTTTATCGCTTAATTCCGCAGAAAATCCTCTTTGGGTAAGTTCTTCGGCAATGTATTGCGCAAAGGTATCAGCTTGATTTCTCGGGTCGTAGCCGATTAAAACTTTCTTCTCATACTTTGAAACCGAATAAATATAGCAGGAAATCGCGTTAATAACTTTATCAGCGTTTTGGTATGTAAAATCTTTATTTAATACTGCTCGCCAGCCGTCTGTTCCGAATATTATTTCCGACATTTAAAATCCTTTTTTTAATTTTTTGTGTAAAATTATTTTATATAAGAATTAAAGGTTTAGCAAATGTCTGAATTAAAAGCAGAAAATTTATATTACCTCGGGCCTGACGGCTCAAATGCACACGCTGCCATGCAAAAATTTATGCAGGTTTGCAATATTGATGTTAAAAATAAAATTCCCTGCGCAAATATAAAAACAGCTTTAAGCGCTTTAAAAAACGATTTATCTTCATTGTGCGTTCTCCCCATTGAAAATTCCATTGAAGGTATTGTAAGAGAAACTATAGATAATCTTTTAAGATTAGATGACAGCCTTGTAAAAATACAAGGTGAAATTTCCCTGCCCATAAATCATCTGTTATTATCAACAGGGAATGATGTTTCTAAGATTAATCAAATAATTTCACATCCTCAAGCGCTGGCTCAGTGTGCAAATAATTTATATAATATCTTCCCTAATGCGGAGTTAAAACAAGTTTCTTCTACAAGTTACGCCGCTTCTAAAATTAAAGAACTTCAAAATCCTCAAATAGCGGCTATTGCAAATGAAACATGCGCTAAAATTTTTAATTTAAATATTTTAAAAAAAGATTTAAACGATGAAAAAGATAATAAAACAAGATTTTACCTGCTGGGGAGAATTAGTCCAAATATCTGTAATGAAGGTAAAACAGCCGTTGTACTTTCCACTAAAAATAAATCGGGTGCGCTTTGCGATGTTTTAAAAATCTTTGCAAAGCATGACATAAATTTATCTTATATTGATTCAAGGCCTTCTAAAAAAGGGTTAGGCGAATATTTGTTTTTTATGGAAATGGAAGGCTTTGATACGGATATAAAAATTAAAACCGCTTTAAATGAGCTTAATATTTATGTAAACTTTTTAAGGGTTTTAGGCTCGTTTCAAGTATATAAATAAAAAAGGAGAAGTTAATATTAACTTCTCCTTTTTTATTTATTAAATTCTTTGTTATTTAACAAAATTATTAAATGTTTCTGCTGCCTTTTCTGCTGCAGGCGCTAAATCCGGATTAAATTTTTGTAAGTTTAATTTGGATACTGCAAAATTCTTAGCTGATGCAAATAAAGATTTAACATTTTTAACAATTGCTTTTGGTTTATCTGTAAGCGCTGAAAGATTTGGGTTTCCTTTAGCTGCAAGTTGGAATTTATTTGATACATAATTTACACCGTTGAAAATTGCTGTAGCGGGTTTTCTTAAAACGGATTTTGCGGCTTCAACAATTTTAATTCCGCCGGGAGTATGATTAAATGTGCCTTTTTTTGCAGCCGTATATAATATTGCTGTATCAGCTGCCGCTAATGCTGCGAGGGATAATGCAATTTTTTTACCCTGTTTATTTTGTTTATAACCTTGTGTATTTATTCCTGCGGGGGATACTTTGTTAATCATTTTTTATTGCTCCTAATAATTTATTTCATTCATATAAAACATGCTAAAAAAATTTTTTGCTACATGTTTTATATATTTAATTTTATTATAAAAAATTTACGGGGAGAATAATACTTTAAAATATTGTAACAAGAGTGTTTTAAAAAAGATTAAGATTTTTAAATAAAAACGGAAGAATTTTATTCTTCCGTTTTTGAGGTAACTATAATACACCTTTTAAAAATATTTATTACAGATTTTCAGCTACATCATCTGCTGCTTCTTTAACAGCTTCACTTACTTCTTCAACATTTGTTTTTTCTTTTACTTTATTAAATAATTCTTGATATTTAGCAGCTGCGGTAGTTTTTACTGCAGTAAATTTATCGTAAACGAATTTACCTGCTTTATCTAAGTATTCCATACCTGTTTTGATGTATTTATTAGTTTCGGGAGTGACTTTAGTAAATAAGCCGTTTTTATGACCTACTGCTAAGCCTGCGACAACTGCTGCTGCCGTACCGGCTAATATTAATACTTTCTTTGCCAATGAACCTTTTTTCTTTTCACCTTTAATGGTTGCTGCTGCTGCCGGTTGTTCTTGTACTTTATATGCTTGAGGTTTATTTACTAATTGTGAAAAATTACCGGCGGTGGCGCTTCTAAAACTTACAGGGTTTATCATAATTACCTCCTTTTTACTTCGTACATTCTTAAAACACATAAAAGTAAAAAATTGTTGTTGAATTAGTATATTCTTAACAATTTGTTACTTTTTTATTGAGACCAATATTATTATATCAATTTCAGTTAAAAAAATAAAGCATAGATTTCTTATTTATGTAATTTTTAAAAAATTTGGAATATTTTTTTTAAATATGTAATCTATATAAGTAGGGAGAGTTTGGAGAGTATAATTATGACGGCGTCAAAAACTTTAAGTTTAAATATAGATGAAAAAACATACGGATATGCAAAAATTTATTCCTCTTTATTAAAGGAAGAATTTCAAAGAAAAAGGTCTTATGCTTGTTTGGTGGCATTATATGCATTAATAGGTGCGCTTGAAAAAACCGATAATGATATACAAAAATCAATGACTTTATTTAGGAATGCCGCTTTAAATGAGCAGTATGAAATCTCTGATTTATATGTTAATAACTGGCACATTGATGTCAGAGTAATTACAAATTCAAATATTGTACTGCTGCCGAGAACTCATTTTGAAAATGATATAGTTCCGGATTTTTATGCTGTGGTTAAAGTTGACGCTAAATTGGAAAAAGCTGAATTAATTGGTTTTGCGGATACTGCTTTACTTGAAAAACAGCCGTTTGATTATCATTATTACAGCGTTGCTTTAGAGTCTTTAATTTCTTATGATGAGTTTTTGGCGAAAATAGTAAAACCGAAGCTTACAAACTTTGCTCCGGCGGAACATGAGCTGTTTAGAGAATCATATTTAAGCCTTCTTGATGAAGAAATGGATGTTCAGACAAAAAACAGAATTCTGAAACATCTTTTTGAGTGCAGTGAATGCAGAACTGAATTCTGCTGCTTTACGGGATTTGAAATGGTAAGCTGCAACATAGGTAATTATCCTGAAATTTTGGAAGACCAAACTTTAAATATAATCGGCGCTCAAGCTGTAGATGATAAAAAATACGAAGGAAAAGAAGAAACAATTTATATCGGCGATGATGATTTAAAAAATGACGCTCCTGAAATAATACAAGATGTCGTTGAAAATACTGCCGAAGATACCGCGGAAACATTAGGCCCTGTTCAAAACAATAATATCAGCCCTATTATTGAACCGACTTATCACGATATGGAAGGTATTGATGAAGAACCGGCAGGCGAAACTGTTTCAGATATATTGGATGAATTATTTAATGTTGATAATACCGAAGTATCTCAAATTGAAGATAAAAACGTAGAAACCGTTTTGCCGGATAACACGGGCAGTGAACTTGAAATTATTGAAGATACTCCGGAAAAAGATGATTCTTTAATCATAGAAACCAATACGGAAGACGATGTTAACCTTATTCAGGAAGATGAACTTGATCTTTTAAAAGAAGATAATGCAAACATGCAAGTTCTTGAAAATTCGGATAATAAATATAATCAGGATATTGAAGTAATTAATGAAAATTCCGTGGATATATTGGAAGATAATGCCGATGATGTAATGGTTCTCGGTGATGAAACCGCTGAAAATGATATAGAAATTCAAAATCAAGATACGAATGATATTGAAATTATAGATTCCGAAAATAAAGAAACCGAAATTCAAAATATTTCAGATGGTAGTTCAAATGATAATGTTCAAAAGGTTATAGTTGATTATGATGAATTCGGAGAACCTGTATATTCATATATTACTTCGGTTCCGCCGGAAGATGAAAAACATGAAAATTATGAAGCGGAACTTTCCGATGATGATATTTTAAATGAACAATTTGAAACTTATCCTCAAAGCACGGAGGATGATATAGATTTATCAACAATAAAAAATGCCGGAGCAAGGACTATTGAATATGTTCAAGTTGATGATTCTATAAATGACAGTAAACCAGGAAGTGATGAAAATCTTGCTGCGCTTGAAAATGATGAATCGGCTAAAAATTCAAATGATATACATTTTGAAGAATATGAAAATCAACAATATGAAACAAAAGGGGATAATGATTTTATAGAATACCCGGTAGGTGCTGACGATGAATTCATTGAACCGGAAGAATATAAAGATGATAAAACTGATTTCTTAGAATTTGACGCTCAAGATACTAATGAGAATGAAAACAGTGTTGTTGAAAATAAAAAATCCGAAAATGTTCAGCAAGTACAAACGGAAGAATTTGATGAATTCGGAGGTAATTCTGCTGATAACAGCAATGAAAATAGTGAATTTGAAGTTTATGATTCCACTGTAGATAATAATGAAGAAAATACCAAAGAAGATAACCAATTTGAAGAATATGATGATTCACAAGATGATAGTGATGAAAATTCAGAATTTAAAGAATATGGGGACGACGATGAAGAAAATGAAGAGTCTGATTTTGAAGATTTTGACGAAAATTCAAATCAAGACAGTTCCTCAACGAGTAAAAAACCTGTTGCTTTAATAGCTGCAATTCTGCTGTTGGTATTAATCGGCTGCGGAGCAGGAATATTCTTACTTACAAATAAAGGTTCAAAAACAACGACTGCAAATAATCCGCCTGCACATCAAGCCGTTGAAACTCCGGCAGTAACAAATAATGATATGTTTTCACCGGATATTAACAATCAACCGGAAAATCCTCCCGTTCCAAATGAAGGCGCTAATAATACGATTCCTCAAGGTAATGAACCTATGCCCGCTCAAGGTACAATTGAATTACCTCCGTTAAATGAGAATAATTTATTAAATAACACAAGTAATAGTACAACAGACGCAAATCAGGCAATGACTTCCGCCTTCTCTAATAATGCCGGTGTAAGCTTAAGGAGCGTAAATTGGTTATGTTCTCCTCAATTGTTTACTGACCCGACTTTCAAAAGTTACCTCCAAAAATTGGATGATGTATTAAAGCTTAATCTCAGAAAAAATATTATAAATGCGACTGAACATCCTTCAAATTTAAACATTACAGTTAAAATGGCAATCGAAAATAACGGTAATCTAAACAAAGTTGTAATTGCAGATTCAAGCGGTTCAACTCAAATTGATGACATTGTGTTACAAAGTATTAATGAAACATTTGAAGGTGAAAAATCTGAAATATTGAGTAACGGCGCGCTTAAAGCAGATATGTATTATCTTAAAGTTATAATAAAATTGTAATTTTTGTTATTATATTTTATTATATTGTTAAGATACAAAATAGAGAAATATATCTGTGCTTTTAATCGATGAACAAAGATCTTTAATAGAAAAAGCTGTTAGAGCAAATAAGAATTTTCAAGGTAATGAAGATTTATTAGAGGACTTTTGCAGTGAAGCTTTCCAAAAATCGTACATGATTTTTAATTCTTCTTCTAATATTCAAAAAATTGAAAATTATATTAAAAAAGTTGCTCATACATCAATTTTGAGTGTTTTAAAAGATTCAGGCAGGGTCAGAAGGACAAATGAAGGTTTTATTCCTACAAAAGAAGTTAAAATAGCTGACTTTGCACCTGAACCGGAACACAAAAGCGAAACTTTCGGCTCTGAATTTATTTTGGACTTCCCCGACCCTAAAGAAAGTGTGGAGGAAATTCTTATTACTAAAGACTGCCTGCAAAAAATCGCGGATGCAGTCTGTGTTATTCATAAGGAGCTGCCTTCTCAATATTTTCTTGATATATTTTACTTGAGATATGTAAAGAGCTTAAAACAAAACGAAATAGCTAAAGCGTTAAATCTTTCTCAGTCTGAAGTGTCAAAAAGGCTTATGCAGCTTTCTAAATTAATAAGTAAATTTTTAGACGGCAAAAGATAGGCAGGATTATGAAGTGTCGTAAGTGCGGAGCTGAAATTCCTGATAACTCTATCAGATGTAGTCATTGCGGAATAAAGGTTAATATAGTTTGTCCGCAGTGTAAAACTTTAAATTTATTTGGTTCAAAAGTTTGCTCCGAATGCGGTTTTGAACTTTTAAAAGCCTGCCCGCAGTGTAATACACTTAATATTTATTCCGCTGATGTTTGCAGAAAATGTGCCTCGCCTTTTGAGGCAGTTAATCCCGATAAGGATGATATTAAACAACCGTCCGAAACTTTTGAAATTGTTAATTCTTTTTCATCGGGGCAAAATCTGGCTCAAAAACCTAAAAAAGATGAACTCAATGATTTACTTTCAATTCATCATTCTAAAGATGAGCCTGACAAAACAGAACTAAAAAACATTTTTAATATTGATGAAGAAAATACGGAAGATAATGAAACTCCCGAGTTGATTGAAGAAACTGAGGCTGAAGAAGCTTCGCTGCAGCAAGATGAAATTCCAAATACCGAAGTTAATGAAATTAAGGCTGATATTACGGATGAATTTGATGTTCCCTTTGATGTAAGTTCTGAATTTGAAGAAAATGAATGCAAAAGCGGCAGTGATGAATCTCAAACAGAAAACATCACAAATTCAGAAACAACTAATGAAACAGATGTTGAAGAAAACGCTGTCGATATTGAAAATTCACCGGAAAAAGAATCTGAAGATTTAAATCCTCTTGGGGATAATATTGAAATTGAACCGCTGGAAGAAATTGCAGATATTGATGTGAAAGAAAGTCTGGAGGAAGAAGAACCTCAAGACGGTCAAATTATTGATAAAGATTTTGAAGATTACAGCAAAATAGAAGTCCAGCCCGAAGCGGTAAAACAAGTTGTTCATATAATCAAAACATCAATAACAAAACACGTCATCGCTGTTCATGGAGCGGAAGGAAGCGGAAAAACCGCAATATTAAAACAAAGTTCTGATTGTTTATCCGAAAAGGGTTATTTATTCTTATACGGAAGTTGTACTCCGTTAACTCAAATTACAAGTTTCGGATTTTTCCAGGATGCATTCCTCAGAATTATGGGGTTTCCGCCATATACCAGAACTACAGAGGCTTTTATTAAAGACTTTAACAAAAGTAATTTCGCTCAAATATTTAAGTTTCTTGAAGGTGAAGAATTATCTTTATTCTTGAATATTTTTTATCCTTCGCAAAAAGATAAGTTTGAAAATATTCCTGTTAATAAGCAAATAATGTTTTCTATATTGGAAAAAGTAATAAAATCATTTACTCTTAACAGTAATTTAGTTATTTCCATTGATAACTTTGAGCTTTTGGACGGTGCTTCTTATGATTTTATTATTTATATGCTCAAAAAAGGTTATTTCAATAACAGATTAAAGCTGTTAGCCGCATATCAGGAAAATAAATCAATTGAAAGTTATTTTGATATGACCGGGCTTGATGAGGGAATATTTGAAACAATAAATATCGATAAATTGCCGCGCGAGGAAATGATAAACGCAGTAAAACGCTCTTTATATATTGATATTTGCGATATCATGGACGAAGATTATTTGGATTATATTATTGAAAAATCTAACGGTAATGCAATGCGTATTGAGCAGGAAATGGCGTTGTTATTTAATACCGGATATATTTCTTTAAAAGATAATGACATAATTATTAATGAGGATAATAAGCCCTCGATTGAACCTAAGACTTTTGAAGAGCTTATAAAGCTTAGATTAAATTCACTTTCGCCAAGTATTAAGAATGTATTATTTATGGCTGCAATAATGGGGTATAGATTTGCAACCAGCATTTTAACTCTGGCGGTAACTATGCCGGTGAAACGAGCTGAAAAAATTGTTGATTATTTAATACAAGAGTTATATATTGTCCGTGTTGATAATTATACTTGTGAATTTAAAAGCCTTGAATTATGGAAAATGATATATCAAGAAGCTAAAGCAGATTTATTATATAAGGAAAATTCACAAAGGCTTTATTTAACTTTAAAACCGCTTATTTTATCAAGTAATTTGCAAAAATTAATTTCCTGCACTGCCGCTTTATCGAAACAGGATGAATTTATTATTTGGCAGGATACGGCAAGTATTGCAGCTAAGTTTGGCGACCCGAATTTATATATTATTTCGCAAAAGCAATGTTTAAAATTGATAGAAGAACAAGGTATTGCCGATTCTGATTTAATAAAGTCTGAAATATATGAACAAATCGGAAAACTGCTTTGTGAAAAATCTCCTGCCGAGGCTGTAACTTATTTGTCAAATGTTCTGGATACCGTGATAAAATCGGTAAATATTAATAAAATTATTGATTTATCCGGATATTTTGTAAAAAGCTGTTATTTAAGCGGTAATTATTTCGGAGCTGCTGAAGCCGTGGACGCGGTTATTTCAGCTATAACGGAACAGGAAAATATCTCTGCTTGCGATATTGCTCTAATTAAAACAAGAAAATTAAAAGCTTTATTTAATATAGGTAATAGCGAGCAAATCATTAATCTTATTAATGAGGAAATAATTCCCGAATTGGAAACTGAATTATATTCAAGACAAATTGACGCAAAATATAAAGGAATTTTAGTTGACGCTTGGTTATTGTCTAAAACAATTTTAGCTAAGGCTTATGCAATTCAGGGTAACAGCCAAGTATTTAATGTTATTGAACAGTTAAGACAATTTATTGAAAAATATACTTATAAAACGGATTTCTATGTATTGCAAATTAATTTGATTGAGGCTTTTGCATATACTATCAGCGGAGATTTAAATAAATCCAATGAATTATTAAATTCATTATCTTCCGAATGTAAAAATCAAATTGTAGAACCGGCTTTACTCTCCGAGTGGAATTTAATCAATGTTATTAACAGAATTCTATTGAATGAATATGAAGGCTTAAAATCAGATTTATTTGAGCTTGCGGCATTTACTAACAATATAAATGAACATTTTACCAAGAATATTTTGAAATTAATCCTGGGATATGTATTAAAGCAAGAAGGTAACACAAAGAAAGCACTTGAAATATTTAATGAAGAAATAACTTATTTCGCGAAAGAAAAAGTTGCAATCGGAGCGTTATTGTCCTGGCTGCTGATTGTTCAATTAACTGTGGAATCGGGTGATGATGAAAAGGCTTTAAATACTGCCATGAAATCGCTTGAAATTGCTCAAAGCCCTAAGATAAACAATTATTTCTTTATTATTTATTTCCAAAAATATATTGCTGAAATTTATTTGAGAAAAGGCGATTTTACCGCCGCTAAAATGTATTTTGAAAAAGCTGTTATGATTGCTAAACAGTTTAATTTAAAATATCAGATGATTGAACTTTATGCCGCTTACGGTAATTATATGAAAGAATTTGTTAAAAGTTCTAAAAATTATTCCCAAAATAATATAAATCTGATTAATGAAATGTATGAAAAAGCTTATTCTTTTGCGGAAGAACTTGATTTAAATAATATGAAAGACAAAGTTTCGGAATTAAAATCCGATTTTAAAACGTTTTGTCAATTGAATTCTATATAATTATTTATATATTTTTTTGTATAAATGATAACTTCTGAATACTTTTTTAACGTAATTCCTCGTTTCATCATACGGAATGTTTTCAATAAATTCGTCTAAATCTTCGGTATTAAGCGTTTTAATCCATTTATTTACGGAGCCTTCTCCGCCGTTATATGCTGCTATTACATATAAATCGTTATTAAATCTTTCTCTTAAATATTTTAAATAGTTACAACCTAAATATAAGTTTAATTTCGGATCTTCCAGGTTCGTATCGGAAGGAATGTTTACGGCTAATTTTGATATCATATAATTTGCGGTTTCAGGCATGATTTGCATTAATCCTATTGCATTAGAGCTGCTTTTTGCATGTTCATTAAAATAACTTTCTTCTCTGATTAATCCCATAATTAGGAATGCGTCAAGATTAAGTTTTTCTGCTGCGATATTAATTTCGGTATTCCAATGAAGCGGGTATGCTAATTTGTATGCGGCACTGTAAAATGAAGGCTTTGTATCCATTTTCTGTATTGCATCGCGAGCCAAAACTATTGATTTGGATTTTTTATCTTTTCTTAATTCAAACCAGCTTTCCGCTATTTTGTTCTCGAAATCAGCGTCAAGCCATATTTCGTAATCACCCATTTCAAAAAGAGTATTAATTAATTTCAAATCCTTTATATCAAGATGAGATAAGGATATCGGAAATGATATTTCTTCATTATTGTTTGGTACTTTATCCTTCGGATTTGTCTGCCAAAAATCATTCTTTTTATTTAGAATATACTCTGCTCTCAGTCCGTAATAATCGTCCGGATAATTAGCCGCAAGCTTTGATAATACCGAATTGGCTTCTGAAATTTTATTTAAGTTAATTTCGGTTTTTGAGAGCCAAAATAACATTTGCGCGGTTGAATTTATATTCTTAAATGTCTTTAAATGCTTAATGGCTGTGGCTTCTGCGGATTTGTAATTTCGTGATTTATAATATGATTTAAAAATCTTACATAGTGCTTCAGGTGCATACAATGACCCGGGGAATTTTTGCTGTATATCATTGTAATATGCCAATGCTTTGTCAGGCGTTGTCGTTTCCGCTAATTTATATAGTGCATAATCTTCTCCCGCAAGTGAATTGCTTCTGATAAGCTTAAGCATTTGCGTCCAATTCTTTAATTTACTTCCGCTCATATAAGAAGTATAAACATCATATATTTTATGTAAATTTTCTTGTTGTATTTTATTTGAATAAGTACTTATGTCATTTTCTATTAGTTTTTTTGCAATAACTTTGTTGCCTGCGTAATGATTTGACAGAACAAGATAATCCCAGCACTCATCTAAAGGCAGTTTTGAAAAAAATTCCAGCGCTTTATTGTATTTTTTATTTCTGTAGTACGTTTTACCGACTATAAGCTTTTCATTATTATTTAATTCTTTACCTAGAGTGGTAAGTTCTTGGGCTGCTGCTATTTCATAATTTCGGTCTAAATCGTTTTTCGCACTCAAGTATTTTAAAAAGTATTTTGCAGCTTCTTCTTTATTTGTTTGTTTCTCAATTTCTCCGAGGTAATAATCAGCCGCGGAAACTTCATCTTTATCTTTTGATTTTGCTAATAAAAAATATTCTTTTGATAAGTTATATTCTTTAAGATAATAATAACACTTAGCAAGATTGTATGCCGCTGTTTGTGTAAATAATGAATTCGGGTTTCTTTGTATGAATAACTTATATTTTAGTGCTGCAGTCTTAAAATCGCCTGCTTTTTGGGCGGATTTTGCCTGTTTATATACAGCTATTGAATATAAAGGGCTTATTCTGTTGATTTGCCCGAAATTATAATATGCATTTTGGTAGTCGCCTTTATTGTAAAAATCCACTCCTTGCTTGTAGTATATTGGTGAATTTTGAGTAATCTTATCATTGTAAATAAGTATTGTTATTATACTGGGAATAATTACTATTAAACTGTAGGCTATGTATTTTAAATATTTCATAAACAATTCTTAAATCCTTACTAATAAAAGAATAAAACAAATTTATTTGTCAGGCAATAATAACTCTGTTTCTTCCTGTTTCTTTTGCTTCGTATAATGCTTTATCAGCTTTTTGTGCGGTTTCTGCGGCGTCCATGGATGTATCATAGGCGCATACTCCAATGCTGACCGTAACTTTCAGATAATTTACATTATCAATATTGCACTCTTTTATGTCGGTTTTAGTATCCTCAATAACCTTACGCAGTCTTTGTGCAACCAGACTTGCTTCATTTATTGTGGTTTGCGGAAGTATTATAAAAAATTCTTCACCGCCGTATCGGCAAGCTATATCATATTCCCTTATTTCCGCTTTTATTATATCGGCTACATTTCGCAGTACGCAATCACCGGCGGCGTGACCGTATGTATCATTCACCTTCTTAAAATAATCTACATCAATCATCATACAGCACATAGGGGTATTGTTTCTTTTACTGTTTGAAACTTCTTGATTTAACCTTATTTCAAACTGCCTTCGGTTATTTAATCCCGTTAATGCGTCTAATGTAGCATATTTTAAAACTTCGGCATACATATTTGCTCTCTGAATTGTCATCCCCGATTGCCTTGTGAGTTGTGATAAATAGTCTATATCCTTTTGTAACAGCCTTTCTATGTTACTGTATGCAGCAATCGCCCCTAATAAGTTATTTTCACTTATAATCGGAAATATTCCTATCTTGTTATCTGAAGATAAAATATATTCGCTTTCACTTGATAATTTTGTAAGTAATTGGTAAACTTGCTCGTCTTTGCAGGCATTGGGCCATACAAGCTGAAATTTGTTATCTTTATATATAAAGACATATATTAAATGCGAAGACATAAATCTGTCAATCATTTCACCTATTAGTGGAATAATATATGATAATTCATACTGGCTTTCTATTATTTTGGCTATATCTTTCATCGCTTTATAAAAATTCAAGCTTATTTCCATTTGTTCGTTTAAAGTATAATTTATTATTGAACCCGAAATTAGTCTTGAAGCAATGTTTAACAGCGAAAAATATTCTTTATTAAAATTTTCTTTTTGGGTAATTATTCTGATTAGCCCGAAAACTTCTCCGTTTGATATTAAAGGATATAATATTGTGTTTGTTTCTTCTTTTATTTCTTCTATTTGAATAATATCCTCACTGCTTGTTTCGCAGTTTATTTCCG
The DNA here is from genome assembly GCA_947585605.1 of Candidatus Gastranaerophilales bacterium. Taxonomy (GTDB): domain Bacteria; phylum Cyanobacteriota; class Vampirovibrionia; order Gastranaerophilales; family Gastranaerophilaceae; genus Avigastranaerophilus. Next base: position 7,249 of record CANPXC010000019.1, on the reverse strand, counting down.
TGTCATTAAAATAAAAATTTGTACCTTTATTTAACGCAAAATTTGTAAATGAATAGTTTATTTGACCCGATTGGTTATTTTCATCAAATTTATAATCCAGTACAAAATCTTTTAACAACATATTATTATTATCCCAAATAACAAAATTAATTTTTTCCGTATCTAGGTATTTTTGGAACAGTTTACTGATTGTTGTCATAGTATTAACAGGTGACAATTTTTTTGAGAGTATATTTGCCAATGTATTTAAAAATTCAATATTTTTTTCAATTTTTTTCATAATTAAATTTCTTCAAATTGTTTTTCCATAGTGCATTTGAGTAATTTTTTCATATCATAATCTTTTTGTTTTGATGAAATAATTTTGCCGTGAGAATATACTGTTTCATTTTGTGAAAGAGCCGTTAAGTCTTCTCTTTCGGTCAAATAATCATACCCGCCTTCATTTATTATCCTGCGTTTTAATTCATTAATTATGCCGAATATATATTTTGTTTTTTCGTCTTTTCCGTAATAATCAATTAATAAAGTAGTTTTTTCAAATTCAGTAAGTGCTTCTTTGTTTAATCCCATTGTTCTTAGTAATAATGCAAAATTATAGTGAGCTTCAAATCTTTCGGGACTAATATTTATAGCTTGACAGTATTTTAATCCCGCTTTTTTGTAATCCCCCAGAAGATGATTTGTAAGCGCCAAATTGTATGTGTTATCGTAATCATCTTTAAGATATTTTTCTGCGTTGGAGTATGCTTCTTCGGCTTTTTTTAAATATTTTACGGAGGTAATTGTTTTATCGCCCATAAAAACGGCTTTCCCGCGGTATGCTAATCCCATATTATAATATGCAATACCTTTATTCTCTTTTGTTGATTTTTTATTATCATATATAAACGGTATATTTATTGTAAACGGATTGGAATTTATAACTCTTCCGTACTCTTGAATAGCTTTGTCATAGTTCGCTAATTTTTCGGATAAAATAATTCCTAAATCCATTCTGCAAACAATAAAATTAGGATTATACTTTAATGCTTGCTCATAGGCATTTACGGCTTCATAATAATTTTCAAAACTTACGTATATATTTCCCAAATTACAACTGGCATGCGAGTGTCCGGGGTAATTTCTTAATGCTGTTTTATACAAATCAATTGCTTTTTGATATTTTTGATTTTGATATGCTTTATCACCTTTATATACATAATAAAATCCGATACATTTATGCATTTGGGTGAAATACCAATCCCTATAAAAGTACAAAGATGCTATAAATGCAATCATAAGAATACATATAAACATCTTTGTAATTTTTAATTTTAGCAATTTAATGATTAAATTCACTATATAATGCCCTCGGATTTTGTGAATTAAGTATCAATGTTAGTTGCATATACAGCGTTATTTTCAATGAACTCTCTTCTGGGTTCAACATTATCGCCCATTAAAACATCAAATAATTGGTCTGCCAGCATTGCATCTTCAATTGTAACCTTGAGCAATGTTCTGTTTGCAGGGTCCATTGTCGTTTCCCATAATTGCTGAGGCATCATTTCTCCCAGTCCTTTAAAACGCTGTATACCTACGCCTTTTTTCCCTCTTTCTTCTATAATTCTTTGCAGTTCGGTAAATGAAGTTATTTTTATATCTTCATTACCCGTATTTAAGTTTAATGATTTTTCTTCTTCAAATAAGAATTCTCTGATAAGCGGGTAGGTTGATTTAATTTTTGCAAACTCATTTGATTTAATAAAATTTTGAGTAATTGCTACAGGTTCTATATCTTCGCCCAAATCAACTTTTATTGAGTATTTTCCGGTTTCGGCATTCTGTTTTAATGATACGGAATAATTTTTGGCTTCAATAATGCCGTAATTTTCTGCATGGTCTTTGATATAGTGTTGGAGATAACTGATTATTTCTTCCATTCTTGGTGTAGAATCAAAGTCTTCAGGTTTAATATCGGCTCTTACTAATCCTCTTATCACTACCGAAGGAACCGCATTAATAATCGGGCTGTTAAATGAATTATAATATCCTGACATATTTCCGATTAATGAAACCAGAGCTTCATTTGAACATACTTTATCTTTTGAATTATCACAAAGAGTAAGACCTAAAGTGCCTCTTTCTCTTAATGTTTTATCTAAAGCTCTGTCATCATAAAGATATTCGGAGGTTTTTCCAATGGTAAGTTTATATAACGGAGGTTGTGCAATATATACATACCCGTTATCAATTAATGGTTTTGCATATCTAAAGAAGAACGTTAATAACAGCGTTCTGATGTGCGCTCCGTCAACATCCGCATCGGTCATAAATATAATTTTATGATAACGAAGTTTTTCTATGTTAACATCTTCTTCATTTTTACTTATATTGATACCGATAGCCTGTATTAAAGATTGAATTTCATTATTTCCGTATATTTTATCCAATCTTGCACGTTCAACATTTAAGATTTTACCCCTTAAAGGAAGAATAGCTTGAAACATTCTGTTTCTGCCTTGTTTTGCACTACCGCCTGCGGAGTCGCCTTCGACTATATATAATTCGCATTTTTCCGGTTCTCTGTTTGAACAATCCGCAAGTTTACCGGGGAGTGTTGAATTTTCAAGCGCGGTTTTTCTTCTTGTTAAATCTCTTGCCCTGCGTGCAGCTTCACGCGCTCTTTGAGCTTGTAAGATTTTTTCAATAATAAGTTTGGCTGATTTAGGATTAAACTCAAGCCATTCTTGGAATTTTTCTTTTATTACATCGTTTACGGCACTAAGTGCTTCGGTATTTCCGAGTTTTTCTTTTGTTTGTCCTTCAAATTGCGGTTCTCCGAGCTTTACGCTGACAATCGCAGTTAAACCTTCACGTACATCATCTCCGGTTACATTCGGGTCAGAGTCTTTTAATAAATTATTTTTTCTTGCGTAGTCGTTTAATACACGAGTTATTGCGTTTCTGAACCCCGTTAAGTGCGTTCCGCCTTGATGTGTATTAATATTATTTGCAAAGCTTAAAACCGATTCATTATATGCGTCCGTATATTGCAGTGCAATTTCAACAGCAATCCCGTCAATGGTTTTTTCCATATAAACCGGTTTTTCAAACATCACGTTTTTATTTTTATTTAAGAATTCAACATAACTTCCGATACCGCCTTCATAATGAAATTCTTCCTGTGTATCATTTTTTGCGTCAATGAAAGTAATTTTCAACCCCTTATTTAAAAAAGCCATTTCTCTCAATCGGTTAGAAATTACTTCTCTGTCCATAATTGTTGTTTCTTTAAATATTTCGGGATCGGGCCAAAATGTTGATTTAGTACCTGTTTTATCTGTTTCTCTTATTTTCTCTACCGGGCCTGTAGGCTCTCCGCGCATATATTCCTGACGGTGAATAAAACCATCTCTTGATACTTCAACTACCATTTTTTCTGAAAGTGCGTTAACAACTGAAGCTCCAACACCATGGAGTCCGCCTGATACCTTGTAACCGCCGTCCCCAAACTTCCCGCCGGCATGCAGTACTGTATGTACAATTTCTAACGCTGATTTGCCCGTTTCCGGTTTAATATCCACCGGAATTCCGCGTCCGTCATCTTCTACCGTAACACTTTCATCTTTATTTATTGTTACTTTTATATGTTTGCAATAGCCTGCTAATGATTCATCGATTGAATTATCAACAATTTCATATACACAATGATGTAATCCTCTTTGGCTTGTTGACCCGATATACATTCCGGGTCTTAGTCTTACTGCTTCTAATCCTTCCAAAACTCTTATATTACTTGCATCATAATTACTTGTTTGTGTTGTCATGCTATATTCCCCAATCTAACTCTCTATTATATTGTACTACAAATATTACAGTTATGCCAATAATTTATGTTTATAAATCTTTATTTTAAGGTATTATATTATCAAAGGATTTAGTTATGATTTTTAAGAGAAAATGCAAAATTACATTCATCAGGCATGGTGCAACAATTAATACTGAAGAAAACAGGTTGTTTGATGATGAAAATTACCCGGCACTTAATGCTGCAGGTAAGTATGAAATGGAAAAAATCGCTAATTGGGTGAATAATAAAGGACTTAAAATTGATAAAATATTTGCAAGCTCTGCCTTAAGGTCTGTTCAAAGTGCCGAAATACTTTCTAAAATTTGCAGGCACGATTTTGAAATTCTCCCTGACTTAAGAAGCCGAAAAAATGGTTTATGGAGCGGAATGTCTTTTACTGAAATTGAAAAAAAATATCCTAATATGCTTGATGAATATCATAAAAATCCGGAAAATTACTGCCCCGAAGGCGGTGAATCAACTGTTGAACTTAATAAGCGTGTTGCTAAAACAATTGAAAATATCATTGAACAAAATTTAAATAAGCGTATAATTATTGTTACGCACGGAGAAGTTATTAAAGCTGCCATTGCAAATGCACTTGCAATTCCGCCTTGTAATCAGTTTAAAGTTTACATTCCGACTGGAAGTGCTACTCAAATCAGCTATTTTGAAGATTTCGCAAGTCTTGTATACAGCGCATACATACCGATTGAGTGAGTTATGGATTTTTTAAATATTAAAACGGATAATCAAATTAAACAGCTTTCAATTTTAGCCTCGGAAATTTGGCATGAATATTGGCCTTGCTTGTTAACATCGGAGCAAATAAATTATATGGTTAATATGTTTCAGTCTTATAATGCTATTAAATCTGCTATTGAAAATAAAGGTTATATATATAAAATTATCAGATATAATGGTGAAAATGCAGGCTATTTTGGAGTTCGCCCGGAAGATAATAAATTGTTTTTGTCAAAACTGTACATAAAAAAAGAATTCAGACATAAAGGTCTTGGGGGAAAAACTTTTGAATATATATTGAACATTGCAAGAGATTTAAATAAAAAATCTGTTTATTTAACGGTTAATAAATATAACAAAAACACTATTTCCGCATATTTAAAATGGGGATTTAAAAATATCGATTCTGTTGTAACGGATATAGGAAACGGATTTGTTATGGATGATTATATTATGGAGTATAATTTACAGAAAAATTAGTCCTAATCCCATAATCAGCATACCGGAAACTATTCCGATTATCACGTGGTGGTTTTCACCGTATTCTCTTGCCAGAGGAAGAAGTGTATCAAAAGAAATATATACCATAATCCCTGCGACAGCTGCAGTCATTATACCTATTGATTGATCGGGCATTATCGTTCTTAATAACACTACTCCGATTAATCCGCCTATTGGTTCTGATATACCGGATACAAACGAATATAATATCGCAAGCCGTTTTTTCCCCGTTGCATGAAATATCGGAAGCGCTATTGCTATACCTTCCGGTATGTTATGAATTGCAATAGCAAATGCAACCGGTATACCAAGCATTATATCCTGACTGGATACTAAAAATGTTGCCATACCTTCGGGAAAGTTGTGTAAAGTAACAGCTATGGCCGTGATTAATCCCGCTCTCCTTATTTGGTGTCTTTGTCTGCATTTTTTAGAGGTGCTTAAAAAATCGGATTCTATATGGTCAGGAATAAAATAGTCGATTAATATTGCAATTATCATTCCCAGAAAAAATCCGCCGAATGCTAATAATTTCGCGGGAATTATATTATAATACCGATGAAGCATAACGGGCGCTTCACTCATTAATTCATTTAAACTTATATATACCATTACCCCCGCAGAAAATCCCAGCCCGACAGATAGTGCTTTTAAGTTGTTCCTTTTTACAAAGAATGTTACAAACCCGCCCAGCAATGTGGACATACCCGCAAATAACGTTAATATTAATGGTAGTATATATGCTTTCATAACTTTTTTATACTAGCACAAAAAAATTTGATAATATATAATGTATGTTATGAGTAAATTTTATTATAAAGCAAAAGACAAAGCAGGGAATATTATCAACGGAAATATTAATTCCGGAAGTATATCTGAGGCGGCTTTGCATTTGGAAAAAGACGGGCTTATTATTATTGAAATAAATGAAGCTCAAAATTCGCTTCCGCGCCCTCACCAAAAAAAACTGCATTATAAAGATTTACAAAAAATCCAATTTTCGACCGGAGATAAGTTAGAATTTTTTAATTCATTTTATTTTATGTATAATTCCGGATTATCTTTACAGCAAGTGTTTGATTCAATTGTTAATTCCACTTCCAATAAAAAAATAAAAATATTATCTCAAAGAATTCTAACAAAAATTGAGTCGGGATATTCTTTAAAAGAAGCCGTTGATGAAAATGATGCGGTACTCGGCAGAGCTTATTCAACTCTTTTAACTGCAGGCGAGCAATCGGGTAAACTTGAAAATATTTTATCTAAAATTATAAAAAGTTTGAACAGAGAAGTTGAAGTCAAAAAAAATATTATTTCCTCTCTTACATATCCTGCATTTATTTTTTGTCTTGCTTTTGCGGTATTATTATTCTTTAAGTTCTTTGTTTTAAAGGTTTTTGCTTCGATGGGAGATTATTCTTCTTTGTCTGTATCTTCATTATTGGTTGCTGCAATTATTAAAATAGTTATTATTTATGCTGTTTTAGGGGCTGTAATAACCGTAATTATCCTAAATAAAACATTTGTAAATAAAATTTATAATTTTCTTATAAAAGTTCCTGTAATTTCGGGAATGTTTAAAGAATATTTGTTTTCAAATTTCTTTGCTGTTACCTCGCTTGCTTATGAGGCAGGTATACCTGCCGCTAATGCTATTGAGCTTGGTAATTCGGTTATAAATATTTCTGATATCCACAGAAAAATTAATCAGGCAGTAAAAAGGATTTATTCGGGATGTGAAATTACAACGGCATTTAAAACTGCGGGAGTGTTCTCATCATACGCCATTTCACAAGTATCGTCAGGTGAAAAATCGGGTGACCTTGATAAAACAATGATGGTTGTTTCTGATTCTTATGAAAAGCAGCTTGATACTTCATTAAAATCTTTATTAAAACTGGTTGAACCGATAATGATTATCATTATCGGAATTTTTGTCGGATATATTCTTTATACAGGCTATACCGGTTATTATCAAGGTATTATGAATATGTTTTAATCTTTGTCATCTTATCTATTGCGGATTTTACCTGCTCTATAGTTATGCTGCGCATACAAGCTTTATTGTTCGGACATTTTCTTTGCAGAGAACAAGGCATACACTCTAAATCCGCTTTTAATAAAATATTATTTCCGCCTATAGCCCGCCATTTTTCAAAAGGCATTGGG
>CANPXC010000018.1 GCA_947585605.1 Candidatus Gastranaerophilales bacterium | reverse complement strand
GTATTGACGTATAAGCCTGCCAGCCATTCCATCATATCGTCATATTTTTGCATAACTTCATCAAAATCAAGATATTCAGAGGTGATTGGCTGATATTTAGGGCCTATCTGCTCTTTTAATCTTTCGTCAACACCGCCGTTTATTGCATATAATAAGCATTTTGCAAGGTTAGCGCGTGCGCCGAAAAACTGCATTTCTTTACCTACAACCATTGATGAAACACAGCAGGCAATAGCATAATCGTCACCGTGTACTACCCGCATTATATCATCATTTTCATATTGGATTGATGAGGTATTTATTGAAATTTTAGCGCAATACTCTTTAAAACCTTGAGGAAGTCTTGTTGACCAAAGAACCGTTAAATTCGGCTCGGGTGCGCTTCCAAGATTTTCCAATGTATGTAAATATCTGAATGAATTTTTTGTAACAAGCGCTCTGCCGTCTGTTCCCATGCCTGCGATAGATTCTGTTACCCATGTGGGGTCGCCTGAAAACAGTTCATTATATTCCGGTGTGCGTGCAAATTTTACAAGTCTTAATTTCATTATGAAATGGTCAATTAACTCTTGTGCCGTTTCTTCTGTCAGTGTTCCGTTTTTTAAATCGCGTTCAATGTAAATATCAATGAATGTAGAAGTTCTTCCGATACTCATTGCGGCGCCGTTTTGTTCTTTTATGGCTGATAAGTATCCGAAATAAAGCCATTGAATAGCTTCTTTAGCGTTTTTCGCGGGTTTTGAAATATCAAATCCGTATATTGAGCCGAGAGTTTTCATATCGTTTAAGGCGTTAATCTGGTCTGTTATTTCTTCGCGAAGCTGAATGCGCTCGGGAGTCATTTCTCCTTCTAAGGATTTAAACTGTTCCTGTTTATCCTGAATAAGCCTGTCAATACCATATAAAGCTACACGTCTGTAGTCACCTATAATTCTGCCCCTGCCGTATGCGTCAGGCAGCCCTGTTATAATAGCAGAGTGTCTTGCAGCCTTCATTTCGGGAGTGTATGCGTCGAATACACCTTGGTTATGAGTTTTTCTGTATTTGGTAAATAATTCCGTTACTTTAGGATTAACTTCATAACCGTATGATTGACATGAAGCCTGTGCCATTCTTATTCCGCCAAAAGGCTGGAGCGAACGTTTTAACGGTTTATCCGTCTGCAAGCCTACTATTTGTTCAAGTTCTTTATCAATATATCCTGCATTGTGCGAGGTTATTGTTGATATAATTTCCGTATCCATATCAAGAACGCCGCCTTTTTCGCGTTCTTGTGCAAACAGCTCGAGGCATTTATTCCATAACTCAACCGTTGATTGAGTCGGAGCAGATAAAAAGCTGCTGTCGCCTTCATAAGGTGTATAATTTGTTTGTATAAAATCTCTTACATTTATTTCATGCTGCCATTTACCGGATTTGAAATCACAATATAACGATACATTTTCCCCTGCAATATTTTGCATACACGCTCCCTTTGATAAATGCGATATCCCTAAAAATTATTGTCTAAAAAGTATAGCACAAATTAAAGTGCTTTACCCATTATATAAAGAAAATTTAAAAAAAATTAATTATGTGATAAAATTATTTCCGTAATATCAAAAGAAGGAAATACCTTGAAAAAAATCATTTCTGCAAAACAAGCGGCAGGGCTTATAAAAAGTAATTCAACCGTAATGATTGGCGGTTTTTTAAGCTGCGGCGCACCCGATAAAATCATTGATGAACTTGTTAAAGAAAATATAAATAACTTAACAATGATTTGCAATGATACTTCTTTTGAAAATGTTGATAAAGGTTTAATGATTAAACACGGGTTGGTAAAAAAAGTAATTACAACACATATAGGGACTAATCCCGTTACGCTTGAGAAAATGCATGCCGGTGAAGTTAAAGTTGAATTTTATCCGATGGGAACTCTGGTGGAAAAAATCCACGCAAAAGGCTCGGGCTTGGGCGGTGTGCTTACTCCGACAGGTATAGGTACTATCCTTGAGGAGGGGAAAAATATTGTTGAAATTAAAGGTAAAAAATATATATTTGAAGAACCTTTAGGCGCCGATTTTGCAATAATTTACGGAACAAAAGTCGACAGATACGGAAATGTTAAATTTGAAGGCACAACAAGAAACTTTAATACCTCCATGGCTACGGCTGCTGATGTAGTTATTGTTCAAGCTGATGAAATTGTTGACTGTATTAATCCCGATGAAGTTGTCATTCCGGGAATTTTCATTGATTATATTGTTGACGGAGGTATTAAATAATGAATACCGTTATACAAAATTTAACTAAAGATGACGTAAAAAAAATAATTGCAAAGCGTATAGCCAAAGAATTTAAAGAAAATGACATTGTTACTTTTGGTATAGGGCTTCCTACCGAGGCGGCAAATTATATTGATGAAAAAAAGCACATCATTATTCAATCTGAAAACGGAATATTAGGGCTGGGAAAAACACAAGAGGGGCCTAATTACAACACTAAAATAGTAAATGCCGGCGGAGCATACGTAGAAGTTAATAAGGGCGCTTGTTTCTATGACTCTCAAATGGCGTTTACGATTATGCGCGGAGGTCATATAGACGCTACCGTTCTGGGCGCGCTTCAAGTAGACAGCGAAGGAAGTATTGCCAGCTGGCAAATCCCGGGGAAGTTTGTTCCCGGCATAGGCGGTTCCATTGACTTAATTGTCGGTTCTAAAAAAGTTATTGTTGCGATGACTCATACTTCAAAGAATGAGCCTAAAATTGTAAAAAAATGTACACTCCCCTTAACCGCTTACAAAGAAGTTGATATGATTGTTACGGAACGCTGCGTATTTATGGTATCTCCGGAAGGACTTATTTTAACCGAAATTAATCCTTTATTTTCGGTTGAAGATATAAAAAATTCTACCGGCGCTGATTTTAAAGTCAGCAAGTATTTAAAAAATATGAATGACTAAATAATATCAACAGGGTCTATATCTATAATCATTTTTATATCATCTGCTGCAGTAATGCTTTTTACAAATGTTGAAATTATATAATGCCCTTTTTTATTCATTTTGTTTTTAATTATTATTTGATATCTGTATTCGGAATTAATTTTATGCATTATACATTTCATGGAACCGTGAACTTCAATATACTCCGTTAAATTCAATTTTTTAATTTGTTCCTGAAGTTTTAATGCGACTTCGTTCGCACATATTGCGGCTCTTACTTCATCATTGGAAGAAAAAACAACTTTTACAATTTGGCAATACGGCGGGTAGTCAAAGATTTCACGTCTTGAAATTTCATTTTTGTAAAATTCTTCATAATTTTGAGCTTGAGCATTTTTTATTGCATAAATATCGGGATTGTAAGTTTGAAAAATAACTTTACCCGTATTATCGCCTCTGCCTGCTCTGCCTGCAACCTGCATTAGCAGTTGAAAGCCCCTTTCTCCGGAACGATAATCGGGCAGTGCGAAACTTATATCCGCGTCAATTACCCCGACAAGCTCTACGTTTTTATTATCAAGACCTTTTGCTATCATTTGTGTTCCGATTAAAATGTCTGTTTGTCCGCCTTGAAATCTGTCAAGAATTTCTATATATTTAGTCTTGGAAGAAAGTACATCAGAATCTATTCTTTCCGTTACTGCGTTCGGGAACAATTTTTGAACGACAGCTTCAATTCTTTGTATTCCTGCTCCGTTCATTCTAAGCTCGGGGGATGAGCAGGAGGGGCAAAGGTCGGGTAAATGTTTGGAATAACCGCACCAATGACACTTTACTGTTTTATCGGACGAATGGTAAACCAGCGGAATATCACAATTCGGACATTTTATAACCTCTCCGCAGGTTTGACATTGCACGCTGGTATAAAAACCACGCCTGTTCATTAATAATATTACTTGTTTTTTATTATTTAAGGTTTCTTTTATTGCGTTCACCAGCGTATTTGAAAATAAAGTTCTTGCTTCACGGTAAAATTCTTCGCGCATATCAATGGTAATTACGTTCGCCAAGCCTGCATTGTTAAAACGTTTATTTAATTTTATTATGTTAAAATTGGAAAAAGCTCTGTAATATGAACTTATGTCGGGTGTTGCACTGCCTTTAATTAAAGAAGCATTGTGTATTTCGCATAATTTTTCAGCTGCGGTTCTTGCGTCATACCTTGGAGCCGGTGATGTTTGTTTATATGCGTTTTCGTGTTCTTCGTCTATAATTATCAATCCTATATTGCGAAGCGGAGCAAAGATTGCCGAACGCGCACCTATAATAATTCTGATTTGATTATCTCTTATTTTATTCCATACATCAAATTTTTCTCCCTCGGATATACTGCTGTGCCACAAGGCTATTTCATCGGGATTAAACCGTTTTATTAATCTTAACGTTAATTGAGAAGCTAAAGCTATTTCCGGCGCTAAAAATAATACATTTTTTCCTTCATCAAGCACTTTTTGGATTGTTTTAAAGTATATTTCCGTCTTACCGGAACCTGTTATTCCATGAAGCAATATCGGTTCTGTTTGTTTTGCGTCTATTTTTTCGCTGATAATTTTAAATGCATTTTGCTGTTCATCGGAAAGTTGAGGAAATGTATCCGGAGTTATATTCTTAAATACGCTTAAAGGATTGCGATATACTTTTTTTTCAATTATATCAATAAATCCTTCTTCTTTTATTTTTAAAATGGTTGTTCTTGTTGTTTTTGCTTCTTTTTCAAAATCAATTAAGGGCCTTTCTCCGTATTTCTCAAGTAAATTAAGAATTTTGTGCCTTTTTAAGGGGGCGTTTTCCTTAGTTTTAAATACTATGTATTTTTCTGTCTTTTCTCTGACCTTTTTACCCGAATTTTCTTTTAAAAATTTCATTGGAATTGCAGCTTGAATAACCATATTAATATCACAACAGTAATAATTTGCAATCCAGTCAAGAAATTTAAGATAATCTAAAGTAAAAACAGCTCTGCGGTCTATAATTTTTACTATTTCTTTTGCTTTTATACCTTCTTCAAGGTAATCTGAAAAACCAGCAACAAAACCCGTAACATTTTGCTTCCTTCTTCCGAACGGTACTGAAACAGCCTGCCCTATGCGGATTGTTTCTTTCATTTTTTCGGGAATGAGATATGAAAATGTTCTTGTCCCTAAATTCTTTATATCTATAAGACAAAGGGCATACTTTTTTGTTATGCCCTGTTTATTATTTACTTGTTTTTTTATATCATCTTCCATTGTTTATATAATACTAATTAATATACTTTTTTGCAAACTTCGGAGTAAATATATCCCATACTTTTTCATTTGGGTGCCATTCTGATATATCTTCTTTTAATTTATAATCTTTATCAAATACAAATCCCGTAATATCTTTGGTATGAATAATTTCAATATTATTTTCATCTTTTAGTTCCTGCCAAATACGGGAATTAAGTATTTCCGAATCATACATAATTTTTAAATTTCCGGTATCTTCCGATATTTTTTCATCATATAAAATTATAATAAATTTAGCTTTCGGGCTGTATTGGTGAATTTCATCATTTATTATACCGATTATGCGCTTTAAATATTGTTCGCTTTTATTGATGAATTTATTAATGTATTTAATATTTTTACATCCTCCGGCTGATATTTGACGTATTTTATTAACAGCGCATATAAGTCTTATTAAAGGTATACTTATAAGTGTTTCTTCAAATTTGTTTTTTGGCGGAAATATTTCCTTATAAGAGTTATATAAAAAACTTAATTCCAAATATCTGTTAATATGGTCATGCATGTATAAATAGATTACATATTCGGCGTTTTTAATTATTTCTCTGTTTGCTTCATTTTCAGATATAAAAACTTTTAAACTCCCGAAACTTTCCATTCCGCTGATACCGCACCCTGAAAAATTATATACGGGTCTTTGCGTAATTTTTGATAATTTATAAGAAAAAGTTTCTTCTGTTTTTAATCCGTGGCCGTAAGCATAAGAACAGCCTAATAATACTATGGGAGGTAGATTTTTATATTCTTCTCCAAATTTTATTCGTTCTTCACCGCAAAATTTTTTAAATTTTTCATCGGTCAGTTTTAAACGAATAACATTATTCTTTTCTATATCATATTTTTTAATATTAATTTTTGACTCATCAATACGGCTGTGAGCATTAATATAATTTATGTTATGAAAAGAATTTATATTCTTGTCTGTATATATACTGCTTAATACTATGATTACAGTGAGAATTATTATATTTGAAGAAAAAATTTTTATTATCTTTAACATTTATTCTTCTTCAACGGTTAAAAGTTCCTGCATAGCTGTTTCTACTGCGTCTTTTAACGTTACAAGATTATCCGGTGAAACTGTTACGCCTTTTTTTGTCGGGTTCCAATTTGCTCCGTCATCTGTTGTGTAATATATTCTTAAATCAAGATATTTTTTTTCTTTGTATGAATTAATACTTATTTGAAGTTGCTCGGTTGCGTTTCTTGGTATTGTTGCCAATATTTTTGCTTCATCTGCCATTTTCTCTCTCCTTATATACCTAGTGTTTGATGATAATTCGGAATTTTAAATTGTCTTGTATCCGTATCTTTATTTGTGAATTTTAAATATTCTTCCATTGATTTATCTTTAGCATTATTGTAATAATCTTTAGGTATTATTGCAAGATATTCACTATTCAATTCTCCCGAATAATTACCTAAAATACGTGCAAAACGGGAAATATCTTCTTTATTGCTTCCTGCCCCGTAGGCTTTTGTTTTTGCGTCTGTTCCGGAGGGTCTTATTTCTATAAATTTATCGGTAAATTGAAGAAATGTTCCGTCCCCGACAAATTTTATATCCGTTAAGTTATCAAAATTAAGGTCAGCAAATGTTGATTTAAAGATTTGTTTAACCTGCTCAAGTGAAATTTTACCTTCAAAATAAGCCAAAGCCATTGTTAAATAGAATAAATCATTTTTGGTTCTTAAGGCTTCGCCGTCTTTTTTCGCTTGAGTAAGTTTAACTATATCGGGTTCAGACTCGTTATAGTATGCAATATCTTCTCTTATATCATATTTTGCTATAATTTTATTATTTTCAAAAATTTCATTTAAGGCGGCAGATAACGTTTTATTGCGTTTTTCTAAACTTGCGGCAAGTGCGGAAGCTATAATGATTGCTTCTGACGCGCTTTTTTCCCGCATTGCTATTGCCATTCTGCCGGATTTAGATTTAATCGTATCTTCACTGCCTATAATCATCCCGCCGGATTCTTCTCCGCCAAACAGCATTCTCGGATTTTTACCCAAATTTACTTCTTTACCTAAAACATCTGTTATAATTACGTCTTTTTCCGGATTTTGAATAATCTGCCATTCGGTTTTTTTCATTATGTTCGCAATCTCTTTAAACCCGACAGGTACATTAACAACTTTAACTCCGTTAAATTCAGCCCATTCATCCCAGGCTTTTGCGCTTGCCGTTGTTTTTATTATAAATCGCGGATGATTATTCCATCTGTTTGAAGCTTTTAATTGTTTAGCCCAAAAATCCATTATTAGTAAAAATGACTGGTTTGCACTATATACACACAAAATTCTGTTATTATCCAGATTTGTGTAATTTATTCCGGTTTTATTTAAAAATTCAATTTGTGATTTTTCTTCTATTTGACATACTGTTAATCGGTCGTGGTCGGGATCGGTTATTAATACAACAGTTCCCGCGGGATAGTCTTTTAATTTTTTCGAGTAATTAAGAGTATTTATTACGGGAAAATACGGATTCCCTTCTTTATCCTTTGCAATTACGGTTGCATCAACGGAATAATCGTAAAAACATTTATTCCCCTTAGGGTCGGTATCGTATTTGCCTATGCCGTGGAAGAACGGGTCTTCTTCCGTGTTCATCCATACAAATTTTTCGCTTATTTTAAATTTTTCAAGAAGCTTGCTTAAAGTAGCATAAGCACTTCCGCCAACATTTTCGATTATAATTTTTTCTTTTATATTATTTATTAAATCTATATTTTCTTTATTCGCAACACCGTTTTCAAGGTATTCTTTGTATAAATCTATCCCGTTATTTATTGTTTTCATAAAACTTTCGTTAATCAGAGGGTCATCCGATTTTGCGATTTTTATTTCATAAGTTCCTTTTTGTCTTACTTCTTCAAAGATTTCTTTTATTTTATTTACAAACTCCATTGATTCTTCGGGCAAATACTGGCTGCCTTGTGAGTTTAAATCTTTTGTTGCATTTTTAACGCTTATTCCGTGGCTTGATGTTATATACTCCCCGCCCAATAAATCCAGTTTAAAACACAAAAAAGAAGCAAGCCAAATAGGCATGGTCTTTCTTTGATATGTCGTAAGTGTTTCTATCCCTTGAGCTGCTTGAACTCGGGCTATTATATCAAGAAACTTATCGGAATTATAACGAACTTCGCGCCCGACAAGTTTTAAAAGTTTATGCCCTTCGTATTTTTCTTTTGCAACAAGCGCCTTGGCGTATGTAGCCAGCATTATGCCCATTATGTTAATGGGAAATCTGACATCATAAGGGTAGAGAATATTTTGCGGACCTCTTATTCCGGCAGTAGAAACCGCTGCTTCCTTTTCATAATTTTTTAACCAGTTATCAAGGTCAAGCCCTTGCGGGTTTGTATCTTTATTATATGGCTTTAAATGTTCTTCTTTTAATGTAAAAGTAAATTCCGATTTATTTTCTATATCTATATATTTGTTATTTTTTATATAGTCCGGAGTATTGTTTTCAACGGATTTATATAATTCTTGTTCCAATATTTGCTGTGTCATTAATATCCCCTTAAAAAATCTTTAAATTTATGATACTAAACATAAAAAAATATAACAAGTCTGTTGCATATATAATGAATTTATAATTTAAAACATATTTGTTTCATATTCTAAATTGTATTCATCTGCAATTTTTTCAACTAATTCGTTTCTGGTAATAAGTCCATCTTCGGAATTTAAATATTGTTTTATATCTTCATAGTTGTTCATTATTATATTATGAGCTTTATCATATTTATGTTCAAAATCAAAAAGTACTTTAAATGATAAAGGCCCTTCTATCAGTTTTTGAGCCATTTCATCAGGTGTGCCGTTCAGTATTTGTCCTTCTTGTTTCATATATTCTACGGTTTCTTCAAAGTTTTTAGTCTGAACTATCGGGTGAATATCAGCACACATGTCAATTATATCTTCTTGACTGTAGTGATAATCAATTCCCATTTTATCTAAAGCCATTAAGCAAAGTTCTTTTTCAAATTGCGCATATAACCTTCCGAAATCTGACGGAGAATAATTATGCCAAGTTCTTTTTGTTAATTTAGAATATTTGCCGTCTACGGTAAAAGCTGTTTCACTTATGCAGGATGAGGTTAATAAACCTGCAATGTCGCCGCTTGATAACGGCAATTTTTCGGGGTGTCCGTGCATGGATACTGCACCTTCTTTTATACAGCTATATGGCATTGAACATTTATGCTCGTCACCTTGACTTTCATGCACGCTTCCGTCAGGGTTTATTATTACCATATATTCTGTTCTGTTATGTTTTAATGAGTCTGTTATTTTTGATATGGCGTAAGATAATTTTTCTTCTATCTTATTGTTTTTTCGCTCAAAAGTATCCGCATTATTATTCCCTTTAAACGCAAGAGAATTGTAAATGGCGTTTTGTGGTGTTTTGTTTATTGAATTTATATAATTTATTCCATTAATCATACCCATTAAATGAATATCAATATTAAAAATTGCCTAATAAATATTTTTTCTTAATTTTTTTTAAGAATTTAAAATAAATGATTAATTGAAGCCCATTACGGAGTATAGTAAAAACTTCTTGATGAGGCAGCGGCGAAGCGAGGGCTGTTTGACGACCGCAGGGAGGAGTTCCCGAGCTTAAGCCGAA
Source organism: Candidatus Gastranaerophilales bacterium (assembly GCA_947585605.1). GTDB lineage: Bacteria > Cyanobacteriota > Vampirovibrionia > Gastranaerophilales > Gastranaerophilaceae > Avigastranaerophilus. The sequence goes on along the minus strand of CANPXC010000018.1, from coordinate 11,683 downwards.
TTTAGAAGTTTTCTATACGCAGTACCGGGGCGAAATTAATTATTTATTTTTAAAAAGAATAATTTAGTTTCTTTATTTAACAATTTTTTTATATTAAAATGTGTGTGATGAAATATTATAGGTGGATATTATGACAGAGAGTACAAAGAAAGATTATAAAGACAGTATAAATTTGCCAAAAACTACTCTTGAAATGAGAGCAAATGCTACTCAAAAAGAGCTTGTTACCCAAAAATTTTGGGCTGATAATAAAATTTATGAAAAAAACCTCGCACGAAGAGATAAAACAAACAAATTTATTCTTCACGACGGGCCTCCGTATTTGAGTTCCGAAAAAATCCATGTAGGTACGGCTCTGAATAAGATTTTAAAAGATATTATTATTAAATATAAATCACAAAGAGGTTATTATGCTCCTTATGTTCCGGGGTATGACGCGCACGGTCTTCCTATTGAAAATGCGGTTGTAAAAACAATTAAAGGCGGCAGAGAAGCATTAACTCCCGGTGAATTAAGGGCTAAATGCCGTGAATTTGCACTTAAAAACCTTAAAGGACAAGAAGCCGAATTTAAACGTTTGGGCGTTTGGGGTAATTGGGAAAATCCGTATCTTACCATTAAGCCTGACTTTGAAGCCGAACAAATAAGGGTTTTCGGTGAAATGTATAAAAAAGGCTATATTCAAAAAGGTTTAAAACCTGTTTATTGGTGTGCTTCTTGCGAAACAGCTTTAGCTGAAGCCGAAGTAGAATACGCTGACCACACATCAACAAGTATTTATGTCCGCTTTAAATTTAACGACAATGATAAAAATAAAGTTTATAATTTAATAAATGCACAATCCGATAAAGATTTATACGTGGTTATCTGGACAACAACCCCTTGGACAATTCCTTCTAACCTCGCGGTTTGTTTAAATTCAAGGCTTGAATACTCTGTATTTACTTATAATAACGAAAATTATATTGTTGCAGCAGAGTTATTAAACAATTTCTTAAATGATGTTGAATGGGAAAATGCCGATATTAAAGTTATAGGAACTTTAAAAGGCAGTGAGCTTGAAAATATGTCCGCTTTTCACCCGCTTTATAACAGGGAGAGCAAAATAATTTTAGGTGACCATGTTACTCTTGACGCAGGTACGGGCTGTGTTCATACCGCCCCGGGGCATGGGCTTGAGGACTGGGAAGTCTGCCAAAAGTATTCTATTCCGACATTCTCGCCGTTAGACTCAAAAGGTGTATGGCAAAAATCCGATATGTTTGATGATGTGGATTTAATCGGAGTTCCTTATTACAAAGGAAATGAAATCGTTATAGAAAAACTTGAAGTCCAAAAGGCACTTTTGAAAAAAGCCGATATTACGCACAGTTACCCGCACTGCTGGAGATGTAAACATCCCGTTATTTATAGAGCCACAGACCAATGGTTTGTTAAAGTTGATATGTTTAAACAGCAAACATTGGATGAAATAAAAAAAGTTAATTGGATACCCGCTGCAGGCGAAACAAGAATTTCAAATATGGTTGAAAACCGCTCGGATTGGTGTATTTCTCGCCAAAGAGCCTGGGGAGTTCCAATCCCTGTATTCTACTGCGAGGATTGCGGCGAAGTTATTGTTAATGATGAAACCATTAATCATATTGCTGATTTATTTGAAAAGGAAAGCTCTGACGCTTGGGTTAACCACAGTGTAGAAGAACTTATGCCAAAAGGTTATAAATGCCCTAAATGCGGCGGTGTTCATTTCAGAAAAGAAACAGACATTATGGATGTTTGGTTTGACTCCGGTGTTACACATAGAGCCGTAGTTCAAAAAAGAAGCGATGAACTGGGCAATCTTCCCGTTGATATGTATTTAGAAGGTTCAGACCAGCATAGAGGCTGGTTCCAGTCATCTCTTTTAACTTCTGTGGCTACAACAGGCATTGCACCTTATAAAACCGTTTTAACTCACGGATTTGTATTTGGTGAAGACGGAAGAAAAATGTCTAAATCGTTAGGCAATTACATAAGACCCGATGATATCATTAAAAATTACGGTGCCGACATATTAAGGCTGTGGGCTGCTTCAGTTGATTACAGAAATGATACCAAAATCGGTGATAATATTATTAAACAGCTCACGGAAATATTTAAAAAGACAAGAAATACAGCAAGATTTCTTTTGGGCAACTTGTTTGATTTTAATCCCGACACGGATTATGTTAAATATGACGATTTAAAAGATATTGATAAATTTGCACTTCATAAACTGAATATATTTATTGAAAATGTAACGGACGCTTTTGATGCTTATGAATTTTACAGATATTTTCAATATCTTCAAAACTTTGCGGCTGTTGATTTAAGTTCTTTTTATCTTGATATTGTTAAAGACAGACTTTATACAAGCGGTAAAAAATCTCTATCAAGACGGGCATGCCAAACGGTATTGTATGAAATAGCTCAAGCCTTAACGAGAATTTTAGTTCCCGTTATGCCTCATCAAGCGGAAGATATTTGGCAGAATACTCCCGAAAACCAAAGAGGCGGTTTAGAAAGTATACTGCTTTCCGATTGGCCCAAAGTTAATTCCGCTTGGAATAATGCTCAGCTTGAAGACGAATTTACTCAAATATTAAAGGTACGTGAAATCGTTACAAAAGCTATTGAGCCTTTAAGAACCGATAAAAAAATCGGAAGCTCGCTTGAAACTGCGGTTTATATTGTTTCAGATAATAATCAGCTTCTTAAAAAATATGAGACAGAGCTTTGCAATATATTCATTACATCTCAGGCATTTGTTGCGCTTGAAAAGCCTTCCGATACTTTAAATGAATATAGTGAAGACGGTTACAGCGTTTATGTTACCAAAGCGCTTGGCGAAAAATGTGAACGGTGCTGGAAATACAGACCGTTAGGAAATCACAGCGGGCATGAAACAATTTGTGATGACTGCTATGAAGCAATCAGCGAGTAATTAAAATAATTCAATCAAATAAAAACGCCTGTTTTACAGGCGTTTTTTATTATTTAAGATTGTACCTGAATGCAGGCCTTACATTTTCAACAACGCAAGAATCAAAACTTTGTTTATCGGATGAAGGAGGACATAGTTTATTGCCTTCTATTCCGGAACAATAATCTTTAAATGGTGATGTTTTGTTTGGCCCTAATGCTTGGCAATATGCTTCTCTATAAGAGAAGAAGGCAGATTTACCCGAAGAATCTTTATGTAAATTAGGTACGTTTACTTTGGCGTAATCGCATATTTGTTTGTAATTTCTTCCGTCTTTAGTAAATGCAGTTCCGTTTCTGTCAACTATAAAGCAGTCGCTTGGGACTCCCTCTCTTTTTTGGGGCTTCCCGCTTTCATCGTTTGTTGAGGTTGCACGATAATAATACCCGTTAACTTTTGAATTCAAATATTGAACAATTCTATTGTCGCCCAGTGTAATATTATCAGCTGCAACACCAACGGGGAATACTTCGCCGTTATCAAAAATTACAAAAGATATTATATCTGCAGGCTTTTTGGAATTAGGGTCGTCTGTATTCGGCCCTGATTTTCCGTTTAAGTCTACAGAAATTACTCTAAACCCTAATTCACTTGATATACTGTTATTTTTAGTCCAAGAACTCAGATAGTATCTTCTTCCGTTTGAGGTTATAAAATTCGGGTTATCAGGATTTAAATTACTTATATAAGGTTCGTTTCCGTTTCTGATACTGACGGAACCGAAAGTAGAACAATTACGTGTTCCCACTACGTTGGTTAATTGGGTGAGTGCTTCACAGAATACAAACTTTTGAGCGCCTTTTATATCTGCCGCTCCGTTAGGACAATTCTGTATATTATTATAACTTATTACATCTTTATCGGGGTTCAGATATGTTACAATTCCGTGGCCCGGTTTTAAACAACGGACAATAGTTTGTTTCAGTCCCTGCTTGTTTGCAAAATCCCCTGCTAACAATTCTGTTGATATTTGTTTTATGTCGTTATATTCAAAATACGCCAAAGAAGTATATGAGGCTCTTGCAATTTTTATTGTCTGCACTGATAACGCCATTATAACGCCTATTATGACGATACATATTAATACTTCGCTTAAAGTAAATCCTAATTTATACTTTTTCATAAAAATTTTCCTTTAATTGTGCAAAACATTCTTTGTATGTATTTACTTCTATTATATCATTAATTCGCAACTTATTTTTAGTGATGTTTAAAACCGATTTATTTTCTTTTACCGCATAAACTTTTATATTTTTCCTTATGGAGTCAAGTACTATTGAAGAACCGAGAGAGTTAAAAGGCATAATTAAAGCTTTTAATTCTGATATTGTTATAGCCTTATTATTTTCTTTCCCTTTTTTATCAGAAATTAACGGGGCATTTTGAAGTCCGAATAAAAGGCAGGGTAAAAATGTAGGAGTAATATACTCTGAAGCGGCTTTTGCGTCTACCCGCTCTTTTGTAATAGTTATATCCTCAAAGGCAGGAGCGTGAACGGTCGGAACCATTAGTTCTCTTGTTATATAATGTGAAATTACGGCTTCTATTCCGCCTACAATATCTACCCCTTCGCCATTTTGGTAATTATCCTCCGGCGGTTCATTAAATTTACATACCACCGCCAAAACTTTTGCGCCTCTTTGAAGAAGCTTTTTCCCCGCGCGGATTAATGTCTTATTATTTATTACATTTCCCGAAGAAATTCCGCTTGATGTGTTATAAAATTCAATATTACAAGGTTCATCCGTTATTTCATATCCTATAATATTTATCCCGTACACTGTTTTAACTGCATTTAGTGTATTTAAATGTACGTTTAATATGCCATTTGATATCCCCTTATCAAAAATAATCCCTATTTCATTATTGTTTGAAGGAATTAAATTTATATTTCCTTTTATAAATTGAGTTAAAGACCAGCCTTCAACATAAAGCATATTATTTGTTATTCCCGAAAAACAAGCGGCATTTACTACATTGGGATTTACTATGACATTAAAATCATCGGCAAACATTTTCGCAAAAAGAGAAGCGTCACCGGCAAATCCGCCAATGGAAGCACCTATTCCCGTCGGAACTGCAAAGGATATTAACGGTTTATTTTTATTATATTTCAACATACTCATTCGGTTTTAAAGGATTACATTTTTGACCTTGTGCGTCAAGTAAGTCTATAAATTCTCTTAAGTTTACTTTTATATTCGGGAATGTATTGTAGTGCATTGGTATGACTTCCATTGCAAACAGCATTTTTGCCGCAATGGCAGCTTCTTCAATACCCATTGTATAATACCCGCCTATCGGTAAAAGCGCATAATAGGGATTATATAGTTCTCCTATCATTGCAAAATCAGGCATTAATGCGGTATCGCCGGCATGGTATATGGTTGTTCCGTCTATATCAATTAATAAACTTGCTGCTACACCGCCGTATGGCAAATCAGGATTTGAGCTTGTATGCAATGCCTGCAAAAATCTTACACTTCCCCATTTGAATTTTAAGTTAGCGCCTATATTTACTCCCATTGCTTTTGCGCCTTTTTCTATACAGTAATTTGCCAGTTCCACAACAGCTACTATAATGGCGCCTGTGTGCTTTGATATGGCTATTGCGTCGCCTAAGTGGTCTAAATGTGCATGAGTTAATAATATATATGTTATTCGCTTTTGTTTATAATCAAAATTCGCAAAAGGATTTCCCGTTATAAACGGGTCGATAAGTATACCGTCCCAGTCTTTCTCAATAAAAAAAGCACTGTGTCCTAAGTATGTAAGTCTTCGCATTTTATACTCCCCGCTAATCTTTTTTTAAATTGTATCAAATTTGAATAAATTGGGGAATACTGTAAAAAGTGTGGATTTAACATGTAAGATGTCCGAGAAAATTTCGCGATAAGGAACGTTACAAAGCGAAACACCCCAACAGAGTGAGGATGATTAAGCCTGTATCTTTGAAAAAGCACAAATTATATACACAAAAATCTTGTAAGTTTATTTATAATGCTCTTTATATTATTGCTTCCCGAAATTAGAGAATTCGGATGGTACGGAGTATATGAATTAATAATGTTCTTAGGCAGTTCATTCCCTTGTGCAAGAGTGTGAGTTATAAATCCTATAAAATCATCCTGCTCTTGTTTATATAAGCTGTCTTTTCTGCGCAAATCTTCATCCGCTTCAAGGTGGCACAATGCATGCCAGCTCGCAATAATCGTCGGATCGTCACAATCAGGCGGAAACTTTGTTAATGCTTCTTGTATGCTTATTTTTTTTGTTAATACTCCCAAAAATATTTTGGAAATATTTTTCCTCATTTCTTGAATGCTTACACTTTCATGCTTGTGCATTGCTTTTCCAGTGCTTTCATAAGAGAACGGACATCATTGTTAAAGTATTGTCCTGCAAGTTTATTTATTGCTGTTGCTGCCATTTCTTCTCTTGTTTCAACAGATTTATAACAAAACTTTTTGCCGAATTTTTGTCTTTTTAATAAATTCTTATCAGCCAATCTGTCCATTACGGTTTTTACTGTTGTATAGGCTCTGATATTGCCTGTTTTATTTATTTCCGTCAATACTTCATTTACTGAGATATTTTTTGTATTTACGCCGTTTTCTTCCATTGTCCATACGGCATTTAATATCTCATTCTCAAGAGTTCCGTGGGTAAACGTCATTAAATCCATCCTTTTTATTTACTTTTATTATAAAAAATTTAAATTAAAAATCTAATCAATTACTACTATTATAGCACTTGTTTTAAAAAAAAACATCCGTATATGAAATTATATTAAATTAAATCTTTTAGAAAGTCATTATTTTTAATTTTTCTGTTTCTTTTGTAAGTATCGGAACAGGTTATATATAAACCTATTTTTGCACGTGTTATGCCTACATATACAAGTCTTAAGGTTTCATAAACCTGTTCTTGCTTTAAATTATCGGGCATTTTAACCGGAAGATTATCCGTCATTGATTTTATTGTCTGTATAAAGTGGCTTCCGCTTTTTAATTTTACGTTTTCTTTTTTAAACGGGTAGTTATCCTCGTGCATTTGCGGAATAAATACATAATCAAATTCATCGCCCTTCGACTTATGCATTGTCATTATGTATACTTGTGAATGCGATTTATCTTCATCATCTTCAAAAAATTTATATGTACTTATCGGCTTTTGGGCTGTATATTCAAGTATTTTTATTACTTCTTCAAAACTTTCTCTGCCGCTTATAAGCCGTTTTATATAGGTTGATATTATATATGAATTTGATTTTTCGGCGGGAGTTTTGGAATAATATATTCCCGCTTCCAGCGCTATCGTATCAATACTGCTGCAGGCTTTGTTTATCCAGTAGTCTATATCCCATTTTAATTGGATTAATCCTTCGCTTTTTATTTCATCTTGATTTAATTTTACAAAAGAGTCTTTTAAATTTCGTAAATATTCAATATCATTTGCGCTTAGCTTATAAAAATTATTAATTATATAATTTTGCGCAAGCTCTGCTATTGAATTGTTATTAAACGGATTTTGAATTATTTTTAAAACCGAAAAAATTAATTTGAATATCCTTTTTTGTCCCGGACAATCACTCCTTACCGACGCCTTTATCCCTTGATTTGAAAACATTTCAATGTATTCATTTACCTGTGAATTTAATCGAAGCAATATTCCTATGGAGGCTTTTGGATTTTCCGTTATGATTTCTTTTATATTGTTCAAAATATAATTTTTTTCGGACTCCTCGTTTTCAAATTGAATAAATTGTGGCTTTAAGTTTGACTTTGGATTTTTTTCCGTTCCCTTTATTTCTATATTATAAAATGCAGACTGTAAAACACTTTCCGAGCTTGTTTTTTGTATTAATTTATTCGCCAGCTTATATATAGGTTCCGAACATCTTTGAGAATAATTCATTTCAACCTTTTTATTATTTTTTATGAATTTCTTAAAACCTTCAGTATCACTGTTTGTAAAGGTAGATGTTATTGCTTGATTTATATCTCCGCAGCGAATTAAGTTCTTGTGCTTTGCGCTTAATATATTTAACAGCTTTTGCTGAATATTTGTTGAATCTTGAGCTTCATCTTCTATTATGTATTTACAAATATTTTGATAATACTGCGCAGCACTCGGATTTTCTTCCAGTATTTTTACCGCATAATATAACATGTCGTCATAGTCAATCAGGTTATTGGCTTTTAAAGTATTGTTGTAATCATTATAAAATTTTAAAAAGTCATTTATTTCATTATACGGTGAGCTTATTTGTGATTTATTCGGCGATAATTTTATTAATGAAATACACCTTAAATAATTATCAAATTTATCTTCATCAATTTTGTTTTTAAGTAATATCTCTCTAATAATGCGTTCTTTTAAATTGTCATCGCAAATTTGAAAATTTTCATCAAGACCTGCTTTTACATAATTGGCATTTTCTTTTATTATTCTCAGCGCAAGTCCGTGTATTGTGGAAATATTCGGAAGGTCAAGCTTTGATGGAAGTGCTGACTTTATTTTTTCTTTAAAATTTTTTGCGGCAGATTCCATATATGTTAATACAAAGATATTTTCTCCCTTTACTCCTTCAGTCATTAATTTAATAATTAATGCAAGTAAAATAGTTGTTTTCCCCGCCCCCGGAACTGCCATTATGCCCATATTCCCGTTTTCATACTCTAAAACCGGTTTTTGATCTGTTCTGGGGATTATTTTAAATTTTGTTTCCTTCCCGTTATCACCCGTAATTATATATTCATTAAGCCCGCAGTAATTTTCAGCACCTGTATTATCATATAAACTTGAATAAAAATATATCTTCTCCTCTGCTTGCAGCATTAATTTCCGGACAATTCTTGCTGTTTTATCACGAGTTAAATTAATATTATCTTCAAGCGTATACTCTTTTTTTTGCCAATCTCTGCTGAATACCCAGGCATTATATAACGTTCCGCTGTCTTCTTTTGTCCAGCCGCTGTTTGATATATCCAGCCAGAACTGGTATTTGCATTCATAGTTTATATCTATTAATTTTTGAGGAGTTGCAGCAATTACGCAATCACTTTTTATTGATATAGCGTCCGCGCTGTTTTCACTTATTATGCTGTTTTCCATTTGTATTATAAATTCACTCGCTATGTCTTTTGAATTTTCCTGAAATGCTAATTCAAAACTCTTTGCCTCTTTTAAAAGAAAATCATATTTGTTGATTTCGGATGAATTTAAATACTCTTTTATTATATTGTTATATATTATCTCTATTTGTTCCGTTAAACCGTAATTGCCCTTTTTTAACGAATTTATTGTGCTTTTAAATTTTATATATTTATCGTTGTATTCACTGTTATTAAATTCATAGTCTTTAAATTCGGATTTGATATCCCATGAGCTTTTTAAAGGTATTTTTAATAAATTGATTAAAATATTTTTTACTTCATAATCTTTTAGTTCAATATTATTAACCGATTTTAAAACGGATAAGATAAACTTAATACAAGGGATATCGGTCAGCTTCTCGTTTCCGGATATTATTTGAAAATTAACTTTTTGATTTTTACTGTTGAATAAACTTATTAAAACATCATCGACTAAAGGCGTAATAATCGCAATTTCATTTGCTCTTACTCCTGAATTAATCAGATTTTCAATCTCTGAAACCACTTTATCCGCCATCTCAAGACGGCTTACGGTTGAATATAAATCTATATCTTTTAACTCGGTTTTTTCCCCGATTTTGATATTGTTATAAAATTTTTCGCTTATTTCGTTAAATTTCCCTGAAAATTGAATTTTAATTTCATTACATTTATATTTTGCTTTAAAATTTTTAACTCCTGATTTATATGCACATAAAAATCCGCACCGCGATGACCCTTTTTCATCATATCCGATAACGTATTCTTTTAACTGCGGTGTAATAAAATCAATAAATTTCCATACAATATATGAACATTCATCGGCATCATCAAGAACAAGATAATCAATATCCTTAAAATAATCGGTATTCTTGTATATTTTCTCAAATATCGCCATTTGTCTTAAATAATCAAAACTGTTTAGGTGAATAGTGCTTAATTTATAATTATCAATAGCCTTTTGGGCGTCTTTATAAAAGGTTTCGTTTAAAATTTCGGAACGTTTTATAATCTCCTCATGGCTTAAATCATTTTGAACAATTAACGAATAACGCCTGAACAATTGGTGAAGAAGGTTTACTTTTGAGATATAATCACTAAAATCGGCTTCTTTTATGCTTTTTTTAAAAATATATTGAGATATTTCCAGTCCGCATAAATTCGGAATACTGTTGCTGCTGTGAATTAAACCGGATATAAAATTCCAGTTATCAATAAAAGCATTGTAGCATAATCCCGCGAATGTGTATAATTTAAGTCTTTCCGCATTATAATCCGGAACAAGCCTTTTTATTTCATTCAGAAAAATATTTTTTTTATATGAATTTTGTACTATTACAAGAATTTTCCCTGTTTCTGATTTAATATTCAAGAAATCAGCACATTTTTTTATTATTACATTCCTGCGATTTTTGTCACAATTTCCGTTAATGAGCATGTTTAATAACTTTTTTTCTTTTATAATAATTTTATAACAGAGTATGAAAATGCGTAAAATACTTAATAATTCAAGAATATATAATTTCTATCAGAACTTAATCGGCTGCAAAAAGTTTCAAAAGAACTTTTCCAATAATTTTATTAAAGCGAGAGCAGGTGAAAATGTTTTGGAACTGGGCTGCGGAACAGGTAATGTGGCACGTTTTTTAAATCAAAATGTTAATTATATCGGTGTTGATTACTGTAAAAATTATATCGATTATGCTTCTAAAAAATATCCGCATTTTAAATTTAAACATGCCGATTTAAGCTCTCCGATTACTTTCGATTGCAAATTTGACATTATTTATGCCGAAGCTATACTTTCCGCTATGACTGATGAGCAGGCATTAAATATGTTTAAAATTATAAATTCTCACATAAACAATAATACAAGAATTATATTCTCTGATATGAACTATAATTGTGCAAATTCGGCTTTTGAAAAATATATGTTTGAACACGAACGCAATTCGGTTATTAGGACAAAGGATGAATATATTGCTCTTATACAACCAAGTTTTAAAATTCAAAATATAACAGTGCTTGACCATATATACAGAATTCCGTATTCCAAGTTGATTTTTGAATGCGAACCATTAAAACATTAAGAAATATTAAGAAAATAATTCAAATTTGAATTTTAATTTAATATTTCTTTACAAAAGTATTGCAATTGGATATCCAAAGTGATATATTAAAGATATACAAAAGATATATAAAATTTTAAATCAGTTATCCCTGTTTTTGCCGAACTTATCATACGGCTTATGGTAAATCCCCTTCACGTAAAGGGTTTAGCTTTCCATGCAATATTGCATTAGGAATAAAAATTTGTGTGTATAAAATTTAATTAGGAGATTAACTATGGTTTCAAATTGTGTAATGAGTTCAGAAAATAATTTAAATATTCAAGCTTCATTTTATACGGATGAAAGAATAAAGGAATATGTTAAAAAAATATCAAAATATCCTAATTTGACTGCAGAGGAAGAACAAGAGCTGGCAAGAAAAGCGCAAAACGGTGATATTAAATCAAAACAAAAACTTATTGAAGCTAATTTAA
>CANPXC010000017.1 GCA_947585605.1 Candidatus Gastranaerophilales bacterium | reverse complement strand
GAGGTTTTTGCGTAGAGCAAAGCTCGAAAAAGTGAATGCCCGAAGTGAGCGGACACGAAGTGTGGCGAACGACAGGGCAGAGAAGGAGCAAAAACCGACAAATTTTGCGTACGGATGAAATCCGGTTAGCGAAAGCCGCAGTTCCGACAAGCGAAGCGGTAGGAACGACAGGCTTGAGCGAAAGGAATTTAAAGAGAGGTTTTTGCGTAGGGCGCCCGCAGAGCGGGTTTAAAGCTGGGTTCAAATATAAATAAGTTAAACTAACTTTAAAGCTGCCGCTGCAGCCAAGCCCGAAGCGCTGAGGCAGAATGTTTGCGACAACGAAGTGAAGCAAACAACTCTGCCGAAATGGAGCAAAATCCAAATCAAAGAAACCGCAGTTCCGACAAGCAGAGCGGTAGGAACGACAGGCTTGAGCGAAAGGAATTTAAAGAGAGGTTTTTGCGTAGAGCAAAGCTCGAAAAAGTGAATGCCCGAAGTGAGCGGACACGAAGTGTGGCGAACGACAGGGCAGAGAAGAAGCAAAAACCGACAGACTTTGCGTAGGACGCCCGCAGAGCGGGTTTAAAGTCGGGTTCAAATATAAATGTTAAACTAACTTTAAAGCTGCCTCTGAGCCGCTTATTCCGGTCTGGTAAGTGTTAACGGTATATCTTTCGGATAAATTTCTTCGGTTACTCCGCTGCAGCCGGTTATAAAGAAAAAGTCAAAACTTTCACCCGGTTTTATGCCTAAATCATCATAAGGAATAGCAATTTCAAATATCTCTTTATGATTACATCTTATATGATGTGACCAATTTAACTGCCACAATCCGTCGTTTACCGCCGTAGAAAATTGAAGCGGATATTTTCTGTTCGGAGTTAAAGCAAATTTAACCTCATGTGTATATCCGTCAAGCTGAACAGGTAACAATGATGACTCTTTGTTTGTTGTTCTGGACGGTGAAGTTAATTCCTGCAAATGATTATAAGCTTTTATATACACATAAATAGAAAAATATTCTTTAAAATTGTCTTTCCCGTCAAGTAAATACTTATTAATATCAAACCTTAAATATAAATTATTTTTATCGGTTCCGAAATAAATTCTGTTAAACAATTTATTTTCCTGAAGAATAGGGCCGTCAGGAATATCAATACAACCGGCGGAAAGCCATTCATCATTATCTTTAATCATTCCGTTGATTAAAGGAGTAATTTCGCGTTTGGGATTTTTCATAGGTTTACCCATATAAGAGATTAAGGGCATTTCAAGGTATCCAGGGGTTGGCTTTTCAATAATATTATAAACATTTTTCAAGTGTTCACGGAATAAAAAGTCAAAAATATGGTCTTGTCCGGAATTATTCGGTTCGCCGTACCACCAAAACCAGTCTGAACTTTCGGCTATATATATTTCTTGTTTTGCGGCATTGATTTGTTCTTTGGAAAGTCTTCCCGACTTTTCAGCTTCTTTTAAATCATTTCTGCTTTGAATTAAGTATTTCCAAGCTAAGTTTTTTGTCGGTTCTGCAATCCATAATTGGAATTCCTGGTTTATCCATGAACCGGGTGATACTTTTTTTAACAGTTTTTCAGTTTGCTTATTTTCTTTTATATAATCACTGATTAAGACCGTTTTTATATATTTATCATCGTTTATTAAAGAATAAATTCGTTCCAAAAATATTTGACCATCCAGCGGATAAGAATCCCAGCTGTTTTCTCCGTCCATTGCAATGGTTAAAATATGTTTTTTATCGGGTGAATTTTTCAGTTTATCATAAACTGTTTTTATTCTGTCAAATAAATCATTAGCGCTGGCAACGCTGTCATGATGAGCATATTCAAAGCCGATGAGGTTAGGAATAACAGAATCTCTGAAAATTAAATTTATTTCTTTGTCGCGCTTTGTCTTGTAAAGATATAAAGAGCAGACATCATAAGGGTCTTCATGACACCCTCTGAAATCACGAATAAATTCTTTATGTAAAGAATTCGACAGAACGCTTTCATCGGTAATAACCCATTCATAGCCTAGATTTGCAAGTACATCAAGTGTTTTTTGACTGATACAATGTTCACTCGGCCACATACCTTTGGGTGTTTTTCCGAATATTTTTTCTATTTTCGCGGTTGCAAGTTTGATTTGCTCTTTAACATCAACCATTAAAGCGATTTTGCAATCCGGAAGCGGATGTTTTAAAGAAGGTGTTTTTAAATCATTCGGATTAATTAATATAGGCATAATTGGATGGTTATATGGGCTTGTAAGTATTTCAATTCTGCCTTCATCCTGATATTTTTTGAATGTCGGAATAATTTGTTTTATTATTTTACGGTTTAATTTTATAAGATTTTGTCTATCCTTTAATGTATAATTTTTTCCTTTTTTTTCAAAAGCTTTTAATTCGGGATAAACATTTTTCCAAATAGGGTCAAACCAGACCAAATTAAATAACATCATTATATCCGAATAATCTTGAAGCGAGAAATCATTAATATCAATTTCGTTAAGCCCGTATCGTTTGGTGTATAGTTCATTAAATCTTTCATTTTTGGCAATAAGATTTTCGTAATTTGCGTCGAAAAAGTAATTTAAAATATATAATTTATCATCGTCGGTTAATTCTTCAACAGGGGTAACGGTAAGTTTAGAGTGAATATCGTGGGCTTCGTGTTCTGCATAATCTTCAATAGCGTCAAGGAGAGCAGGAACAAGACTGAAATTTAATTTCAATTTTGGGAATTTATCAAGTATTAAAAGCATATCCAAATAATCTTTTACAGCATGAAGCCTTGCCCAAGGCATAAGCCTAATTCCGTTGGGCTGGGTTTGATAATTCGGCTGGTGCATATGCCAAACAAATGCTACAGATAATTCTTTTTGCATACGCTTTCCCTTATAACTCTCACTATACAACACGATTATATCATTTTTACCAAAATAAACAAGACTGTTGAACATTTCGAGAAGGTTAATAATAATTTTTTTTTATTTAATTAAAAACTCATTTAAAAATAAAAATTAAATACCGTCAGATATTTTTTATGCAATAATTAGTTTATGAATACTTTAATCCCCGAAGAATTAGCTATAAAAAAACCCGACAGTGAGCTTTTAAAAATCATTAATTCCAAAAAATTTAATGACCGTGTTCTTTTTCAATTAAATTCCGATTTTCACAATATTAAAGTTATTGAAAACGAAATAGGGCGATTTCTGCACTATAAAGACACTTATCAAGCGGGATTTATTAATACTGATTTCTACAAAGGCAACCTGCCGTATATTAATTATTTTTTAATTTCGTATTTATTAAATCCTAAAATCGAAAATATTCTTGTAATCGGGCTTGGCTCCGGTAAATTGGTTAATGACTTGGAATTTCTCTTCAATAATTTAAAAAACATTGATGTCATTGATTTAGAAGAAAATATTGTTAATATTGCGCAAAATTATTTTAAATTTAAACCGTCGGAAAAATTTAATTTTATTCTTCAAGACGGAATAACATACCTGCGCAATTGTCATAAAAAATATGATTTAATAATAACCGATGTTGCCGATAATGACGGTATAGATTTAAGATTTTTAAGTAAAGAATACTTTTCTGCCGTAAAAAAATGCCTTAAAAAAAGCGGAATTTTTGTTTCTAACATGTGTGCCAGTCCTGATTTTGAAAACTCCGAAAATATTTTTTTTAAAGAATATTTTTCAATATATAAAAAATATTTCAATAATAACTTGGTTTTTAAAGGTAATTATTCCGATGAAGTTTACTATAAAGCTTTTTTCAACATAAATAAGAGAGTTATAGATATTACAAATATTATTATTTTTTCATCTTGCGGCGATTTAAAAATAAATTATGATTTATCCGAAAAAATTTCCTGTTTGAATGTAGATATAAACAATTATTTAAAGGATTTAGTTCCAAATATCGGGAGTAGATAAAGCTAAAGCGGTTAAATTATTATATCCTGCCGATTGTAAAGTTTTTATAATTTCTACAATGGTTATTCCTGTTGATGTTATATCATCTAAAATTAAAATTTTTGAATTCTTATCGCAAATTTCCTTGGGATTTATCTCAAAAGCTCCGCGAATATTCTCTATTCTTTCCGATTTATGCAGTTTAAACTGTTTAACGGTATCTTTTACTCGAATTAACAAATTCTTGTTTACTTTAAAACCGCTTTTTTGAGCAAATTTATCGGCAACAATATCCATGTGATTATATTTACGTTCTTTTTTACGATTTTTATGAATAGGCACGGGTAATATAATAAAATCCCCTTCAATATTAAGCTGTTTCCAATAATCATACATAATTTGAGCTTGAGCTTCCGCCAAAAACTTTTTATTATGATATTTTAAATCTTTTATCAGCTTTTTCATCATTTCATCATAAATAGTACAAGCATAAATATTACAGCCGTTTTCACATTTAAAAACACCTGAAGGCATAAAACGGATTTTACGATAACACTTGGAGCAGATAATTTTATCTTCTTTTATCGAATGGCAAAAACAGCACGGGCAGATATAAATTAAATCAAGTAGTTTTTCAATAATCTTTATCATATAATACAAATTATAGTAGATAAAAGAGAATAATAAAATGAGTTTTTTACATATTTTTTCAAGTGCAATAATAATGATTTTGCTCATAAGCTTATTAATACTGGTGCATGAAGCAGGCCATTTTTTAGCGGCAAAATTAGTAGGGATAAGGGTAGATAAATTCGGTTTCGGGCTTCCGATAGGGCCTACTTTATTTTCCAAAAAAATCGGAGAAACTGAAATCCTAATTCACGCATTTTTACTGGGAGGCTATGTTTCATTCCCCGATGATGAAGAAGACTGCGATTTACCTGCCGATTCACCGAAAAGATTTTCAAACAAAACAGTCGGGCAACGTTCTTTGGTTATTTGTGCCGGCGTATTATGCAACATCATTTTTGCATATATCTTAATCTTTTCAACAGGATTATTATGGAAACATCTTCCTGAAAACAGTTTTACCGTCAGATTTGAAAAATTTGCTCCGTCTGCAGTTGAATCAATTAAAGTTTCGGGAATTCAGCCTAAAGACATAATATACTCAATAAACGGGCTTGAAATTAATTACCCTATTGCCATTAACAAAATTTTTTCATTTTCTAAAGAATTTGACGGCTTTATCAGTCTTGAAACTGCAGATAACAAATTAAAACAATTACAAGAACTAAATCCTGAATATTCGGCTAATGATATTATTCCTATCGGAACAGTTATTAAAATTCCGGACTTTACGGACGAAGAAAGTGTAAAATTAACTATAGACAATATTCTCGGGCTTGAAAAGTACAAACCTGATGAATTTGCTTTGAGTGACGCTCAAAAAGAACTGCGCAACAAAATTAATTATTCAAAAAAATACAAAACAGACAGCAAAACTACACTAAAAGATATTGCCAAAGCTGTTTCAGATACAAAAAAACCTATTTATATTACAATTTTAAGGAACAATGAACATATAAATTTAAAACCTGTCTACTCTTCAAAGGAAGGAATGCTGGGTATTGAACAAAGCTACAGTGAAAATTATGCGGAAACAAAAACATTAAAACAGCTGGTTAAGCAAACAAACAAATATGTTAATTATAATATGGGATTTATGGTTTATACTTTGGGCAAATTGTTAATCGGTAAAATTCCGGTAAGCGAAATGAACGGTATTATTGCTATAACAAAAATAGGTACCGAAATAATAGCATATAAAGGAATATTTCAAGGTATATTATTAACCGCAATGATATCATTAAACCTTGCCCTGATAAATATTTTGCCGATACCGGCATTAGACGGAGGTCATCTTTTATTCTTAATCATAGAAAAAATAACAGGAAAACCTGTCAGCAAAAAGTTTGTTGAGGTTCTAAGCAATTTCTTTTTCTATCTGTTAATTGCATTAATGATATTAATTATTTATAATGACATACATGCCTGGATAATAGGGAAAATATAATTAAGATTTTAATCATAAAGTTGTATTTATCATTTTTTGTTTTATAATTTTTTTAATAAGGAAAATAATGATGTATAATGATATCGAAAATTTATTCAATACTCACAGATTAGAAGAATATAAGAAGCACCGCCAACTCAATATATTAGGTATAAAAATTAAGATAAAAGAACCTAATATTCAAATTGATTCATTAAAATTGTTATTATTAAGAATTCAAAAAAAGCTATCATTAACAGACAACATTTGCAGAGTAGGGAACAGTAAATTTTATGTTCCGAATTATCCTGTAGATTTTATACAAAGAGAACTGGTAGAAAGCGGAAAGTTTTTTGAGCAGGAAGAACTTGAAAAAATTAAAAAATATCTCCCGGGGGGGGGGAGTGCAGTAATTTGTGATATCGGAGCAAATATAGGCAATCATTCGATATTTTGGGGACAATATTGCAAAGCAAAAAAAGTTTATTCATTTGAAGCAGTTGATACTACATACGAAATTTTAAAAAAGAACATAGAACTTAATAATTTAACGGATATTATAATTCCTTTTAATATTGGAGTAAGCAATAAAAGCGGAATCGGAAGAATATCTAAATATGAAAATGGTAATATAGGCGGCACTCAAATAGAAGAAGCAGATATTATAAACGGAATAAAACTTGAAAAATTAGATAATATAAATTTTAATGAAGAAAAAATTGATTTCATAAAAATAGATATAGAAGGTCACGAAAAATTTGCATTATTAGGAATGGAAAATACTCTAAAAAAATATAAACCGATTATATTTATTGAAATCTTTCCCGAAAATTACGAAGAAGTAAAAACTATTTTAAATAATTATAATTACGAAGAAAAAGAAAAGCTAAACAGCGGCTGCGATTACATTTTTCAATATAAAAATTGAAAATAGTGGAATAAAAAAAATAATTAAGTTATAATTTTTTAATATCGACAGCTACAGGAAAAATTATGCAAGGGCATTTATATATAATCTCGGGATGTTCCGGGGTGGGAAAAGGGACATTATTAAAAAAATTTCTTGAAAACAACCCCGAAATAAAGCTTTCAATATCCGCAACAACAAGACAACCTCGCAAAGGTGAAGAAAACGGAGTAAATTATTTCTTTATTTCACGCGAAGAATTTTTAAATTCCGTAAAAAATAATGAGTTTTTAGAGTGGGCGGAATTCAGCGGAAATTATTACGGAACAAAGCTAAACTTCACACAAAAAACGCTCAATAGCGGAACTGATTTAATATTGGAAATAGATGTTCAAGGTGCAAAGCAGGTAAAAGAGAAAATGCCCGAAGCCGTCAGTATATTTATAATGCCTCCTTCCGTTGAGGAACTTGAGCAAAGACTGCGGGGCAGACACACTGAAGATGAGCAAACCATTCAAAAACGTTTACATGAAGTTTCAAGAGAAATTGAAGCTGGTAAAACTTTTGATTACAAAATAGTTAACGATAATTTAGATACAGCGCTGATGAAACTGGAACAAATATTTAAAGGCGGGAGTAAATAATGCTCAGCGGGAAAAACATATTAATAGGAATAACCGGTGCAATTGCCGCATACAAGACCTTAGAACTTATCAGATTATTTAAAAAAAACAATGCAAATGTTAAGGTCGTGGTAACACCAAATGCGCTTAATTTTGTTACAAAAACCACGCTTGAAGCTTTAAGTCAAAACAGCGTTGATGTAGAACAATTCAATATTAGAGAATATAAACCCGAACATATTTCACTTTGCGACGGTTCTGATATTTTTGTTATAGCGCCTGCGAGTGCAAATACAATTGCAAAAATGACTCATGGGATTTGTGATAATCTTTTAACATCAGTATTTTGCGCATATAAAAAGCCTGTAGTTGTTGCTCCTTGCATGAATACAAACATGTGGGAAAATCCGTCGACAGTAAAAAATATAGAAACCTTAAAATCACGCGGTATAAAAATAATAGAGCCGGAAAGCGGTTTTCTTGCGTGCGGAACTGAAGGTAAAGGCAGGCTGGCGGATATAAATATTATTTTTGATACGGTAAAAGAAATTCTGCTTCCCGCTCAAATATTAAAAGGAAAAAAAATAGTAATAACTGCCGGCGGAACAAAAGAAGATATAGATACGGTTCGTTATATCGGTAATTACAGTTCGGGCAAAATGGGGATTGCATTAGCCGATAATGCATATAAGCTTGGTGCAGATGTAGTTTTAATTTCGACGGCGGAGGTCAAAAAACAATATAAAGTTATTAATGTACAAACGGCAGAGGAGATGTATCAGGCGGTTAAAACAGAATTTAAAGATGCATATTCACTTATAATGGCGGCTGCCGTAAGCGATTACAGAATAAAAAATAAATCCGATAAAAAAATTAAAAAAACAGGCGGAACTCTTCATCTTAAATTGGTTGAAAATCCTGATATTTTAAAAGAAATGTGTAAAATCAAAAATAACAATCAAGTTATTATAGGTTTTTGTGCAGAAAGTGAAAATTTAATTAATAACGCCAAAGAAAAAATTAAAAATAAAGGCTGTGATTATATTTGCGCCAATGACATTTCAAAAAAAGATATCGGCTTCTCGTCAAATTTCAACGAATTGTATATAATAGATAAAGAGTATAATATTATTCATATAGAAAAAACAGACAAGAATAATGCTGCGTTTCAGATAATAGAGAAAATTTATGGAAAAAGTAAGTAAAATAATAAAACGAATAGAGGAATTTGCCCCGATTTCAACATGCCAGAAGTGGGATAATTCGGGCTGGCAAATAAATTTAGGGATAGAAGATACAAATAAAATATTACTGGCGCTGGATGTAACACCGTCTGCCGTCAATGAAGCGATTGAAAAAAAGTGCGATTTTATATTATCTCATCATCCGATATTTTTTAATAATATCAAAGCAATTGACGCTCCGTATATTATTAAAGCGATAAAAAATGATATTCAAGTATATTCGGCGCATACAAATTTGGATATAGCTCAAGGCGGAGTAAGCGAATATTTAGCCGAAAAATGCGGTTTTACAGAACTTGATACTGCCTTTGAATTCATAAAATATAAGCAATTTGATAAAGAGAAAAATTTTTCAAAACTTATATCTAAATTAAAAACCGTTTTTAGTCTGCCAAGCGTCAGAGTAGTTAACAGCCGCAGAAAAACGTATAAATCTATTGCTTTCTGTTCCGGAAGCGGAGCGGAATTTATTCCTGATTTGGAAAAAATAGGCATAGACGTATTTATTACAGGCGACCTTAAACATCATCAGGCTTTAAGCGCCAATAATATGACTATAATTGACTTGGGGCATTTCCACAGCGAACGTTTCGTTGTTGAAATTTTCCAAAATATTTTGAAAAATGAAGATGTAGAAATTATTGCCGCTAACGAAAAACCGGCATGGGAGTTAATATAATGAAAAAAATTTTATTGGGCATTTTTAGTTTTTTTATCATTCAAAACATAAGTATGGCAAACGATTACGTACAATTTAATTTTCCGAATGACGGCTGGATAGAAGTAGAAAGCCCCGACGGAGTAAGTACAAAAAGATGTTATATTCCCTACAGCCAAAATCCGCAAAATTACACGGAAATGCTGATTTTTCAAGAAAAGCTAATAAAAAATAAAGGCGTAAGCCCTATGATTGTTCTTCATAAGCAGTTAGGGAAAGACAGAATAAACTATCAAGATATCACACCGGAATACATTCGTCCGGACTCCGAAGATGCAATGGTTACATGGTGCAGTGAAGGGAAAAATACCTGCGCGCTTAAACGTGCATTCCAAGGAAAAGACGGTATAATAATGGTAACTTACATAAACAGAATGCCGCATTATTCACAAAATATGTTCGGGCAATGGTCAAACATCTTAAACGCCGTAAAACTGTATGAAGTGGAAGATTACACAAAAGAGCTTCCCAAAAACGTTATAGAACTATAATTATGCAAATTACGGGCGGAATATATAATTCGAGAAAAATAAAAACGGCAGAATATGAAAACATAAAGCCGACACTTTCAAAAACCAGGCAGGGAATATTTAATACACTTTCATCAATGATTAATTTTGAAGATAAGGTATTTTATGACTTGTTTGCAGGGAGCGGAATAATGGGGCTGGAAGCATTATCGCGCGGGTTTAAAGTTATTTGTTTTGAAAAAGACAGAAAAACGGCGCTTGCCGTTCAAGCCGCTTATAAAAGTCTGAATTTAACTGCAGATATATATTTTGGCGATTCATTAAAAAACATTATTAAGCTCGGCAGTAATTCTGCCGATGTAATTTTTATAGACCCGCCCTATGAGTCTGATTTATATGAACTTGCGCTTAAAACAATTAAAACAAATAATATTCTTAAAAAAGACGGAATTATAATATTGGAACATCCGATTGAAAAACAAATACCTTATGATGATTTTAAATTAATTAAATCAAAAACGTACGGAAATAAGCAAATTACCTATCTCAACTAAATATTTTCTTCAATTTTATATAAATTTTTTCCGCCTACAGCCTTATATAAAGATATTATTGAGATTAAACAATTTATTTTGTCCGAAACTTCTTCTTTCAGCGTAAGTATATCCGCTTCATCACTATATAAAGTTTCAAGTTTGGAAGCTGCGCCGATTTCATTTTTTTCTTTCATTAATTTATTTAATTGATTTTGTTTATTAACCCTCTTAACACTCTCGTTATAATTTTTTAATGCGGTTTTATAGCCTGAAAGCCCTAAATTTACTTCCTTTATATCTTCTAATATTGTTTTTTTATAGTTATTTAAAGCTTCATCATATTGATACTTTTTAAACTGTAAAAAAGCTATTTTCCTTCCGCCGCTAAATAGGTCAAAAGCAGGCATGATACCTGCATTTGCAAACTGGGAAGCACTTTTAAACATACTGCTCAAACTGTATGCATTTAATCCTATCTGCCCGAATATAACAAAACTCGGTAAAAGTTCTTTTCTTGCTATACGTACGTCATAGCCGCTTCTTCTTAACTCTGACTCCGTCATTATATAGTCAGGACGATTATTAATTATTTCCGAATTTATTTCTAACGGTATATTTTCAGGCAGTTTAACATCTTCAAAAGATTTTCTTTCAATTTCACCTTCTGCTTGTGCAAGGTATACTCTTAAAACATTGAGAAAAACTTCCCTGTCATCTTCAAGGGTATTTTTTTCTTCATTAAACTTTGTAAGAATTTTTTCTTCGTTCAAAACTTCATTTACGGAACATAAACCTGCTTCAAATTTATCTTTTGTTTTGGAAACAATATCCGATTGAATTTCAATTAATTTATTTTGGAGAGATAGAAGTTTATCAGTTTTGATTAAATTAAAGTATTGAGCCGTAAAATCGGAGGTTAAAGTAATATAAGCCGCTCTTTGAGCTTGTTTTGCGATTTCCAGCCGTTCTTTATTCATTTTTGTTTTTAAATGATTTTTACCCCAAATATCAATTTCATAAGCCATCGTCAGCGGAAGCTGGAAATTACTTTGAGAATATGACGGAATTGACATATCTCCGAATTTTTGCATTGATGAGCGGAAATCACGGGATATAAATCCGTCAAACGTTAACGAGGGTAACTCTTGAGCAAGCTGAATTTTTATTAATTTTTCATTTTCTTTTACTTTTAATTGAGCATTTTTTAAATCATAATTTTCCTGATACAGTTTTTGCAAATGTGATGTAAGGAAATCATCTTCATAAACTTTCCACCACTCTAAATTCAAATATTCCGTTGTTTTTTTGTCAAAATCATCATCTGAATTATGCTGTTTAGCAAAAACAGGCATTACAAATACAATTAAAAATAAAATTAATAATAACAGTTTTTTCATATATTCGGCTATTTTCTTTGTGTTATAATTTCTGTGTAATTATAATATAGTATAAAAAAGCCGAAAACAAAATATGTCTGACAATAAAACAGAAAAAACGAGTCAAGGGGATAACAGACCTGAATATTTAAAAAAGAGAGTATTAGTGCCAAGTATTACGGCAATAATATTTTTAATCTGCGGGATTTTTTATTCCGTGCATTCAATGTATTATAAATCGACCGATGACGCATTTGTGGAAGGACATATTATCACAATTGCGCCGAGAATATCAGGCCCCGTTTTAAATCTGGCTGTTGAAGACAATCAAGAAGTTAAAAAAGGCGATTTATTACTTGAAATAGATTCCAATGATTATGAAGTCAAATTAAAACAGACTCAAGCCAAATTACAAGAAGCACAAGCCGCATTGGTAAAAACGGAAAATAAAGTTAACAAAGATAACTCCGAACTTGAATTTGCCCTCAGCGATTTTGAAAGATATTCTAAAATGTTTAATAAAGGAATAACCTCGAAACAGGAATATGAAGCAAGCAAAACAAAACTTACAAGCGCCCAATCAACGGCAAATGCTTCCGCAGCAGAATATGAAGAAATAACCGCTAGTGTAAAACGATTGGAAGCAGAAGTGGAACAAGATAAATTAAACCTTTCATACACAAAAATATTTGCTCCCGAGGACGGAAAAATTACAAACAGAAATGTTGAAAAAGGCAATTATGTTCAGACCGCACAGCCATTAATGGCGGTTGTGCCGAAAGAAGTGTGGGTTGTTGCAAATTTTAAAGAAACTCAACTTGCAAATATGAAAAAAGGACAAAGCGTTAAGATTAAAATTGATACATACGGCTCTAAAAAATTTAAAGGCGAAGTTGACAGTATACAAAGGTCAACAGGCGCAAAAGCAAGTTTATTTCCGCCGGAAAATGCTGTGGGAAGTTATGTAAAAATTGTTCAAAGAGTTCCGGTTAAAATCATATTTAAAGAAGATGTTTCACAATATAACATAGTCCCGGGATTATCAGTAGTTCCGGAAGTAAAGGTTAAATAAATGGCTGAAGCTTCCGTTAATACTAAAAGCGCACCGTTATGGCTGATAGCGTTTTCAATTTTACTGCCGACAGCTTTTTCATGCCTGGCAACATCAGCAACAAACGTTGCAATTCCGCATATTGCAGGTTACTTTGGTTCAACAACCGACGAAGCTAACTGGGTTATAACATCTTATATGATTGCTAATGCTTGTTTAATACTTATGACAGGGTGGTTAGAAAATTTAATGGGGAGAAAAAATTTTTTAAAAATTTTCATTTCCGTTTTTACGATAGGTTCATTAATATGTGCGATAGCGCCGAATTTAAATATCATGGTTCTGGGAAGGTTAATACAAGGTATAGGCGGCGGGCCTATGACGCCTATAGCTCAATCAATATTGCTTTCTGCTTTTCCTTACGAAAAAAGAAGCATTGCAATGAGTTTATTTGGCATGGCAGTAATGGTATTTGCGGTTTTAGGGCCGACCTTCGGAGGTTTTATTGTTGATAATGCCGATTGGCAATGGATTTACTATATTAATATTCCGGTCGGAATTTTATCCGTAGCGCTTGTTCACGCGAATATAGACGAGCTTCAAATCCGAAAAAAAATTGAAAAAATTGATTTTCCCGGCATGATAGCACTTGTATTATGGCTTTTATCAATGCAGATAGTGCTGGATAAAGGCCAGCAGTATAACTGGTTTGATTGTGCATGGATATGCGCTTTAGCGGGATTTTCAGCCTGCTGTCTTGCATTTTTTATTGTTTGGGAGCTTGAATATAAAAATCCGATTGTTAATATAAGAATTTTTAATGATAAAAACTTCTTTATAGGCACAATTTTAAGCGCTTCGGTTAATATGCTGGTTTTCTCAACAATAGTACTGCTTCCGCAATATATGCAAAACTTAATGGGGTATACGGCAATAATAAGCGGTATGGCACTGGCTCCAAGAATAACTTCAAGCACAATCATGCTCATATTGATTAATCCGCTGATGAAAATATTTGATAACAGAATACTTATATCTATAGGCTTTTTTATAATGGGAGCTTCAATTTTACTGTATACAAATATCAATTTAACAGCTTCTTTTAATTATATATCAGTTCCTAATATATTAATGGGAATCGGAATTATATTAATTTTTGTACCCGTATCTTCATTAGTTCTGGGTACTCTGCCAAAGAGTGAACTTTCTAACGGAGCAAGCCTGCATAATTTATGTAAATGTACAACAATGGCTGTTGTAGCTTCTATTGCAACAACATTGGTAGCAAGACACTCACAAATTCATCAGGTATTTTTAGTAAAAAATCTTTCAAATTATAACTTGGTATTTCAGCAAAAAATGATATCCCTGGTTCATACCTTCAGCGGAAGCACAAACTATGCAGCAGTTAAAGCAAATGCATACTTATATAAATCATTAGTTACACAATCAAAACTAATGGCATACACAGATGTATTCGCAATCTTCGCTTTGATTGCGTTTTGTCTTATACCGTTTGCCTTTTTATTAAAAGTTAAAAAATCAGATGATTAATCAAGCGGAATAATTAATTTTTGACCGATTGATAACTTATGAGCATTTGTTAATTTATTGGCTTGTTTAATTTTTTCAACTTTAGCGGGATCATACTTACCGTAAAATCTGTAAACAATAGAACTCATAGAATCACCGCTTTTAACCGTATATGATTCATAAGTCGGGATTTGAACCACAGGCGCAGGCATGGTATTTGAAGCCGGAATTACCGCAACTTGTTGATTAATTTGCGGGATTTTACTCTTTCTTGATATTTTCTTTTCAAACTTTGGCTGGCCCAAAGAAGCTGTTTCCGGTGAAGATGTAATGTTTGAACTTATACTTAATATTGCGTTCATAATAAACATGCATAACGCACCCGCAATAAAACCGGTTAAAAGATAAACACCGGGTGATTTTTCTTCCTTCGGATTAATTTTAAAACTTTGCCACAAAAGGTCTAATTCTTTTTGTTTGCCCTGTCTTTTATATGCTTTAGGAGTATTATCTTCTTGATTAAATTCTTTTTGACTCTTTATTTCAGATAAAAAAGCAATTTTTTCGTCTGAAATATTTGACCTGTATATTGATGAATTTCTCATAAAATCAATCCCCCAAATCCTTTCTGCCTTATATAGTCATGATAATCTAATATAGATTTTAAAGTCAAGCAATTACATTGTTTTATTACAAAAAAGGCTAATGTTTTTACATTAGCCTTTTTAACAAATTTAAGTATAATTTTATTTACGCTGCAATACCTTTAATTTCTTTAATTAAATAATTTGCAATCCATTCAAAATCGCTGTTGGATTTAGCAGCTTTTTTAAGGTAATCAATTGAAGACTCGCCTATTCTGATAAGAACCATGGCAACAATTCCTCTGGTTCTGCCTTTAACAACTTGTAAAGAATCAACCAAAGAAGGAACTGCTTCTTCGCCTATATTAACCAATTCATTTTCAATCTCATTTTTTACATTATTATCAGCATTTTCAAGTTTATTTAAATATTCATTTATCGGTAATAATACTGTGTTCATTTCTGCCTCTTCTAATATAACTTAAAACTTCCGATTTTATTATAAAGCAAAAAAATAAAATTCCCGTTTTTTTAATAAATTCTTTATATGAAGACTCAAACCCAATATTAATAAGGCTTTTCATTTTATATATAATCGTAATTTTTATTTTTACTTTCAAAAAATAGCCTAAAAATATAGTAAGTATATTATACGTTGGTCTATTTTATTATTTTTAAAATAAATTTAAACTGAATATATCCTGAGGGATATGGAAGTGTGTATATAAATTCATTGCGGGGTATAGAAAAATGCTAGTTGAAAAGTATATTAACGGATTAAATCAGAGAAGCAGGATAGAATTTAAAAATATTTCAAAAGATATTATTCCATGGTTAGAGCAGACCGCTGTTGAAAATAATTGTCAAATCGATAAAAAAGAATGGAAAAGTAAATATAACAGTTATGTAATTTATGATTATGAGCCGTTTTGTTCAGACGGTTTTGAAATTAATGTGACGGTGTCCTCACATGATATTAACTACTTATATTTTTTAAAATTTTTATATGACAATAAGCTTGATACTATTGAATATTTAAACAATTGTATAAATACATAAGTATTATTGTCAAAAAAGGAACATTGTATAATAATAAATTTGCAAAAAGAAAGGAAGCAATTATGGAAGAAAACAATAATTATCAGGAAAGTGAAAAAAATACCGGCATTGAAAAACATTGCGGAAAACAATGTTTGGCAATGGTATTAGCTTCATTTTTAGGCGGATTTCTGGCGTTTTATTTTGTTATGGACCAAATGATGGAAAGACAATACAGAACGCCCAAATTTCATCCTGACAGATTTGAAAAAAGGATGTTTGATGATATGGACAGAATGTACAGACAAGATATGAAGGCATTTGACGATATGTTTAAAAAAATGCCCAATCGTAAAATGATGAAAGAGAAAAATCCCGATTTGAACATGCCTTTGTTTATGATGGACAGTGTTAAAATTAAAACAGAATACGAAGATAATCAATTTAATATAATTATTGGTTTAAAACCCTTTCAAGATGACGAAAACAAAGTTAATTACGCCGTCCAAGGCAGAAAGCTTACCGTATTTGGAAATTCCCAAGTTAAAGATAAAAATTATGTAAATGATATAAGTTTTTCTCAAGATTTTATTCTGCCTGAAAATGCTGATATTGCAAATATTTCAAAGACAAAAGACGGTCATAAACTTATTATTTCCGTACCTGTTAAATAATCAATTTATTATAAATTTCACCAATCATATACAGACTGCCCGTCACAACCTTCAGGCAGTCTTTTTTCAAGATTTCATCAAGTTTATTTATGTTTAATTTATTTAAATTCTTCAGCTGCGGCATTTTGGATTTGTATTCTTCAAACATTACCGCATTTTTATGATTAAATTCATAAAAATATATTTCATCCTCCGGTTTAAACAGTATATTTGATGAAGTTACGTAATCTTTTGTGGATATGGTTGAATAGATAAATAATCTTTTTTCATCTTTAAAATAGTAGTCCAAGCTTTTTTTAAGTTCCAAAGCCCCGTCAGGATTATGCGCACCGTCAATCACCAGATTTTTTTCCGATATATATTCCAGTCTTGCAGGCCACTTTACGTTTTTTAAAGCGGTTTTAACAGCACTGTTGGATACTTTAAACTCTTTTTGTTTTAAAACATTTACTGCCTGCTCTATCAATGCCAGATTTTTTCTTTGGTACAATCCTAAAAGTGAAAATTCATATTTACCTCTCGGAAAATTAAGAAACGCATAATTTTTCCTGCCTTCAAATACCGTATTTATTTCGTTTTGACTTTTGACCAAGCGGGCATGACAAGCTTGTGATTTCTTTTTTATAACCTCAAAACCCGCATTAAGCGGAGAGATTATAACCTCTGAATTTTCTTTTATTATTCCCGCTTTTTCAAAAGCTATTTCTTCAATGTTTGCACCTAATCTGTCGGTATGGTCTTTAGATATTGACGTTATTATGCACAAAATAGGATTTTTACAAATATTGGTGGCGTCAAATCTTCCGCCCATGCCTGTTTCCATAATTGCAATATCAACTTTATTATCATAAAAATACTTAAATGCCGCAGCTGTCAATATTTCAAATTCCGTTAAATCAATATTGTGCTTTTCAGATAAATCACAAATTTCACTTACATATTTAGCAAATTCATCTTTTGAAATTTGCCGATTATTAATTTGAATACGTTCGGTATATTCAACCAAATGCGGACTTGTATATAAACCTGTTTTATAACCTGCGGATTTTAAAATTTCCGATAATACTGCAGAAACTGAACCTTTACCGTTAGTCCCGGCTATATGTATTATTTTTAAATTCTCTTGAGGATTACCCAATAAATTCATAATACTCAAAATTCTTTCCAAGCCTAAATTTATATAGAATTTCCCTTGAGATGTTAAAAGTTTAATTGTCTCTTCGTAATTTAAATTCATTCGATTATACTTTTTAATTGTTTAACTATTTGTTCCGCAGGATTTGTTTTAGCGCAATTTTTAGCACTTTCGCGCATGGAATTTAACTTATCTTTATCATTAACAATGCCGGTAATTAATTTATACAAAGAATTATCATTACATTCAGAGTCTTCAAGATATAAAGAAGTGCCTCTTTCGCACATTTCTTTTGCATTTTTTCTTTGGTGGTCTTGGGCTGCATAAGGGTAAGGAACAAGTATAGACGGCAGATGACATTGAAGAATTTCCGTTAAACTTAAAGAACCTGCACGAGCAATAACAATATCTGCAGATTTCAAAGGATATACCATTTCATCAAAATAAGGCCGCACCATTATATCAGGATTAGTTTCAAAATCCGGATATTCTTGTTTTAACTCATTAATAACCTCATCAAACTTCTTTTTTCCCGTTTGCAAAATAACATAAGCATTAATATTTTGACTTAAAGGTTTTAAAATTTTAAGCATTGCGTCATTAATTGTTTTAGCGCCTTGAGAACCGCCCATTGCGAATATAACGAGCTTATCTTGAGGAATATTTAATTTTTCACGGGCTTGTGTTTTAGTTAGTGTAAAAAATACATCTCTGACAGGATTACCGTTAAAGATAATATTTTCGGATTTCAATACATTTTTAGCATTTTCAAATGCAGCCGAAACTATTTTTGCTTTGGGAGCTGCAATTTTTGAAACCAAGCCCGGAACGGAATCACAATCATGAATCATATATGGAATTTTTAAAGTTCCTGCGGCAAGTACTATCGGGGCTGACACATACCCGCCCGTTGTGAAAACCGCATTTGGTTTGTATTTTTTTATATATGAACACGCTTTAAAATAAGCTTTTAAGAGTTTTATTCCCCATACAAGAAGGCTAAAGGTCAACTTTCTTGGCATGCCGGTAATATCGACAGGCAAAAATTCAACCTGCGGATAATTTTTAGCAATATCATATTCTAAATTATTCGGATTACCGATAAAATAAATCTTTAAAGTATCTTCCTCTTTTAAAAGCTTATCAACAATAGTAAAAGCAGGATATATATGGCCGCCTGTGCCGCCGCCTGATATAAAATAAACTTTATCTTTGCCGGACATTCGGGAACCTTCTTATTCTTTTTTTTGAAATATTCAATAATACTCCAATCATACACATTGTAATAAATAAAGAAGTACCTCCGTAGCTTATAAACGGAAGCGGTACACCTGTTGCAGGCAGCATTGAACTTGCCACGGATATATTAATAAAGGCTTGAATACAAATAGAAACGGTAATCCCCGCAGAAAGCAGCTTGCCGAAAACATCTTCGCATTTAGCGGAAATCAACAACCCGCGCTGTAAAAACGCAAGAAACAGACCTATAATCAACAAACAGCCTAAAAATCCGAATTCTTCAGCAAATACCGCAAAAATAAAATCGGTATGTCCTTCGGGCAGCCAGCCTAATTTTTGCCTTGAATTACCGTAACCTTCACCAAACAGCCCTCCCGCGGCGAATGCCAATAATGATTGTATAATGTTGTATCCCGCGCCGTAGGGATCTTCTTCCGGATTTAACCAGGTTTGTATTCTTTGTTTCTGGAATGATTGAATAGCAAAACTTATCCCGACCGCGCCAACAGCAATAGCTGAACAAATAAGCTTAAGTCCGCCGCCCGCAGCAAAATACATAAACATCGAAGAAGCCAGCAATATCATTACCATACTTAAATTCGGCTGCTTAAAAATAAGCCCCAGCATAATTACAATAGGAATAAAATATTTAAATTGTTTAGAATCAAAAATATTTATATTCCTTGAAAAAGCGCTTGAAAGCAGCATTATTACGGATAGTTTTGCTGCTTCAGACGGCTGGAATTGAATAGGGCCGATTGAAAGCCATCTGGTTGCACCGTTAACAGTCGTTCCAAAAAAATGAACACATACAAGCAAAAATATTATTATCCAAGCAAACGGCAAAGAAAGCCTGTCTAAAGCCTTATAATTAATTCTGCTTATGAACATCATTGCAATAAAGCCGAGAATAAACCAAATAAACTGCCTCGTTACAAAGAATGCGGAATTTGTTCCCTGAATTATACACTTTGGCGCGCCTGCGGAAAATATAGCCAAAAATCCGATTATAATAAGGAATAAGACAATAAATGTCAATGTTGTATCATAACCTGACAAAATAATTCTATTGCTTTCTTTCTCTGTATTATAACTTGGATTTGACATATTCTTTAAACACTTCTCCCCTGTGTTCATAACTGTTAAACATATCATAACTTGCGCATGCCGGTGAAAGCAAGACTATTTCATTATCCAAAGTCAAAGAAATATCGACTGCTTTTTCAAGTGAATCAGCAAAAATTATATTATGAAATCCGTTTTTTTCCATATTTTCTTTGAAGCGTTGAGCCGCTTCACCAATTAAAATAACATCGGAAGCATATTTGTTAATATAGTTAGTGCAGAATTCAGTCAAATCGGTATTTTTATCACGACCGCCCGCGATAAGAGTAAGCTTTTTCCCCGGAAAGGATTTTAGCGCAACAAAAGAAGCTTCAGGATTTGTAGCTTTTGAATCATTATAAAATGCTTTATTGCCGATATTTACAACATATTCAATTCTGTGTTCGACAGGTTTAAATGACATTATTCTTTCTCTGATGTGTTCATTTGAAATACCCGTTAACTTAGCTACAACAATAGCACACATAGTATTTTGATAATTATGTTCGCCTACAAGCGGTATCTCGCTAAGTTTAATAATTTCTTCTTCCTCATTGCGTTTAAAATAAATTGCATTATTTTTAATAAAACAGCAGTTGTGTTCAAGTTCTTTTGCATAAATAAACTTTTCACCCGTATAAGATTTTGCAAAATTATAAATTTTTTCATCAACACCGCTGAAGACAGCATAAGCAGGCTGTTTATAATCTTTAAAAAGGCTTATTTTTGCTTCAAAATATTTATCAAGCCCGCCGTGCCAATCAATATGGTCGGGAGTAAACGTTAAGAAACATGCGATTTGCGGTCTGAATGCAGGCGCCGAAGCTAATTGAAATGAACTTACTTCACATACAAAATAATCCGGTTTTTCTTTTATTAATGATGTCGGAGGAACTCCGATATTACCGCAAACAGGCGAATTATATTCACTTGAAAGGATGTGAGAAGTCAAAAACGTTGTTGTTGTTTTTCCGTTAGTACCTGTTATCGCTATAAACGGAGATTCTGCTTCTAAATATGCAAGTTCAACTTCTCCGATTACGGGGATATTTTTTTCTTTTAATCTTGTAAAAATTTCACTCTTAGGCGGAATTCCCGGACTGGTGATTGCTATATAAGAGTCATTTATAAATTCATCACTGTGCGCGCCCGTTTCAACTTTTATGCCTTCGGCATTAAGTTCTGATACAAGCTCTTTGTCTTTATCCTGCAAAGGCTTATTTTCAGTAATATAACAATCAGCCCCTTGCTCTGATAAGTATCTGGCGGCACTGACTCCGCTTTTTGACAGCCCCAATATTAATACTTTTTTATCAATCCATTTTCTTTTCATAATTACCTACCATAAAAGATTAAATAAAATTACCGCTGCAGCGCAAAATAAAAGAGTCACAAGTGAAAAAACGGTAACTATTTTATTTTCGCTCCATCCGCAAAGTTCAAAATGGTGATGAATAGGACTCATTTTGAATACTCTTTTCCCCGTTAATTTAAAACTTGTAACCTGAATAATGACAGACATTGTTTCACAGAAAAATATAAAACCGATTAACAATATCCATAATTCAAACTTACCCATAACTGCAATGGCAGCCAATAAACCGCCGAGAGCAAGCGAACCTGTATCACCCATAAAAACTTTTGCCGGATAATGATTAAAATATAAAAAACCGATACAAGCACCGACAGAAGCCGCCGATATAATTGCCAAATCTATATTACCCGTAATAACACATAAAATTGTGCAAGCGAGCATAGCAACGGCACAATTTGAACCGGCTAAACCATCCAGTCCGTCAGTTAAATTGACCGCATTTGAAACTCCAGTCATAAAAAAGATTGCAAAAAACGGATATAAATAATGCAAATCCAAACCGTAATGCCCGATATTTAAATATGTCTGC
>CANPXC010000016.1 GCA_947585605.1 Candidatus Gastranaerophilales bacterium | reverse complement strand
AAACTATATCCCTCCGCTGTTCAATTAACATTATTCAGCATTAATCCTCAAATTCACGATACTATTACAGGTGTTAAAGGTTCGCATTATAAAACATTGAGTGTTATTAAAAAATTAAAAGAAGATAATATTATTGTTAAAATTGCCTGCCCAATACTTTCATACAATGTAAAAGATTACGGCGATGTTTATAAATTCGCTCAAGCTAACGATATTGAATGTACGCTTAATTCTTCTTTTATAAATAACCCTCTTAATAATAATTATGACGCAAAATTAAGCTGCAAAAACATAGAAAAACATTACTCAGAATATTTTAACATTATAAAACGAGATGAATTTATAAAAAATGATGAATTTATTTGCGGCGGTGGAATTATGTCATTAAATATAAAACCAAATCTTGATGTTACTCCTTGCTCTTCGTGTAACTATAAATTAGGAAATTTAAATGAAATTTCATTTAAAGAGTTACGGCAAATAATTTTACCCGAGTATAAAAAGAAATATATACGCAGTAATTTATCAGAATGTTTTAATCATGATTATTGCAGATTTTGTGATTACTGTTCTGCTTATCCGACTTATGACAATGGTTTTATGAAAAAATCTCAAATTCTTTGTGAGGACGCAAAGGCATACTATAAAGCATATTTGGCATATAAAAAAGATAATATAAATGTTAAAAAGTAGTTAAATTTAGATAAATATTATATAATTACTAGGTTGTATTATATAAAAGGAGATAAGTATGCCGTTTTTAGAAAAAATGACAAACTCCGTTAAATCATTGTTTACAGCGTTTTTAACTCTGTTTTTAACGGCGGTGCCGGCGTTTGCAGGTGAGGCAAACTTAACAGTTCCTAAAATTCAAGGTGATAATTTTAACCTGTTATTGGCAGGTATTGTTGTATCCGTTTTAGGACTTATTTGGGGCTTAATTGCATACGCTCAAATTAAAGGGATTAAAGCCCATAAATGCATGATTGAAATAGGTAATACTATTTTTGAAACTTGTAAAACATATCTTGTACAGCAAGGTAAGTTCTTAATTGTTTTAGAAGTATTAATAGCATTGTGTATAGCATATTACTTCGGTTTCTTGCAGGGAATGAGCGTAAAAAATGTTCTTATAATCCTTGCGGCTTCTGTTGTCGGAATATTAGGCTCATACGGTGTTGCATGGTTTGGTATAAGAATGAATACTCTGGCTAATGCAAGAACATCATTTACAGCATTAAGAAATAAACCTTTGGATATATTAAATATTCCGCTCAAAGCAGGCATGAGTATTGGCGTCTTGCTGGTCAGTGTAGAATTAATAGTTATGCTTTCAATACTTTTATTCGTTCCGGGGCATTTGGCAGGAGCTTGCTTTATCGGTTTTGCAATCGGTGAATCACTTGGTGCGTCAGCTCTGCGTGTTGCAGGCGGTATCTTTACAAAAATCGCTGATATTGGTTCTGATTTAATGAAAATTCAATTCGGAATTAAAGAAGATGACCCCAGAAACCCGGGTGTTATTGCTGATTGTACGGGGGATAATGCAGGTGACTCTATAGGCCCTACTGCAGACGGATTTGAAACATACGGTGTAACGGGTGTTGCTCTTGTAAGCTTTATATTGCTCGGGGTATTCCCTCAACATCAAATACAGCTTTTAACTTGGATTTTTGTTATGAGATACCTTATGATTATTACCTCCGTTCTGGCATATTGCATAAACGGTATATTTAACAAAATTTTATATTCAAATAAAAAAGAATTGGATTTTGAAGCGCCTTTAACAAATCTTGTTTGGCTTACTTCAATACTCTCAATAGCAATGACGTTTACAATAAGCCGATACTTATTAGGAGATATGCCTGATAATTTATGGCTGACTTTATCAATAATAATAAGCTGCGGAACTTTGGGCGCGGCATTAATTCCCGAATTTACAAAAGTTTTTACAAGCCCGAAAGCAAAACACACTTCGGAAGTTGTAACTGCTTCTAAAGAAGGCGGAGCTTCATTAACTATATTATCCGGCATAGTTTCGGGTAATTTCTCGGGATTTTGGATAGGACTTGTTATTGTAGTTTTAATGACAATGGCTTATTTTGCAAGTCTGCATATCCCATCGGATATAATGATATATTCTTCAGTTTTCGCATTCGGTTTGGTTGCATTCGGTTTCTTGGGCATGGGGCCTGTTACTATTGCTGTTGACAGCTACGGCCCTGTTACTGATAATGCTCAATCAGTTTACGAATTATCATTGATTGAAGAAATACCGAATATTGCCGATGATATAAAAAATGAATTCGGATTTGAACCTAATTTTGATACCGCTAAGAAATTCTTAGAACAAAATGACGGTGCGGGAAATACATTTAAAGCTACGTCAAAGCCTGTTTTAATAGGTACAGCGGTTGTCGGAGCAACTACAATGATATTCTCTTTAATATTGGTAATAAAAGAAACATTGAATATTGAGCCGGAAGCTATATTAAACCTGTTAAATCCTTATACAATTTTGGGATTATTAATGGGCGGCGCAGTAATTTATTGGTTCAGCGGAGCCTCAATGCAGGCTGTTACCACTGGAGCTTACAGGGCAGTAAAATATATCGCTCAAAATATCAAACTGGGTGATTCCGATGATAAAAAAGCTAACGTTGATAATTCAAAAGAAGTTGTAAAAATATGTACAGAATATGCCCAAAAAGGTATGTTTAATATATTTATAGCACTTTTTGCGTTTGCACTTTCTTTTGCATGCCTATCCGCTCCGATGTTAAAGAATGTTAACCCTGTTTCATTCTTTGTAAGTTATTTAATAGGAATAGCAATATTCGGTTTGTTCCAAGCGGTATTTATGGCAAATGCCGGCGGCTGCTGGGATAATGCGAAAAAAATTGTAGAAGTTGATTTGGCAGAAAAAGGAACTCCGCTGCATGACGCAACAGTTGTGGGCGATACGGTCGGTGATCCTTTTAAAGACACTTCTTCTGTTGCAATGAATCCGATTATAAAATTTACTACATTATTCGGCTTGCTCGCAATGGAAATTGCAATAGCACCCGCATTTGAAAATATAGCTCCGATAGCGGGTGCAGTGTTATTTATTATTGCGGTAATATTTGTTATACGTTCATTCTACGGAATGAGAATTCCTGCGGATAAATAAAATTACAATGCATAAAAAAACAGCCCCTTTTTGAGGGGCTGTTTTTGTTACTTGTTTAATAATCCGAAACGGTTGAGTCGTCTTCTTCACCTTCAGAGTCATTATCTTTTGCATAATTTGTATCAAAATCATCGGGAAGTAAATCGTTATCGGGCCAAATGGTGGTATCATCAGCTCTTGTAGCGGAAAGATTATCGCTCATGGTAAAATCTGAATCCGATAAATCAGCCTCTTTAACAATGCAGCCTGCCATATCCGCATCGGTAAAATTGCAATAATTAACTGCTGCATAGCTGAAGTCGGTTCCGTTAAGAATACTTTCCGAAAAATCACTTTCAACAATAGTCGCCCTTGTAAAATCCGCTGCATTTAAGTCACATCCCGTAAAATTAATGTTTGAAAGATGTGAGTCCGTAAAAGAAGTACCTGCAAGTTCTGCGCCTGAGAAATCTATTTCTTCCAAAGTTATATTTGAAAAATCTAATTCGGTTAAATCAATGCCTTCACCTGCATTTTTTTTGTATGAATTATATTCCTCCGGATTTTTTATAATTAATTCAGCAAGTTCTTCTTTAGAATACATATTTATCTCCTTAATAACCTAATTATTTTATTATAATGCACTTTAATGAAATTCCACAAATTTATATATTTATAACATAAATTGTATTTTTCTTTTGAATAAAGTCAAGTAATATTTATAAAAAAAATAAAAAAGGCAATTTTTTTTTCAAAAAATACTTTATATAGAAGTAGGGTGGTTTTATAAGGTAAATAAGTTTGAATATTAGTAATAATGCAATTGACTTTAATGCTATTGATAGTAAGTCAGCAAAAATAAATCAATTAAAAAATTCAAGAATAAATAATTCATTAGCAGTTAAAAGTTTTCAAAATGACTTATATGTTAAATCTGACAAGAAGGCAAATGTAACAAACAGATATGTATCAGTTGTTGACAGTTATGCTCCGAGGCAGTTGTTAAAAGCCTATTTAAATACGGATTTTATAACAAGATTAATAAAAATAAATCCGCAATTGCAAAATATTATGAAAGAGAACGGCTTAACGGGTCAAATTAATCCTCAAAATGTTGAAAATATAATGAATACACATCTTACAACAACAACAGCTTATGCGTTAAATATTGCAAATCAACTCGGCATATCAGCTTATGACAAAAAACTTCTTGAACAAGCATGTATTTTTCATGATTTCGGAAAAGTTTTAATTCCTAATGAAGTGTTAAATAAACCGGGTGAATTAACTGCGGATGAAAAAGTTATAATGAATTTACATTCAGAATTGGGATATCAATTATTATCCAATACCCCGATAAATAAAAGAGTATTAAATTTAGTAAGAGACCATCACAAAACGGCAGCGGAAAATGCGGATATATTAGGACAAATACTGTCTGTCGCTGATATATATTCAGCGCTTAGGGAGCAAAGGATTTACAAACAATCCTTATCTGAAAAAGAGGCTTTAAATATCCTTGACCAAAAAGCACAAAAAGGCGAAGTAAGTACAGAAGTAGTGGAGGCTTTAAAAAAATCTGTTATATCCGCAAAAGCTGCGTAAAAAAAGACCCTCTTTCCGGGGTCTTTTTTTGTTTTAAAAATCCGTATTAAACAGCTCTTTGAACTTTTCCTGCTCTTAAACAAGAAGTACAAACTTTAACTTTTTTAATTGTACCGTTGTCATTAATTTTTACGGTTTGTAAATTTGGAGTTTGTCTGTATACATTGTGTTTATGAGAGAATGAAAGTTTAGCTGCTTTCAAAGGTTTTTTTCCGCATATAGCGCATTCAACTGACATTTTATTTTTCCTTTCAAGTAATAATCATAGGTTGATAATATAAGAAAAAAAACAATTAATCAAGCCCGTATTTAAAATTATATTAAATAATCTAAACAAATCAAGCTTAATTATGGTAAATACAATATATTTTTACTAAAATTGTTTTGGACGGAATAAAGTATGAATTTAAATAATGTTTGTATAAGAGAGAAAATTGAAGAAAGAGAAAATTTATTTTTATCTCCTCTCGCTTCAAAAAGTGTTAATACAAAAGGCAGAAAAAGATATGAAACACCTTGTACATTACGTACGGAATATCAGCGCGACCGTGACAGAATACTTCATTCCAAGGCATTCAGGCGTTTAAAACATAAAACGCAAGTATTTTTTTCTCCTTATGATGATCATTTCAGAACAAGAATGACGCATACATTAGAAGTTTCACAAATAGCAAGAACTATATCGCGTGCGCTTCAGCTGAATGAAGATTTAACCGAGGCTATAGCATTAGGTCATGATTTGGGACATACTCCGTTTGGTCACAGCGGAGAGCGTGTTTTAAACGAATTAATGCCCGGCGGATACAGGCATAACGAGCAAAGTGTCAGAGTCGTTGAATTTATTGAAGACTTGAATTTGACAGCCGAAACCATAGACGGCATATTAAATCATTCATATCAGTGCATGCCCTCGACTCTTGAAGGGCAAGTTGTCAGAATATCGGATAAAATCGCTTATATTAATCACGATATTCAAGATGCAATAAGGGCAAATATTATAAAAACAGATGATATTCCGAAGGAAAGTGTTGAGTATTTCTCAACAACAAACAGAATTCGTATTACAAAATTGGTAAGTGATATTGTTGAAAATAGTTTTGAAAAAGATAAAATATTAATGTCAGATGAATGTTTTGAACAGTTTATAAATCTGAGAAAATGGATGTTTGAGCATGTTTATAATAATTCACCTGCCAAGCTTGCTGAAGATAAGGCACAAAATGTTATAAAGCGTTTGTTTGAATTTTATTGCGATGAACTTAGCAAAACATATAAAAATTCTGATGAAAAATCTGTTATGCTTACTGCTTGTGATTACGTTTCCGGCATGACAGACAGGTATGTTTTAATAAAATTCGAAGAAAACTTCCTTCCTTCACCGTTAGTACAAAAAAATAATGACCAATTTTTATACAAACTTGCGTCAATGAATGGGTTAAAATAACAGATGAGCGCAAAATCATACAGTGAAGTTGTAGATGAAATAAGAAGTCGTCTTGATATATTGGATGTCGTACAATCGCGTGTCGTCCTAAAAAAGCGCGGTGCCAATTATTGGGGCTGCTGTCCGTTTCATAATGAAAAAACTCCTTCATTTTGTGTAAGCCCGCAAAAAGGTATATTTAAATGCTTCGGCTGCGGTGAAGGCGGAGATGCAATTACTTTTCTTATGAAAATTAACAATGAATCTTTTACTGAAGTTATAAAAGATTTAGCGCTTCAATTCGGCATAGAACTTCCGTCGGTTAAGGGTGATACAAAGCAATTCACCGAGGAAAAACAACAAATTAAAGATTTACTCAAAAAAGCGGGAGATTATTTCTATTCTAACTTGTTCTCAAGCCCCGAAGTAAAAAATGCAAT
Organism: Candidatus Gastranaerophilales bacterium; assembly: GCA_947585605.1. GTDB lineage: Bacteria > Cyanobacteriota > Vampirovibrionia > Gastranaerophilales > Gastranaerophilaceae > Avigastranaerophilus. Next base: position 17,330 of record CANPXC010000016.1, on the reverse strand, counting down.
GGAATATCTGCAAAAACGCGGTATTACCAAGGATATAATAGATGAATATAAGCTTGGCTATTCTCTAAAAGGATATACGGAATTACAAAAGCACTTTAAATCAGAATACATTCCCCAAATTATGGAAAAAGCAGGTTTGACTGTAAAATCCGAAAAAGGAGAAGATATTGACAGATTTCGCGGAAGAATAATGATTCCTATAAGGGATGAAGCCGGTAATATTATTGCTTTTGGCGCACGCGCTGTTGAAACGGCCCAAAATCCTAAGTATTTAAATTCTCCCGATACTGTTTTATATAACAAAAGCAGAATTTTATACGGAATAGATAAAGCAAAATCAAAAATGATAGAAGATGATTTTGTAGTCATAATGGAAGGTTATTTTGATGTTATTTCCGCGCAAGCTGCGGGGCTTAAAAACGCAGTTGCTTCCTGCGGTACTGCTTTAACTGTTGACCATGTTAAATTAATTGCAAAGTATTCAAAATCAAGAAAAATATATCTTGCATTTGATACTGACGCCGCAGGATTAAAGGCTACTCAAAGAAGCACGGATGTTATAAAGGAAGCGTTTACGGGACTGGGAAATTTAAAAATATTCGACCAAAATTATTCCTCATTATCCGATGACAAGTATACATGCGAAATAAGAGTTGTAGCGCCCTTTGACAGTAAAGACCCTGATGAATACATACGTGAATACGGCATAGAGGAGTACAAAAAATATATAAAAAATGCTCCGTTACTGCTTGATTTTGAACTGTCACAAATTTTAAAAGATTATAACCCCGATTTTTCTCCGACAGATAAGCTAAAATTAGTGAAAAAAATCATGCCTTTAATCGAGGAAATTCCTAACAATTTGATTCAAAATGAATATATAAAGTTAATTTCTGATAAAATTGATGTCGACGAAAGTGCTTTGATTAGGGAGGTTAACAGAAGTAAAATGTTCAAAACTGTAGATAAACAAAGCACAAAAAAATTTATTAAGCTTGTTTCTAACCGGTGTAAGTTCTTCAGATATCAATTACTTGCAAGAAAGTATAAAAGATATTAAATTTATAGATAAAAATTTAATTATTATTAAGCAAACAATTGACAAATTGTTATATGAGGTAAATAATAATGTGGAAAATTTAATACAATCCCTGTATATACAATTTTCTGAGGATAATCAATTAAAGGACATAATAACAGATTTAATATATATTGCAGACAGTTTTAAAAACCTTACGGAAAAAGACTTTAAAGCTGTAATAAAAGAAAATGCGAGAAAGATTCAACAATTTCATGCTGATAATGAAAAGAAGGAAATTATTTCTAAATATAAAAATTTGAGTGATGATGACGTTGAATCAATGCAATATCAAATGCAGTTAAGAGAAAAGTTAAAGAAACAAATAACAATCGGAGAATAATACAAATGAACAAAAAGAAAATGTCAGATTTATCGGTAGTCGGAATGTTAGAAGATGAGGAAACTATGGAGAGTGAGTCTTCCGAAACATCCGGTATTATTTTAATGACAGAACCTGACTCTATCAGCAGGGACAGCATGGATGTCATTATGAATTCCGAACGTAATAAAATAATTGATACAATGGAAAATGAAGATTTATTTTCCACGGATATGGTAGATGAAGATGAAGAAGATGATTTGTCTTTAACTGATTCTTTAATCCCAAAAGGAGTGTCTTTCGATGATCCGGTCAGAATGTATTTGCGTGAAATCGGAAGAATTAAACTTTTAACAGCTGAACAGGAAATTGATTTGGCTAAAAAGATTATACAAGGCGGAAACGCAGGTTTACTGGCTAAAAGAAAATTAGTTCAAGCCAATTTAAGACTGGTTGTTAGTATAGCTAAAAAATATGTAGGCAGAGGCATGCTCTTCTTGGATTTAATTCAGGAAGGTAATCTCGGCTTAATAAGAGCTGCAGAAAAGTTTGACCACGAAAGGGGTTATAAGTTCTCTACTTATGCTACTTGGTGGATTAGACAAGCAATAACAAGAGCTATTGCAGACCAGGCAAGAACAATCAGAATTCCTGTTCACATGGTTGAAACTATAAATAAACTTAAAAAAGTTACGAGAAAATTAGCTCAGGAATTATCACGTAAACCTACGGAAGAAGAATTAGCGGTTGAAATGAATATTTCTGTTCCCAAATTAAGAGAAATTATAAAAGTAGCTCAAGAACCGTTATCACTTGAAACTCCTATCGGTAAAGAAGAAGATTCAAGACTGGGTGATTTTATTGAAGATAAAGATGCTGATGCACCCGTTAAAACTGTTGCTCAAGAACTTTTAAGAGAAGATTTAGCGGAAGTTTTAAGCGGTTTATCCGCAAGAGAAAGAGATGTTCTTCGTTTAAGATTTGGTATGGATGACGGAAGACAAAGAACTTTGGAAGAAGTAGGTCAATTGTTTGGTGTTACTCGTGAACGTATCAGACAAATTGAAGCTAAGGCTCTCAGAAAGTTAAGACATCCAAACAGAAGCAAACGTCTAAAAGAATATATTGAAGTATAGTTAAAAGGGAGCAATCTTTGCTCCCTTTTTAATCTTTTTAAAGTATTATATTTGTATGAAAAAGATAAAAATTTTTATATTAGTTCTATTATTACTGTTTATTGTTTTTTATTTTTCTTTTTTGTATATACTCCCGCATATTTTTAATAAAACCGGTGTTGTACACAAAATTGAAAATATAATTAATTCAAAAACAAAAATTAGAGTTAAGTCAGAAGGCATCAGCATTCATACTTATCCGAATTTTAATGTAAAAGTTATACTTAAAAAACTTAATTTAAAAGATAAAAGTGATAATGAGATTTTTAATGCAATCGGTGCTAATTTTTCATTAAATATATTCAAGTTAAAGCCCGATAATTTTTTTGCTGATTATATTTTTATAAATGAAACGAATTTAAAAAATATATTAAATAAAGGAAAAGGCAAAAAAACATCTGATTTTAATATTGAAGCTTTGCCGCAAATTATAGTTCATCGTATTGATATTAATTTGGGAACGGAAAAAGAACCTGTTTATATACAAATTAATGATTTAGCTGCATTAAAGAATGTTCAGGGTACTATTATCACTACAAAAGTATCTGTTGACTCTCCTTTATTAAAAAATAAGATAAATATCGGTGATAACGGTTACATAGTTTATAAAGACTCTGCATTGTATGCCGAAAAACTTTCCGTACTTTTCGGCAAATCAGAATTGTTGTTAAACGGGAAAATAATAGATGATAATAAAAAATCTGATTTAAGTATAACCGGAAGTAAGCTTCCTATTTTTGATGTCGAATCTTCAATTTTGTATTTTTTGAAATTCAGAAAAAACGGTAAAGTTTTTATTGAAAATTTTAAAAAATTCGATGGTACTCTTGATGTTAATTTAAAATTAATTGATGGAGGATTATACGGAAGTTGTAATGCCGAAAATCTTTCGTTTAGTACGGTTATATTTGATATACCTGCATATTTTAAAAAAGTTGCTTTTAAATTCGATAACAGAAATATATCAGCTAATGCTTTCGGAATTTTAGGTAATGAAAAAATAAATACAAGCTTTAAACTTACTGATTTTGCAACGATTAACCAAGAATTTAAAGGTCAGGTTAATTCTGTGCTTTCTGATGAATTTGTTCATAAATATATCCCTCATACCCGCTTAAAAGGAAGCGTTAAAACGGTAATTAACTACGAAGTCAAAAAAGGTTTGATAAAAGTTAACTACCTTGTTCATATAAACCCAAATTCAAATATATATTATAAAAACGCTAATTTGGGCATGGAAGATTTGGGCAGGCGTTTATATGTAAAAACGGAAAAAACGCAAGATAAGCTTACCGTAACCGGTTATGACTATTCATTTATCGATGAAAACGGAATTAAAAATATATTAACCGGCGAAGCCCTTTTTAAAAAAGAAAACGGGAAATTAAGACCAAATTATATTACTTGCAAAACAAACGGTTATGCGCCGGTATCAGTTACCGGTTCATTCGGGAAGTATGTTGACGGCGGATATTTTGACGGAAGCGTTAAATACGATAAAATTAAAAACAAAGTTACGGGCGATTTTACACTTATTAATTCAAAATATAAAAACTTTTTCCTTGAAACGGCAAAAGTTGTTGCCGATGATAAAAATATGTCGGTAATAGCAAACGGAACATATAATAATTCTGATTTTAACTGGGATGTTAAAGCTGAAAATGATTTTAACAAAAAAATCCATGTTTATTATATGGATTTATTCCTTGATAAATTTGTTGTCAAAAAGGGTGCTTCTTCAATTAATACATCCGATATTGAAATACCTACCGAAGTTGATAACATAAAGGTAGATATTGACAAGTGGACAATAAAGTTAAATCAAATTTCTCATAAAAGAATTATTGTAAAAAATATAATCCTTTCCGGAAATTTAAAAAATGATGTGTTTAAGTTCAACATGCCCGCAATTAAATTTGCAGGCGGAGTAGTAAGTGCTTCGGGGATGTATAATTTCCGTAATAATTCATCTGTTATTGATTTTTCTGCCGATAATATTAATTCTAATACCGTTGCGGATGTTGTATTTAATCTTCCAAATCAAATTCATGGATATGCAGGGGCTAAATTACATGTTAAAACAAGGGATAATCTTCAAGACATACAAGGTCATGCGGATTTTTCAGTTAAAGACGGTTATCTTGTCAAGCTGGGAAGCACGGAATTTATTATAAAAAAATCTAAAAAAATAAAACGTCCGATTAAAATAAAAATATCTGACATTATAAATGTCGACATAACGAAAACAAAAGCCTTACGTTCCGATATCACAGGCAGTTTTGACATAGACAATTATAAAATGAATAACATAAAACTGACTTCCCGGCAGAAATATTTATCTATGCTTATAGAGGGCCGATATGACATAAAAAAACAAGATGCTGATATTAAATTATGGGGTAAATACAATAAGTCGGCAGGTAAAGGGGTAAGAATAATGTTTGTTCCGCTTTCCTGGATTGTTAAAATTGTGTTTAAACCCGAAAAAACAAAAGATTTATATCAGGATAAAATTAATAAAATACCTCCTATTGTTGCAAAACCTGACGAACAGCAAGCATTCAGAGTTAATATGAAAGGGAATATTAACAACAACAATGTAAAAGTTGAACTTAAGAGTATTATTTAATTTTCTCAGCATTGGTATAGCTTTCGTTACTAATGTAATTTCTTAATATTTTAGTTAAAATTCTTAATTCCCGAATAAATTTTAATAAAATTTATTTTTTTATTTTTAGTTTATAATGATGTTAAGTTTATTATTTAATTATACACATTGGTGTAGAAGTAGCAACACAATTGTGATATCCTTTAATAAAACTTAATAAATATTATGATTGCAAATAATATAAAAAATATAAGAAACAGATTTAATTATACTATCGATGAAATGGCCTCAGCTATTGGTGTTCCTGCTCGTACAATTGCTGCTTATGAACGCAGAGAAAGGACGCCATCTGTTTTATTTGTACAAAAACTCCTTCAAGTGCTGGGTATAAATATTAACTGGTTCTTGACGGGAGTTGGAGATATGTTTGTTTCTGATATTTCAGAATATAAAACTAATGAAGAAGGAGATATTTTCAAAGCTGAAAATTTCGGAAAGAGGCTTTCTTCGGTCTTGTGTAAAAATAAATTAACGGATAGAGATTTATCAGCAATGACCGGCATTAGAGAATCCCGTATTGCTAAATTAATATTAAATACTACGGAAGTTACTACTGATGAATTGGTAAAAATAAAGAATTCCTTGGATGTGTCTGTGGATTGGCTTTTATTCGGAGAAAATACGCAGCAAAAATTTGTATTATCTGATAATGAGATAATTAAATTAAAAAAATTTCTTAGTAATTTATAATTAAAAAGTATAATATTAAAACTTGGTTTTAATTTCGCCGTTTGCGGTATTAATCTTAACTTTGTGTATTTCTTCAATACTGGTATTAAGATTAAAATATCTGTGGTCAATTTTTTTACATATTCTATCAATTTTACTGTTTATATATAAAATTGAAATTAAATTGCATGCTATAAGTATTATAACAAGCATTATAAGAATATTAATTTTTTCTCTGAGTAATTCTTTAATACTTACACTTAATTCCAGAACAAAATTTGACATTATTACTCCTAATTAGGAATTTTAGCTAGAAGATTTGACATTTCTATAGCGGATTTAGCAGCGTCAGCACCTTTATTGCCTGCTTTTGTTCCTGCTCTTTCAATTGCTTGTTCAATATTATCACAAGTTAAAACACCAAATATAACAGGAACAGCAGTTTCAAGACTAACAGAGGCAATTCCTTTTGATACTTCAGCACATACATAATCATAATGAGAAGTTGAACCTTTTATTACGGCTCCGAGTGCAATTATTGCACTGTATTTACCTGTTTTAGCAAGTTTTTTTGCGGTTATGGGTATTTCAAAAGCTCCGGGGACCCAGACTATATCTATATTTTCGGTGTTTACTCCATGCCTGGTTAATTCATCTACTGCACCTGATAACAATTTTGAACTAATAAATTCATTAAATCTTGCTGCAATAATACAAAATTTTTCATTAGTAACGGTAAGCATTCCTTCGATTATATTTGTCATACTTTCTCCTTTATACATTTTCTATTTAGATTTTACAATACAGACAAAAAATATAAAAGTTAGAGATACAATCTTTTACAAGGAATATTTATTTTATCCTTTAAAAAATATTTATAAATTTGAGTAAATGCTATATCTCGTAATATTTGCGCTTTTAATTTATCAGTGTTTTCATATTTCGCTTGATTTCTTATTTTTGTTATAAACGAAATTTTTATTTTTTCGCCGTATATATTGCGGTTAAAATCAATAATATGAACTTCCGTTTTAAGTTTATCAATATTATCCATTGTCGGTGCGAAACCGTGGTTTAATATACCGTTATACTCATTTCCGTCCAGTGAAACTTTTACATAATAAACTCCGTGCGGGATTTTTATTTTGTTTTCCGGATATATTATATTTGCACTGGGAAATCCGAGTTTAGAAGCTATTTGTTCTCCTTTAATAACTATTCCTTCGATAAAATAGTTATAACCGAGAAGCGGTGTAGCTTCATAAAAATTACCTAGCTGTATTTTATTTCTGATTAAAGAACAGCTTACAATGTTGTCATTAACAACGAACGGCGGAATTTCAAAATATTTATAATTAAATTTTGTTTGATTTTCTTTTAAAAATTCACTGTTTCCTTCTTTATTAAATCCGAAATAATGATTAAATCCCGTTGTAATTGCAATCGGAGAAAAATATTTAATAAGTATATTTTCCAAATAATCTTTAGCGCTGATATGAGAGTATGTTTTAAAATCTAATAATACTACGTTATCCAGTCCGATTTTTTCAAGTATATTCAGCTTTTCGTCAATAGTTAAAATTTGAGCGACATTTTCATCCGTTAAAAAATTTAGCGGATGTTCTTTAAATATAATTGCGGTTGATTGCGTATTATTTTTATTGGCAATGTGTATAGCGTTTTTGAGTACGACTTTATGCCCTAAATGCACTCCGTCAAAGTACCCCAAAGCTATTGATGAATTTTTTATTTTTATTAAATCATTATAAATTTGCATAATGTAATTATAGACAAAAATAAAAAATTGTAGAATACTAATTATGTCAGAGTTAATTTTACTTCCGGTACGAATTAAAAGAGGTCATAGTGTCTGATAAACGTATTAAAAATGTTAATTTAAAAAAATCTCCGTGTATTTTTGATACTTGGAGTAAGTATTTTGGCGCATACTTTACAAATGAAGGCAATGCCTTTTTCAGATTGTTTACTTTCCCCGCGGTAAAAAAAGTAATTCTTGAGGTAAAACCTTATAATAAACAATTATTAACCTTTGATATGCATAATACAAATACCTGTATTTGGCAGATAGAACTTGAAAAAGGAATTATAAATAACGGTGACAGGTATAGATTTATACTTGATATCAATGATGAATTAATTCCGGTTAAAGATCCGTGTTCTATGTATCAGGATTCATATTTTAAATGGTCAAGGATATATAATCATTCATTGTTTGAGTGGACGGATTCCGATTGGATGTGCGGAGAGAATTCACAGAAAATATCAAGAATTTCAAATCAAACAAATAAACTTTCATCTGTCAGCAATTTAAGAATATATGAGCTTCATATCGGTACATTTACCGAAGAAGGAACATTCACTGCCGCCGCAAAAAAATTAAAATATATAAGCGAAGATTTAAAGTTTAATGCTATAGAAATAATGCCGGTTGAAAATACATATTCATTTAATTGGGGATATGACGGAGTTGATAAATATGCGCCAAATCACACTTATGGTACTCCTGATGAACTCAAAGCATTAATAAATCTTGCACATGAAAATAATTTGAATGTAATTATGGATATCGTACCAAATCATATAGGTCCCGATATTGAACAATTACATAAAACAGGGCCGTATACGGACGGAGTCAATTGTTTCGGCTATAAATTCAATTATGAAAGTGATGAATACAGCGGATTTGTTCGCGATTTTATCGCCGGTGCAGCTTTAAATTGGGTTATTAATTACCATTGTGACGGTTTGCGTGTTGATATGACAAAATTTATGTGCAGTGATTACACTATGAAACAAATGGCAGCTGAAATAAATTTCCATGCTCCGGATGTATTTTTAATCGCTGAAGACGGCAGGGATAATGACGCAAGGGTCACAAGACCGTTTGAAAATTATGAAATTGAAGATAATGAATTAAATCATGAAAAATTTATTCAAAGAATAAAACAAAATGATGTATCACTGGCAAATTTGGGATTTGATTCGGAGTGGGATTTCCCTTTTCATAAGCAAATTGCAGCTTCCGTGTTAGGAGTTTGGGATTGCAGAGTTAAGAATTTATGCGCGTTTGATTATTCACTCAGAGATGCTCAGTCAAGAGTTAAATATCCCATGAGCCATGATGAAATAGGTAATGTTGACGGAACAAGGCTTATTTCTAAAATTATGACAAATGAATTAAATTTAAACGATAAAGTTTGCGATTGCTGTCACTCAATGAAGTGCAAAAAAGCGGCACATGCAGCTCATAATATTTTAGTTTCCCTTGTTAGTGGCGAGCTTGAAAAAATGTCGGAAGAAGAAATGCAAAACTTTTTTAAATTAAATTCGCTTGAGGCAGACTTCACCTTTGAGCAAATTCTTAATTCCTTTAAAAAAGCATTTGCAATGCAAAAACTGGCTGTCGGTAAAGTATATTCAATCCCGGGGCCTAAGATGATTTTTCAGGGGGATGAGGCTGCAGATATTTCATATTTTAAATTTTTCAGAAAGTTTTCAACAGGCCCCGAACCGTATTTAATTGAGAAAGGCTATGAACCGGGATTAAGCGCTTTTCTTGATTCGAAACTCTTTAAAGTTAAGCCGTGTGAAAAATATTCTTATTTTAATAATGCAATGCGCCAATTTGTAAGAGATTTAAATATTTTGTGTGATGATAATATCGCACTTTCTTCCGGGCATATTGAAAAAACCATTGTTAATGAAAATACGGATACTCATGCTGTTTATTGCAGAAAAATATATAATGAAATTTTTTCTGTCTCAAATTTTTCAAATACCGGATATTATCAAAACTTTGGAATTATGTTCCCGAAAGGCGAGTGGCGGGAAGTATTTAATTCAGATAATCCGATATATTCAGGTGAAGGTAGATATATGAATACAGGAAGTATAAAATCTCAGTTCTCATATATTTCACTGAGTCCGTACGGAATTATATTTTTTGAAAAGGTATCTTAATTAAATTCTTTTAATAACATAATCAATTGCGCCTCTGTTTCTTTCAAAAACAGACTTCGCGTTTGAACAATATTGATTGTATTTGTTATTATCTTTATAGAAGGAAATTAGTTCTTTTTTAAATTCTTCTTCATTGTTGACAATAATTGCACATTTATTGTCGCAAACAATCTTGTAAACATCTTTAAAATTAAAGGTGCAGGGGCCTGATAAAACCGGTTTTTCCCATATATTTGCTTCAAGAGGATTATGACCTCCCGTGTCAGAGAAACTGCCTCCTATAAATGCTATATGGCAAATTGAAAATAATTTTGCAAGTTCTCCCATTGTATCAAGAAGGATAATTTCATTATCCTCAAAATTATCATTATCGGAACGTTTCCCCCATTTGTATCCGCAATTATTAAGTAATTGCGAAACTTCATCATATCTTTGAGGATGTCTGGGTACAATAAGCATTTTTGCGTCATTAAACTGTTCTTTCAATGATTTGAAAACGTTAATAACGATATCATCCTCGCCTTTATGCGTGCTTGCGGCAATAAAAAGCCTGTATTTAGAAGTTTTTAATTCATTTTTATATTTTTCAATCACATCTAACGGTAAATTTTGTGTTATATCAAATTTTAAATTTCCCATAACTTCAATTTTATCTTGTCTTGCGCCAAGTTCACTTATTCTCTTTGCGTCCGAGTCAGACTGCATAAATATTTTTTCATAATTATTCAGTATCGGAGCAATAAATAATTTAATTTTTTTGTACCCGTCAAATGAATGCGGTGAAATTCTGCCGTTTACGGTATAAACTTTTATTCCCGCTTTTTTTGCAAGAGTAACGAAACAAGGCCAAATCTCAGTTTCGGCTATAATTATTTTTTCGGGATTAAATGTTTTAAAAAAGGATAAAACACTAAAGAAAAAATCATAAGGATAATATGTAATTTTATCAGCATAATCGCTTAGTGATTTTTTTGCAATTTCCTGCCCTGTCTTTGTTGTGGTTGTAATAATTATTTTTTCATCGGGATGAATGTTTTTGTAAGATTTAACAAGTTCTTTTATTGCATTGGTTTCACCGACCGAAACCGCATGAAAAACTGTTGTCTTTGGTCCTTTTTTATCATAGTTGTAAAATCCCAGTTTTTCCCAAAATCCTGCTCTAAATTTGGGTTGGATGATAAATGCTGCAAGAATTACAGGCAATAAAATGATACTAAAAACTATTAAACATAGGTTATAAATAAATAACATATTACTTATCTTCTTCTTTTGGCGTATTATTATCAGACATTATTAATTCGTTTTCGGTGTTTGCAAAGTCCGGTGATACAATTTGCACCCCGAATTTAGTTCTGAATAAGTGTTTAACAGTATCGCTTTGAATTTCGTACATCATATTGTTAAACATGTCGTAAGCTTCTTTTTTGTATTCTAAAAGCGGATTTTTTTGACCGTATGCTCTTAAACCGATACCGTCGCGCAGCATATCTATATTATGCAAGTGGTCAATCCACTTGTTATCTACAACTCGCAGTAATAAATCTTTCTCCAACTGCCTCATTACATTATTGGAACTGAATGCTACTTCCTCATCAGCTTGTAAATTGTACTGTTTTGCAACATTGTTATAAAAATCAACAGTTTTTTGTTCATGCTCCTTGTAAGCATTCAGTGCAAAATCTTTGATTTTGGCATAGACATTTTCAAATTTTAAGCCTTGTATATCTTTAACTTCCAAAAATGAAAGCTGCGGAATAACGGAGTGAATTTCCTTAACAAGAGAAACAAGGTCATCATATATATATTCATCAGGATTCATTCCCGGGGCTATATATGATTTTAAGAGCCTGTCTACTTCACGTTCTATCATATATTGAATATCTTCATGCAAATCGGTATTTTCAAGAACTTTGTTCCTTTGTGCATAAAAATTTTCACGTTGGAAGTTCATAACATCATCATATTCAAGGACATTTTTTCTTGCGTCAAAATGGAAGGTTTCGACTTTTTTCTGGTTACTTTCAATTTGTTTTGTAATAAATTTATTTTCAATAGCCATATCTTCTTCAACCTTAAAGGTCGTCATAATAGCCATAATTTGCTGCCCTCCAAAGATACGCATAAGGCTGTCTTCAAGCGATAAAAAGAATCTTGTAGACCCCGGGTCGCCTTGTCTTGCTGCACGGCCTCTTAATTGGTTATCAATACGGCGTGATTCATGTCTTTCCGTACCTATAACGTGTAAACCTCCTGCTTGAACAACTTTTGCGTGTTCTTCTTCAGTAATTTTTCTTGTTTCTTCAAGAACTTGTTTTTTAATATTTTCATAATCGGGACTATCAGGTGTTATCCCTTTAGCGTCAAGTTTTTCTTTTGCTAAGTATTCGGGGTTTCCGCCGAGCAGAATATCAGTTCCTCGTCCTGCCATGTTAGTAGCAATTGTAACGGCTCCGTATCTTCCTGCTTGCGCAATTATGTATGCTTCTTTCTCGTGATGTTTTGCATTTAATATGTGGTGTTTTATACCGCGTTGTTTTAGTATGTTTGATACCAATTCGGACTTTTCGATACTGATTGTACCGACTAAAACTGGTCTGCCCTCTTTATGCATTTTAATTATTTCATTTACAACAGCTAAGTATTTTATTTTTTCCGTTTTATAAATGATATCGGGCAAATCAATTCTTATATCTTTTTTGTTTGTAGGAATTCTCGTAACTTCCAGATTGTATATTTTGCCGAATTCTGCTTCTTCCGTCATTGCGGTACCTGTCATGCCCGCGAGTTTCGGGTATAACCTGAAAAGATTTTGGAAAGTAATACTTGCGAGAGTTTGAGTTTCATCTTGTATTTGAACGGCTTCTTTAGCTTCAACAGCCTGGTGCAGACCGTCAGACCAGCGTCTGCCTTCCATTAATCTTCCCGTAAATTCGTCTACGATTATTACTTCACCGTTTTTTATAACATAATCCGTATTCAAATGGAAAAGTTCTTTTGCTTTTAATGCTTGTAAGAGGTGATGAGCATATTGATTGTTAATATCAAAAAGGTCGTCAATATTAAGTATTTCTTGGGCTTTATCAATACCTTCTTCAGTTAGAATAACGTTTTTATTTTTTTCATCAACTTCGTAGTGTTTATTTTTTTCTAATTGCGGAGCTACGGCAGCCATAGTCCTGTATAATTCTGCGGATTTATCCAATCTTCCGCTTATTATAAGCGGAGTTCTGGCTTCATCAATTAAAATGCTGTCTACTTCATCTATAATTGCATAGTTATAAGGTCTTTGAACTCTTTGTTCAACAGAACCAGCCATATTATCACGCAGGTAATCAAACCCGAATTCATTATTTGTTCCGTATGTTATGTCGCATTCATAAGCCTGTTTTTTTAAGTTAAAGCTGTCGTAATCATTCATTCCGGAGAGGATAACACCGACGCTCAACCCTAAAAATTTAAATATTTTTCCCATCCAATCGCTGTCTCTTTGGGCGAGGTAATCATTAACCGTAACAATGTGAACCCCTTTTCCCGTTAATGCATTTAAGTATGCGGGTAGAGTTGCCACAAGTGTTTTACCTTCACCAGTTCTCATTTCCGCAATTTGTCCTTCGTGAAGGAAAATACCGCCCAAAAGCTGCACGTCAAAATGCCGCATGTTAAGAACTCTTTTTCCCGCTTCTCTGACTGTTGCAAAAGCTTCGGGTAAAATTGCGTCCAGTGCGGCTTTTTCAAGCTCTCTGTCTTTTTTTATATCATTAGATACTTGACGTTTGCCCAGTATATCTTTAAATTCTTGTGTTTTTGCTTTTAATTCGTCGTCTGAAAGCTTTGAAAATTCTTCCTCCAGCGCGTTTATATGCTCAACAATCGGCATCATTTTCTTAATTTTATTATTATTTGGGTCGCCTAATAATTTCAATAAAAGGTCAATCATTCTCCCTAATCTCCAATAATCTGTGAATTATAACAATTTTAACATAAAATATTATTTTTAAATTATTAATTAATTTTATTTTAATTATTTAAAAATTATGTAAATTTTTCTTAATATTTGACCGTTAAAAAGCAAATATTAACATTGATTGTTTTAATTGTAGTAGAATAAAGGTAATAAGAAAGGTTAAAAATATGAGCATCCCTGCAGTAAATTGTACAACGATAAAACCTCAAGTCTCTTTCGGTAAAGCTGATAATGATGAGGAACGTCTTTATAATTACAGTAAATTTGCTGATGAAGTTAATGATAAATATATAAATTCACAAAATGTTAAAAAACCGGTTGCAGCTGCCGTATCAGTTGCATTAGCAGGATTAATCGCTTTTGCTTCCGGTAAATTGTTAGCTTCAAAAGCTGCAATAGTTGCTGAAAAATTCAAAATTAATTTACCTGAAATCTTAGATTCTTCATTAGGCAAGCTTTCAAAACTTTCAAGTGATGTATCAGGCAGATTAATAAAAGAAAATCCCGTTACAAAATCAGAAAAAGCTGCTGATTTAGCAGGCAAAGTTATTGCCGGCGCTACAAATTGTGCAAAGAAAGTATATAATAAAGTTGCTAAAAGCGGTGTTACACCTCTTGATACTCAGGAAGTAATTAAATCAAAAGCATTCGCTAATTTGGGCGGAACGTTAGGTGTAGCAACAATTTTACCTTCTGTTTGTTCAAAAGATAATGATGAAAACGGTATAGCAGATATCTTGGAAAAAGGTCAGAATGCTTATACAGGTACAAAAAACAAAATGGGTAAATTAATGGAAGACGCAAGTAAATTTTCTGATTTAGTTGAGTTATTAACATAATTTAATTCATATTTATAAAAAAACGGGCTGCTTTTAAATTCAGTCCGTTTTTTTTATAATTAGTTTATGAAAAAGTTAATTGTTAAAAATTCGGAAATTAATGTATTAAAAGAGCTTGATAAAATCGGTTTTGACAGTGCTTATATAAATAACGCGCGTGATAAATACGAGGGGAAAGCCTATAAAGTATTTAATTTAAAGCCTTATGAAGCTAATATATTAAAACAATTATGTTTATCTTTGGGATTTGATTGTGCAGTCAGCAGAGATACGGTAAAATGCAGTTGTGAATACACCGACGGCTTAATTTTCGCAACACATTCGCAGCTAAAAAAACTTATAGAGAAGTTAAAATTTCAACCTTTTAGACTTAATAAACTTGCGGATGAGTTAAATAATGCGCTTTTGGGGCAAAAATCAGTTCTTAATATAAGAAATTATAAATTTGATTGGACAAGACAATATATAGCGGGAATATTAAATCTGACGCCGAATTCATTTTCTGACGGCGGAATGTATAACAGTGAAAGCGCAGCTTTGAAGCATACCGTTCAAATGATTAATGACGGCGCCGATATAATTGATATCGGGGGTGAATCTACCCGCCCAAATGCTCAAGCTGTATCTGTTTCAGAAGAAATAAACAGGGTCATTCCCATAATTAAATTAATAAGAGATGAAGGTATTGATATTCCGATAAGTGTTGATACAAGAAATTATGAAACGGCAAAAGCCGCTGTTGAGAATGGGGCTGATATTATTAATGATGTTTCGGGATTTAATTATGATGAAAAATTATTTTATTATGTTTGTGAAAATAATATTCCTTCCGTTGTAATGCATTCGGATAAAGTGCCAGCTAACAGTGAAAATTTTACGGAGTCTGACATTGTTGAACAAATTTATTTTTATTTATACAATAAAATTTCAAAAATGAATGAATGCGGTCTGGATATCGCTAATATTATAGTTGATGTCGGTATAGGGTTTGGAAAATCACAAGAGGCTAATTTTGAAATTTTGAACAGAATAAATGAATTTACATCGTTAAATGTTCCTATGTTAATAGGTATTTCAAGAAAATCATTTATTCAAAAAGAATTCAATATTAGTCCGTCAGAAGCAGATGAAGCAACTGCATTATATTCATCAATGCTGAAAGCTGTTGATATTCATCGTGTTCATAATGTAAAGCTGGCAAAAAAGTATATAAATTACTCATCTAAATTATTTTTTTGATATTTTTTTGTTTTGTTTAGTTTATTTAATACATCTTTAAAACTATCAATCGGAATAAACTTATACCCGCATTTTTCTGACATTACTCCGTGCATTTTTAAAAGGATTTCAGAAGGGTATCTTCTGCAAATTCCGGGTCTTAATTTATGTATCGTACAAATATGATTTTCTTTATCAAATTTGCTGCATTTGAAAACTAATCCGTTTTCATCCTTATCTGTTATTTCAAGATATGTGTAAAACGGATGTAAATTTTTTAAACTTAAAAATTCATCTTCGGATTTAATAATTCCTTTTTTGTGGTAAACGTATATCTTGCTGCAGCAGTCACCGCAGCGGTTACATTGACCTGTTCTGTAATATTTTCGTTTTAGTATATATTTGTAAATAAATTTTTTAATATTCATAACACAATTATATCAGTTATAATGTATTTATGGATATAAAAGAACAATTAAGATTAATACCCGAATTAAGCGGTTCTTATCAATTTTTTGATAAGGATAACACTATTATTTACGTTGGTAAGGCAAAAAATTTAAAAAGACGTGTTTCCAGCTATTTTAATAAAAAGCACGATTCCGTTAAACTTGCGGTAATGGTTCCTCAAATTGTCAAAATTGAATTTATTATTACCAATTCCGAGGTGGAAGCTTTAATTTTGGAGTCGCATTTAATAAAAAAATACAAACCGAAATACAATGTTCTTTTAAAAGATGATAAAAAGTTTCCGTATTTTTTAATTACGCAGGAAGATTATCCACGTATACTTGTTACCAGAAAACGCAATATTAATATGCTCAAGGGAAAATATTTCGGTCCGTATACAAATGCGAAATCAATGTATACAACGCTTGATTTATTAAAAAAGTTATTCCCTTTAAAACAGTGTAAAACTCCGAAGTTTAAAGACAGACCTTGTATATACTACCAAATAGGCAGATGTATGGCGCCTTGTCAAAAAATGATTTCTCCCGAGGAATATAAAAAACTTATTAAAAATGTTGAATTGTTCCTCTCCGGAAGGCAAATGCAGCTTGTTGATGAACTTAAAGCTTTAATGGAAAAGTATTCAGAAAACCAGGAGTACGAAAAAGCCGCAAAATACCGTGACAGTTACTTCGACGTTTTAAAAACAATCGAAAAACAAAAAGTTGTTTATGAAAATACAAAAATTAATCAAGATATTATTTCTGTCAGCACTGATGAATATTTAGGCGGAATATCACTTCTTCAAATCCGTGACGGCAGGCTTACAAACAAAAAAGATTTTGAAATATCAAAGTCTGACTATGATAGCGATGAAGAAATTATTTCGTATTTTATAAAAGAATATTATCAGCTTTCGGGTGAGGACGATATTCCTTCGGAAATTATTTTTTCTTATAAAATTTC
>CANPXC010000015.1 GCA_947585605.1 Candidatus Gastranaerophilales bacterium | reverse complement strand
GCGCTGTGATTCAGGCATATTTAATTTATTCATTGTAAATTGAATTAATGTATTATTATCAATTGTTGCCCGCCATAGAAGCTCTATATCCTTTATTTCTTCTTCTTTTTGAGCCTTTATTAATTCTTCAATCTCATCACGGTTATTTATAACCAAATTTTTATTTTTAATTTCTTTTCCTGAGTTTAATTTAAGTTCGTTTTTTTCTGTAGGCTCAAGTCTAATTACCTCTTGAGCAAAAGCATAGTTAAACTGACAGACTACGCTCAGCAGAATGCCTAAAATTAAATACTTTTTTACTTTTTTTGCGCTCATTACTCTCACAACAAATTTATACCACATAAACAATCTCGTTTCCATAAACTAAAACGAGCGAAATTTCATTTCCCGTTTATGCTTATCTCTTATTGATTTCAATGCAGTATCACCATGCATAATCGTGCCTGCGCCATATTTATATTCTATTTTATCCAATAAATATGCTATTTTTTGAGGCTTTTCATCTTTTTGACTTTTAAATAATCCCAGCTGATTAATACTGCAATCTTCAAGAGAAAAAGCAAGCACTCCGCTTGAACGGTAAATTATACCTGTTTTATAAATTTTATTAAATAACTCTTTTACAGTTTTTATCATCGCAATTTCTGAATTTGTTTCATTTGATAATTTTTTATCGGTATAATATACTTTAAAATCTTTTGTGCGAAGCATAATAGCAATTGCTGATGTTTTTAAATTATGCTCTCGAAGTTTTCTGCATACATTATGAAGATGAAGCATTAATTCTGCATATATATAATTCTTATCAGATGAAAATTCTGGGAACGCTCTTGTTCGTTGAATTGATTTAGGCTTTTGAACTCCGCCTTCAATCGGAATTACACTTATGCCTGAAAGCTCATATTTTAGCTCCATTCCTTTTTTGCCAAATTTTACCCTGTAATAACTATCATCTTTTAATAATATTTCATGCGCATAAAAAACACCATCTGCCCTAAGCGAACGTGCAATATTTCTGCCTATTCCCCATATTTCTTCAACAGGAATATTCTCAAGTTCATAAGGCGCTAAATTTTTTTCAATAAAATAAGTTCCTGACATTGATTTTGCCTTATGAGTAGCAAGTTTAGCAAGCATTTTAGTCGGCGCTGCTCCAACGGAAACCTTTATTCCTATTTGACTTTCAATATCAGATTTTATTTTTTTAATAAGATTTTCCACGCTAAGATTAAATACTTTGTCTGCACCTGTTGCATCAATAAATGCCTCATCTATTGAATACACCTCTACGGTATCAGAGTAATTCAAAAGCAATTGCATCATCCTTTGAGAGATATCATGATACAAAGTAAAATCTGCGCTTAAATAAATTACGCCCTGAAATTGATTTTTAGCCATAAAATGAGGTATTCCCATAGGAACTCCGAGTTTTTTTGCCTCATTAGAGCGTGCTATTACGCACCCGTCATTGTTGCTTAAAACACAAACAGGTTTACCCGTAAGACTCGGGTTCATAAGCACCTCGCAGCCTGCAAAAAAATTATTTCCGTCTACATGTATAATTAATTTTTCTTTCATAACCACACCTTAAAGAAATAACGGCGGGCATTCAGGGAGGAATTACTTACCCGCCTTTTTGAAGAATAAAAGTTATTTGAATAATTTATAATTTTCTTACTATCCCTTGTGCCTTGCCAAAAATAACAAGTTGTTCTTTAGGATATAAATTAGGATACTTGCTGTTTGCAGGCTCAAGCCAAACTTTTCCGTCTTTATTTCTGTATGTTTTAAGCGTATAGCCTCCATCAATAAATGCGACGACAATATCTCCGTTTCTTGCTGTATTAGTTTTTTGGACAACAACTCTATCTCCTTCAAAAATACCTAAATCTATCATAGAGTCACCCGATACTGTAAATAAAAACGTAGAGGGGCTGTTTATATTAAAACTTTCATCAAGAGAAACCCTTTTTTCAATATAGTCATCCGCAACAGAAGCAAAACCTGCTTTAACTGAGGAAGAAAATAACACAGCTCCGAATAAATCTTTATTAATATAAAATCTGTTATTTTTTTCATAAATAAGATTTTCTTCTTTTAGTTTATTAAAATACTGCCAAACAGAGTTTTTATGTTTAAACCCAAACTCTTTAGCAATAATTTCAAAACTCGGCAATAATTCCTGCCCGTATAATTCTTTTAACTTTTCAAAGAATGTTTTTTGTTTTTCCGTAAGCATATTTATATTATAGACATTTGTCTATAAATTGTCAAGAGAGAGAAAATATTAAGTTTTATTAAATTAAATTTTTGCTTACTCTCATAAGCATTTTGAATATATCTCGGTAAAGAAAATTCAAATCCTGACAATTTTTTATGTTTTTGATATTTTATAGGAATATCTAAAAGGAAAAGTAAGAAAAGGAGATTTATATGAATACCACTATTTTAAAAGGGACTTATGGTTACACAAAAAATCAAGTCCAATATAAAAAATCAAATATTGGAAAAACTGTTGGTACAATTACAGGGTTGGGTGTTTCAATACCTACTATAAACTACAATATGAAAGATATGTTTAAAAAGTTACCGACGAAAGTAAGACTTCCATTAATGGGGATAATGATAGCTTCTTCTACCGGATTCTTTAGATTATTAGGCGAAGGTGTTGATGCAATTATTAATAAAGTAAGAGAAAAGAAAGTTGATAAAACAGCAAAAGCAATATCATTAATTAGAGATTGCATGTTTCGCCCGTTGTTCCTTCAGGCTGATAAAGAAGCAAGAAAAACATTAGAAAATCAAAAATAGTATTAACAATCAAATAAAAAGTCCTAAGATAATCTTAGGACTTTTTTATATTATCGCAATCGTGTATAATAAATAAAAAAGGAGTTTATTATGGCGAAAGATTGCAGTTTTGATATCGTTTCAGAATTTGATAAACAAGAACTTGTTAATGCTGTTGACCAAGTTAAAAGAGAAATAAGTTCACGCTTTGATTTAAAAGGCTCTAACTCTGATGTAATCCTTGATAGCGATAAAACAATTACAATAATAACAAATGACGAAATGAAATTAAAAAATATCATTGATATTCTTCAATCAAAGATGATTAAGCGTTCTTTAAGCATAAAAATTCTTGACCCTCAGCCTATTGAAAATGCTTTAGGCGGGAATGTAAGACAGATTTTCAACCTTAAAAAAGGATTAACTCAGGAAATAGCAAAAAAAATTGTTGCTGATATAAAAAATACGAAATTAAAGGTTCAAGCCTCTATTCAAGGCGAACAAGTCAGAGTTTCGGGTAAAGATAAAGATGACTTGCAGGCAGTTATAAAAACATTAAGAGCTAATGAAGAAAATTACAATGTGCCATTACAATTTCAAAATTACAGATAGGATAAAAATGAGAAGAAAACCACTCATAACCGTTTGCTTTATTTTATTTACTATATCTGCATTACTATACGGAAATTTAGCAAGCGCAAAATATACAAAAAATTTACAAATAGGCGTTGATGAAAACGGACAAACAGTTAAAGAGTCCGTTACTGTTTATAATGAACCGCAAAAAGAAACAGAGCAAACTCAGTCAACAAACAGTGATTATATCTATATAAATCCTTATTATAACGGTTCTTATCCAAATTATTATTATCCGACTTATTATCCAAATTACTATAATGGCTATGGTGGTTACTCTTACTACGGCACTGCACCTATGGTATATACATATTCATTAACAGGTATTAAATATGGGCCTGATGGCAGAGTCTATAATCCACGCAGGAATTATAATCCACCCCCGCCGCCTCCAAGACCAAACCCGCACAGACCGCCTCACAACAAACCACCACAAGGCGGATTAGGTCATCATAACGGCGGAGCTCATCCAAACAGACATTAAAAAAAGAGAACTTTCGTTCTCTTTTTTCTTATTAATATTGAGGAATTAATATCTGTAATGAGCAAAAGCTTTGTTTGCTTCAGCCATTTTGTGGGTATCTTCACGTTTTTTGCAAGCTGCGCCTGTTCCGTTTGAAGCATCCATTAATTCGTTAGTTAATTTTTCAACCATTGATTTACCGCTGCGTTTTTTAGCTGCATCAATAATCCAAGTTGAACCTAACACCATGCCTCTATCAGCTTTAACTTCAAGAGGAACTTGATATGTAGAACCGCCTATTCTTCTTGCTTTAACTTCCAATAAAGGAGTTGCATTTGTTAATGCTTTTTTAAATATTTCTAACGGTTCATCTTTTGATTTAGTTTTTAAATTTTCTAAAGTTGAATAAAATATTTTTTCCGCAACTGATTTTTTACCGCGTCTCATTAATCTGTTAATAAAGCTGGCAATATCTGTGCTATTATAAACAGCGTCGGGAGCGGGTATTCTTCTTGCTGGTTTACTACGTCTTGACATTATAAATCGCCTTTCTTATTTCTTTTTAGCTCTCTTAGCGCCGTATTTAGATCTTGATTTAGCTCTGTTTGCGACGCCTGCTGTATCTAATGTACCTCTGACAATATGGTATCTTACACCGGGTAAGTCTTTAACCCTGCCGCCTCTGATTAATACAACAGAGTGTTCCTGCAGATTGTGTCCGATACCCGGAATATATGAAGTAACTTCAAATCCGTTCGTTAATCTTACCCTTGCTACTTTTCTCAAAGCTGAGTTCGGTTTTTTAGGAGTTGTTGTATAAACCCTTGTACAAACACCTCTTCTTTGCGGGCAATTTGTTAACGCCGGCGATTTAGTCTTATCAGTTGTTCTTTTACGTTCTTTACGTACTAACTGTGCTATTGTTGGCATGTTTTCTCCTTGTATATTACGTTTTTAGCTCTATCCTCCTGCCGCCTCCTCGCCGTCATTCGGTTAGCGCCTATGGTCTATTCAGCACAAACAAACCATTCTCTTTTCATACAATTATTGATACTACAAGCATAATTTATTGTCAACACTATACGCCGCATTATTTATTGTTTTTTAAGATTTTATATATATTTCTGTTGAATTCTTACTTATCGGCTCATCATTCGGTATATTAAAACGTTCTATTTTATACTCATCACTTTTAAACCAATTTTTTATTTGTATTGAGTCGGAAAGATTTTTAAATTTTATTAATAAATCATTATTTGCACGTTCAAAGATGAAATCATCCCATCTGATACCTTCGGGGAAAATTAAAACATCACTGCCTCCGATATCTTCAATAACATCATTTCCGTCTTGAGGATAAAAATAATACCAATCATTAGTATATTTACTTGATATATTATCATTCCCCGCTTCGCCAAATATATGATTTATTGAATGATTTTCTCTGCCGTCGTTCTCATATTCTAGGATTAACGTATCATCACCTTCTCCAGCAAATATCATATCGCATTTTTTGCCGCCGATAATAGTATCATTGCCTTTTCCGCCGAAAAATTTATTACAGCCGCTTCCGCCGTCAAGTGTGTCGTTACCGTCACCGCCGTCAAGTATATCATCTCCGGTGCCGGTTGCATAATTATCATCTAAATTACTTCCGTATACAACATCATCACCGTACATGGAATGAAAATTAACCAAAGGTTCATTATCCGCGGCTCTAATTGCTTCATCCGCCTGCAATGCCGAATTATCTCCTAATTTATAAGGAACTTTTCCGAAAGAATCAATTAACCATTTTGTTTCCCTGTCATCTGAAGTAAACACGTTATAAAATGAATTCTTATTGGGGATATTATTAAAATTTCCGCCTAAATGAAATGTATTTACGCTTCTTGCGAACTGAACAGCTCTTAACTTCCCTTTTTTCGGATTCTTTTTTATTTCATTCTTTAAAGCCTCTACAACAGGCGAATAGTCAATATAATAATATCTTGAAGGTGCATTTAACTTTAAATACAAATCCTTTACAAGAGATTGAGCCGCAAGTTCAGAGTATATATAGGCTGCAAGTTCGCTATATAATGATTCCAAGATAGCGCCTGCTTTTAAATTCGGATTTTGCGGGGTTTTTCCTCCATGCTCCGCTTCCCACGTTGAATAAAAATCCTTATCCGAGAACTTTTCCAGTATTACCAAATGCTTTGCATTTATATATTGACCTCTTGAATTAATATCCGTATTTTCTGCATTTGCCCATATTTCAAGAATTTTATCCACAAGCTCCAATCTTTTTTCTTCGGGAGTGCGCGTTGAAATAAACTCTTTTACAAGCTTTTTTAATTTTCCAGATTTATTTTTAACCATTGCTTCTTTTAAAGAAGGAACCCGTCCGCTTGCCCTTATATCGGGCATAGATGCGTTTGTTATATGCGGAATATTCATTAATATATTAAGGTGATACTTATTTTTTTCAAAAATTCCGCTGCCGGTATTTTTTTCAATACTTTTAAAATCATTTTCGGGTATTTTAAATTCAACATTCTTGCCTAAAGGTGTGAATGATTTGTTATCAGTACTTTTTAAAACATCATAAACGGCTGCAGCTAATAAAAATAATACGCCAATCAAACAAACGGCTTTTTTCATTTGTTATCCTTTGTTTTTTAATGCATTATCAAGCGCTATTTCAAGCGAAGCTATTTTTCTTTGAAGCGCCTCTCTGTCATCAGAATCTATTTCATTTTGCTGAGAGAGTTTTTCATTTTTTCTTGCATAAAATTCCAATTGTGCTTTATATCTTGAAGCAACGATTACGGAGTATACCAAACCAGTAAATATTCCGAAAACATAAAATGCTAAAATTAAATACATTGTACTGATTTGAACAACATTTCCTTTTAAATTAAATACAAATTGGCTTACTGTTCCGTACTCTTGATTTACAGCCGCAAAGAATAACAAAATTGCAAATAATATACTTTCAAAAGCCAGAAAAAACAAATTAGGTTTCATTTATTTATACTCCTTAAATATTTTAAAACTTTTTCAATATCCGTATCCGGTTTTATTTCAAGTTCAATTATATCATTATTTTTTAACGGGGCAAATTTTAATTTGTAAGATTGAAGCACTTGTTCGGTAGTTTTTACCTTAAAGGGCAGTTTATTATATAAGCTGTCATTTACAATAGGATGTTTTATAAAGCTCATATGCACTCTTATTTGATGTGTTCTTCCCGTTTCAAGCTCAAGCTCTAAAAACGAATATCCGCTGAATTGTTCAATAACTTTCCAATGAGTAACTGACGGTTTCCCGATGTCAATTACTGTCATTTTCTCCGGTTTTGACGGATTTCTGCCTATCGGCATATTAACCGTACCGAAATCGTCGTCAAAATTACCGTGAACTATTGCCAAATATTTTCTTTTTGCTGATTTAGTTTTTATTTGTTCGGCTAAATATTCGTGAGCTTTATTGTTTTTTGCGACCATTAATAAGCCTGAAGTATTTCTGTCAAGACGGTGAACAATTCCCGGACGCAGAACTCCGTTTAAATCTGATAATCCGTCATATCCGTATCGATATAACAATGCATTCACCAGCGTTGAAGATGTTTCCTTTAACGTGGGATGAGTGAGCATTTGCTTTGGTTTATTAACAACAGCTATATCATCATCCTCCCAAACTACATCAAGAGGAATGTTTTCAGGCTGTATGATAACATTTAATTCTTCACTTAAAACAATTTCAATCTCATCATCATTTTTAACGGGATATGAACCTTTTTCAATTTTGCCGTTAACTGATATTTGTCCTTTTTTTATCAGATTTTGAACTTGTGTGCGCGAATTAAAATATTCGAGTCCCGATAAAAAAGTGTCCAGCCTTAAAGCTTGACTTAAAGATTGGACACTGAAAACATATTTTTTTGTCATTATTAAAACCTATTTTTTAGAAAATAATGCCAATATAAGCCCTAAGGCTCCAAAAACAATCATAATATCCGCCGTATTAAACATCGGAAAATTCGGTGCAAAATTACAATAAATGTAATCAATTACATAACCGTTAGAAATTCTGTCTGCCATATTCATTAAAATACCTGCTGATAAAAGCGACATTGCAGAAATTGCGGTATGAGTTAATTTTGCTGAAAAGACCAGAACCACGAATGCTAAAGCAGCAACAGCAAGGAATGAAGCTGCAATTATTGCTTCCGGTTGACCTGAGAATAAATTAAAGGCTGCACCTGTATTTGTTACCTTATATAATGTTAAAATTCCGTTTCCTACTTGTCCTGTCGGCGAAATAGATATAGCATGCAATACTACATAATTAATTCCGTATATTACTAATGCAAAAACGATTGTAAGTGCTATGTACTTAATAATTGCACCAAAATCAATAAGAGATTTCTTTTCTTTCTTTTGATACTTTGTCATTATTTATCTCCTTTTTCCTTCACTGTACTATTTTTAACGGGCAGTATATTTACTCTTTGCATAATTACTGCCATTCCCGTCATATTTATAACTACTGACGGCGGTTCAACAGTTGCTCTGGTAATACCTATAGAGGCTGTAGCATATTCATTATAACCGTCTTTATTTGCTTTTAATATTCTTGTAAGTTCATCTGATTTAACACCTCTAAGTACATCATCATTTTGAACTTGAGGATATCTTATTTCATCATTGGTAATTGAACCAACCATAAATACTCCGTCGGGAGAATTTAATTTAACGGCAACTTCATACTCGCTTCCTTCCGATATTGCCTGCGGAGCATTAATAGTCATATCCATTTTCTTTGCTTCGCCGTATTTTAATGTAACGATTTCGGAATTTAATTCTCCTGCAAGTATTCTCCATTTTCCGTTTTCTTTTCTTAAATAATTTGTATAATACAAATCGGAAGATACAGTACCGTTATCATTAAAACGTTCCATTACTTTTGTAGTTTCACCAACTGCATTTTCATGAATTTTTACTGTTGCATTATTTCCGTTTGTCTTTATATCCAAAATTTCGGAAGTGTATTTTACATCTTTATATAAATCAGAAGCTTCCTCCATTAACAGAAAAATAGTTTTTTTATCAAATCCGTCGCTATTAACATATGAATCGGAATAAAGTAATTTAAGTTTTTCCAATTCATTTTTTTCGGAATATTTATTAAATTTTTTTATAAAGCTTTGAATTTGAGCTTCACTTGAGCGATGAAGTTTATTTTTTAAACTGACTCTTTTAATTATGGAAAGTTCTTTATTTGTATCTTGATTTTCCTCTACGGAAACATTAACCTTATCTCCGTCTTTTTGAACAGGAGTAATAGCCAAAGCGTAATTTTGAAACATCAACATTACCGCTGCCGCATAAATTACATATACTTTTTTCATTTTTTTTAAATCCATTATTTTGCGCTTCCTTCGATATTTCTATATTTAATACATAATACAAAATCACTGCTTACCAACAATAAGTTTATAACATACAGCCATAAAACGAAATCCACGGAATTGATGATTTTATTTATAATTCCGAAAATATAACCGATAATTATTAAAGATAAAAACAATCTGCTTTTACCCTTTACAGCCTTTGTTCTGAATGTTTTTACAACCGCAAAAGGCCAGCTTGCACCAAAACATATTAACATGCCCGCCTCAAAAAAGCTCATTGATTTTATTTGAAAACTTTGAATTAAAAAGTCCAACATATACCAAACTCCATATTATTAGATTAATTGATTATAATTTTAACATAAATTTTATTTTTGGTAGAATAAATATACGGAGATAAATATGTTAGCAGTCATAGACATCGGAAATACAAATATAACACTGGGTGTATTTGATGAGGATAAAATTGTCCGCGTATGGAGGCTTTCTACCGATATATCCAGAACAGAAGACGAATACGGTGTATTCTTAAAAAATCTTTTAAAAGATAACAATTTGTTAAATAAAGACATAAAAAACGCAGTGATTTCAAGCGTTGTTGTCCAATTAACCGAAAAAATAGAAAATGCTCTGAAACGTTATTTCGGAATAAATGCATTGATTATTTCACATAAAATAAATTCAAATATAAAGCTAAATACAGATAATCCTTCGCAAATAGGAGCCGATAGAATAGCGAATGCCTGCGCTGCGGCACATTTATATTCCACTCCTGCCATTGTTGTCGATTTCGGAACAGCAACATCATTTGATATCGTCAATGATAAAAAAGAATTTATAGGAGGCATAATTACCGCAGGCATGAAGATACAAGCAGATGCACTGAGTTCAAACACGTCAAAACTGCCGAAACTTTTTATTGAAGCACCTGAACACGTAATAGGAAGAAATACTATTGAAGCAATGTTATCAGGAATTGTAAGAGGTCATGCGGCAATGATTGACGGTTTAATATATGAATGCGAAAAAGAACTCGGACAAAAAGCCGTAATAATTGCTACCGGCGGATACTCATCCGTTATAGGAAATTATCTCAGAAGAAAATTTGATTATATCAATCCTGATTTAACGCTAATAGGGGCAAAACTGTTATTTGATTTAAACAGATAATTTTCCGTATTTATAAATCAAATCTGTTAATTCTCTTACTGCGCCTTTTCCTCCGTTTTTCGAGGATATAAAATGACATACATCTTTTACTTCATCTACCGCGTCATTAGGGCAGCATGCAAGTCCGACTTCTTTTAGCACGCATAAATCGGGCAAATCATCACCCATATATGCAACTTGCGAATAATCAAGGTGATATTCTTCAATTAATTGCTGCATTGCGAGAATTTTATTTTTTTGTCCCATAAATAATTTAGTCATACCCAAAGTTTCAAAACGGTGTTTAACCGTTCCGTTATCCCGTGCAGTAATTACAGCAGTGATAATACCTGCTTTTGTAATCATTACAATGCCTTGACCGTCTTTTGCATTAAATGTTTTATATTCAACACCGTTTTCATCAAATGTAAGACTTCCGTCCGTCATAACACCATCTATATCAAAGGCAGCCAGTTTAATTTTAGAAACTTTTTCAAGTAAATCAAGACTATACATTATGCTACTCCCGCTTTTAACAAATCATGGATGTGTATAATGCCCAAAGGAGAATTATTTTCATCACATACGGCCAGTGATGTAATTGAATATTTTTCCATAAAAGCAAGCGCTTTTGCTGCCATATCATCCGCAGCAATAGTTTTTGGATTTCTCGTCATTACCGTTTTGTTTCTTAAAACTGAAACATCGGGATATCTCAGTAAAATTCTTCTTATATCTCCGTCAGTAATTAAACCGGTTAACTTATTTTCCGAATTGACCACTAAAGCACATCCAAGCTTCTTTTTAGAAATCAAATCTACTGTTTCTATAAATGAATCATCTTCATGCGCAATAGGAAGCAGGTTAATATCCTTAAGCATTAAATCTTTAACCATATATAAAACACCTTTGCCAAGCGCTCCTGAAGGATGATATAAAAGAAAATCTTCAGTAGTAAATCCGCGTTTCTTTAACAGGCAGACCGCAATCGCGTCACCCATGGCCAATGTAGCAGTTGTGCTTGCCGTAGGAGCTTTACCTAAAGGGCAGGCCTCTTTTTCAACCGATATATCAAAATAAATATCCGCACATTTTCCCAGTGTAGAATTTTGATTACCTGCTATAACTATTAAAGGAACTTCAAATCTTTTAATTAACGGTAATAAATTTAGCAGTTCGGAGGTTTCTCCGCTGTTGGAAATAGCAATAACCACATCTTCTCTTGTAATTATTCCCGAATCGCCATGCGTACTTTCCGCAGGATGAAGAAAATATGAAGGTGTTCCCGTTGACGATAATGTAGCGGCTATTTTTCTTCCGATTAACCCGGATTTCCCCATACCCGTAACTATTACTCTTCCCTTTGATGAAATTATTACAGAAACCGCTTTTTCTAAGTTGTCATTTATTCTGTCTTGTAACTTTAATATAGAATCAGCTTCTATACGGAATACTTCTTTTGCCAGTTCTTCCAATGTAGATTTTTGTATAATTTCCACTTTTACACCTTCCATTATTTATCTTTTAATTATACTATAATATAATACTACAGAATAAAGAGTAATACTCAAAATGCAAGATAACAAAAATATTTATAAAACAAATTATATCTTAAAAACAAATTTATCTTTCTCTTTAATAATCTTTATTTTGAATATTATTGCTTACAATTTGTCTTCATCAAACAAAGATAAATTTGTAACATTAAGTATATTTGTAAACTGTTTGGTATTCTTTCTTTACAGATTAAGAATGTCAAAATTAACAGATAAGTATTGGCTTGCTTTAAAAAAAGAATTAATGTATATCAATTATCCTGCCGCAATTGGCGGAATATTTTTACTTATTCTCTGCGTATTGGCTGTATGTATAATTTGTTTGGGAGCTATAAATAGAGAAGCACTAAATTCCATATTTATTTTCAGCTTTTTTATGAGCATAATCACCATGCTTTTGCCTTCTATCATAATGGTTGTATACATGTTCCTGATAAATCCTGCGTTTATTCTCCCCTCACTTCAGGAAAAAAAGAGAAGAAAAAAATCAGATATATTTATCTTAATACTGTTCATAATTTTTCTGATTATAACAGTCTCAAAATTTATAGCGGGAACAATTTCATCCCTCAATATAGATAAAAGAAGCAGATTTAAAGCAATAAAACTAACCGCTACATATCCGGAACAATATTTGAAATATAAAAATTTACTCCCTTCAAGAATTGAAATTCTGAAAAGCCAAAAAATTATAATTCCTTTCTTCTACACTGCAGAAAACTTTAAATTTAATGATTATGACGAAGCGGAAGCTTTTTGTAAATCAATGAATGCAAAAGTTCCAAACAATTTAGAAATTTATAATATTATATTTAACAGATTTGATACATTCGGAGAACAATACTACTGGACAAGCGACTTTGCGGGGAAAAACAATTTAATCCTGCATTTTAAAAATATGTCTTATGAAGTTATGATGAAAGATAATAATCCCAAAATAACACCCTTGCTATACTGTATTTCCGATATCAACACAACAAAAAGCGTATCGGAAAACAATTATTTCGAAAAAATAAAACCCGAAACAGATGAAAATAAAGAAATATTTAATAACAAGAAACAATTAAAATTCCCGCCGGATATAATTAAAAACGAGTTAAAAGAAAAAGACTCCGTCCAAAGTGAAAACGAAATGACATCTATTGCGCAAGAAGCAAGACATGTTAACTTCAGCGTAAAAATAGTTCCTAAAGAAATTTTTGATAAATTAACGTCTGAAGGTTATATTTATAATCCGGACTCACAAGCAAACAGCTATTACGAAAGCAATAATTACAATTTTGAAAGAAAAGTAAAAGAAGAAGGTAATATTATAAGACTTTGTGATTTCCCGTTTACGGATTATAAAAATATGACAAAGCAAAACAGATTTGAAATATGGAAACAAAGTTTCTGCTCACCCGCGTTTGAGGTAATAAAAGCAATACCCGAAGAAAAGACTAAACCCGAAAAAGACGCGTACTGCTGGGCAAATGGAGGCAGATTACCAAACATCCCCGAATTAAACGCAATAATTAAAACACTTAAAATAAACAATACAAATAAAAGATTTTGGACAAATAATCAAGTTACATCATCAATAAATTACGGTAAATCTCCAATTGCCGTATATTATGACGAATATAATTTTGCAATTCCCGAATTTTTAGGCAATGAAGATACGGCATACACATTTTGTATAAAATCCGCCCAAAAGCCTTCAAAGATTATATCGAATTACAAATCGGTATTTTATCGGGAAGAAGGAAAATACTATGCAAAATCGATATGTCCCGCTTGTACATACTACGAAATGCCCGATACGATATTAAATAAATAATCTAGTGTCGCAACATTCCGATTGCTGTCTTGAAATTGCTTTACGCTTGGTCGCGCCGCTCCTTCGGCTTTCGCCTTGTCGTCGCTTTCGACCTCGCTTACCGGACTTCGTCCTCCGCAATTTCGCTCATCGCAACCGTAAAGTTGCTCACCTTTTATAAACGCCACTCCAAAATTTCGCTCACGTCGCGAAATTTTCTCGGACGAAATAATATTGAAAATTGCGTAAAAATTTATTATATTTGTAGAAAAGAGGAGATTTATTATTATGCAATTTGAATTAAATTTGTCACTTGAAGAACTTGAAAAAAGGACAAATAAAGATTATTTAATAAGAAAACCTTTATTAAAAGAGGACGCGCAAGAATATATAGATTTGGATAAAGGAGATAAAGAAGCTCTTAAACATCTTGCAAAAGCCGCAAACTATGCAAATTTAATTTATATGAAGCAAGATAATGAATTAAATTTACCGTTTGAAAAATTTTTAAATGATGAAATAAAAAAAGGCAATAAACAAGCGGAATTAACAAAAATTCTGTTTGACGCACAGCTCGGAGTTATTGGAATAGACTCAGAATCAAAGAAAGTTGTTCTTTTAAAAGGTGCAAAAGAATCTGACGGCAAAGCTTTTTATCCTTCCGATTTAACAAAAGAAGAATTTCACTCAATATTAAAAAATATGTTAAAGGACGGGGAAAGCGAAGAAGTTAAGAAAATTTTAAATCAAAGAACAATCGTAAAGCGCTGCGGGAACAAATTAAAGGGAATTGACTACACAGAAGCTTTTAAAACCGAATTCGAAAGTATTGCAAAAGAACTTGAAGCTGCCGCTCAAACTTCAACAAATAAAGACTTTAACGAATACTTAACACTGCAGGCAAAAGCGTTAAGAGAAAATAATCCCATGAACGACGCTTATGCCGATAAAAAATGGGCAACACTGCAAGATACTCCGTTAGAATTTACTATTTCAAGAGAACAATATGCCGATTTACTGACAGGCACTGTTATAGAAGATGAAGAATTAAAAAAACTTCTTGAAGATAATAATATTACGGCGATATCAAAAGACTCAATCGGAATTAGGGTCGGGATTATAAATAAAAAAGGCACTCAAGATTTATTAAAAGTAAAAAATTATCTGCCGGTTATGGCTGAAAACATGCCGTTAAAAGAACAATATGAACAAAATATTTCTTCTCAAGACGATAATTTACAAACAATGGTTGATGTTGACTTAGTAAGTTTAAGAGGAGATGAAGGCTCATACCGCGGAGGAATAACAATAGCCCAAAATCTTCCGAATAATGATAAATTATCGCTGACAATAGGCGGCGGCAGAAGAAATGTTTACCACAGACAAATAAGAACAAGTAATTCTCCCGAAGCTCTTGAAAGAAGAAAAAAACGACTGAATGCAACTCTTAATACGGATTTGCATAAATATTACAATCCCGAAGCCGACCATTGGTTTACTATCGGGCATGAAAACGTACATTCATTAGGCCCGAAATCGGGAACTGAAGCACTTGGCAAATACAAAAATATTATTGAAGAGAATAAAGCCGATATGGGTTCTCTTGCGCTGTTGGATTGCCTTACAAACGAAGGTGTATACACCGAGGAAGAAAAGAAACAAATACTTGTAACCTTCGGAGCGAATTGTTTTCTTAAAGCGAAGCCGGAATTATCGCAGGCTCACAGGGTAAGAACGGTTATGCAGGCTTATTTCTTTATAAAAGAAGGGGCATTAAGCGTAAATAAAGACGGAATTATTGATATAAATATAGATAAAATGATTCCCGCAGCAAATAAAATGCTGACGGAAATTATACAAGTTCAGCTATCACAAGATTTCAATGCCGGCGAACAATTCATACAAAAATATTTTAATTGGACTGATGAAATTGAAGCTGTTTCAAAAAAACTAAAAGAAACTGATAAATCGTTAAACGGAAAAATAGAAACTCCGTTAGCGGATTTATTAACAAACAACTAACAGATAACCTGATTGAGGGGCTTATATAGCAAATTCCGCTAAATCGGCTAAATTTGTCACCCTGAACTTGTTTCAGGGTCTAAGAATCTAAAGATGCTGAAACGAGTTCTGCATGACATTATGGCTATATTTCAAACATATTTAGCGGGAAATTATATATAAATTCCCTGATTGAGCAGTTGAAAATTAAATTTAATTGTGATACGATTGAGGCATGGAAATTTATGTGTAAAGGGGTTAATTATGAAAATTAATGCAATTCAAGGTTGCCAGCCTATTAAACAACCTGATTTTGGTAAAAAAGCTCAAAAAAATATAATTATCAGCGACCCTATCGGCGATGATTCCTTTACATCTCTTGAAGCAGATACTTATGAACAAAAATACAATATGGCATGCCGCTTAGCTGCATATTACAAACTTCAATACGAAAATTTGCTCAATGAAGGCTGCTGTGAAGCTTAATTAATTTCTGGACTGAATTGTTTTTATATGCTATTTATTTTTTATGGAAAATAAAAAATATTGGTGTGCATTTTCAAAACTGACTAAAACCGGTTCTGCATTTGTAAATATAGTATATGAACATTTTGGTTCAATTGAACTTGCATGGCATGCAAAAGAATATGATTTATGGAAAATTGAAGGGATTCATAGAAGCTCATTACAAGGCTTTTTAGAAGAAAGAGATAAAATTAATCCCGAAGAATGTTATGAATATATCCAAAAACGCGGTATTAATTTTATTTGTCCTGAAGATGACGATTACCCTTTTTTATTAAGACACATTGATAATCCGCCAACGGGCCTTTTTATTCTCGGCGACTTAAAAAGCTGTAACTTAGAAAGAACTCTTGCAGTTGTCGGCTCAAGAAAAGCCAGCGAAAATGCAAAAATCACTTTAAAAAATATATTATCAGGATTTTATAATACCGATATTTGTATAGTTTCCGGCATGGCGGAAGGTATTGATACAGTAGCACACAAAACCGCAATAGAAAATAATGTTAAAACAATTGCCATAATTGGCGGCGGGTTTGATAAAATATATCCGAAATCCAATATTAAAATGTTTAATACAATAAAAGAAGGTGCGGGAGCAGTAATTACCGAATATTGGCCCGACGTTGACGCAATCAGCTGGCACTTCCCCGCCCGTAACAGAATCGTATCGGGATTATCAAAAGGAGTCTTGGTCGCAGAAGCCGCAATTAAATCCGGTGCCATGATTACCGCTAACCTTGCACTTGAGCAAGGAAAAGAATTAATGTGCATGCCTGGTTTAATTTCCAATCCAAATACAGCGGGAATATACAAATTAATAAAAAGCGGAGCAGCTGTTGTAACAAGCCACCAAGATATTTTAGACGCATTAAGATGGACAATAAAAGGCCCTAAGGGAAAACAGAATTCAAATAAAAACAATAATTTTACAAAAGAAGAAAATGCCGTTCTTGACTGCATAGAAAAAGATATGCTGACAATGGATGAAATAATTTTAAAAACAAACTTGAATATAAATGATTTAATGGTAATATTAACAAAGTTAGAATTGGGCGGAGTAATCTCAAAAACTGACGGCGAAAAATATATTTTAACAATGTAGAGAGGCATATTCAACAGCAAATTTATGGCAAAGAAAAAAGAAAATATATTGGTAATAGTTGAGTCACCGGCAAAATCAAAGACAATAAAAAAAATATTGGGCAGTTCCTATGAAATTGAAGCCAGCTACGGTCATATTCGTGATTTTCCGCCGAAAATATTGGGATTTGATGTACAAAACGATTTTACACCTACATTTGAAGTTATTCCCGAAAAAAAGGCTGTAGTAAAAAAATTAAATGATTTAGCTCAAAAAGCAGATAAAGTATTCCTTGCATCCGATCCTGACCGCGAAGGAGAAGCAATAGCTTGGCACGTAAGACAAGTTATTAACGTTCCCGATGATAAAGTATTTAGAATTGAATTTAATGAAATTACACCAAAAGCGGTAACGTACGCGGTTGAACATTCACGCCAAATAGATATGCAAAGAGTTAAAGCTCAGCAGACCCGCCAAATATTAGACAGGCTTGTCGGATATAAAATCAGTCCTGTTTTATGGGAAAAAATGAGAAATTATCATTTAAGTGCCGGCAGAGTTCAAAGTGTTGCACTTAAAATGATTTGTGAGCGTGAAGATGAAATAAAAGCGTTTACACCCGTTGAATATTGGAGCATTTC
The DNA here is from genome assembly GCA_947585605.1 of Candidatus Gastranaerophilales bacterium. Classification (GTDB taxonomy): domain Bacteria; phylum Cyanobacteriota; class Vampirovibrionia; order Gastranaerophilales; family Gastranaerophilaceae; genus Avigastranaerophilus. The sequence continues at coordinate 6,326 of CANPXC010000015.1, read as the reverse complement.
AGCCGATTTACTTAAAGATAAATCAAAATTCAGCGCGGAATTAGCAAAATATAAAAATGAAAAACCTGATATAAAAAATGAAAATGAAGCGGATGAAATTGTTAATTACTTAAAAGCAAAAGAAAGAAAATTCAACGTTTCAAAAATCACTACAAGAAACTCACAAAGGAAACCCACTGCCCCGTTTATAACATCAACACTGCAAAGAGAAGCAAGCAGCAAATTGGGCTACGGGGTATCAAAAACAATGCAGATAGCTCAAAAACTTTATGAAGGTATTGATATTGGAACTGACGGGCCGGTTGGGCTTATTACTTATATGAGAACCGACTCCGTAAGAATTTCGGATGACGCTCAAGCTGCAGCAAAAGATTTTATTACATCAAACTACGGTGAAAATTATTATCCCAAAACACCAAATAATTATGTAAAAAAATCAAAAAACGTACAAGACGCCCATGAAGCAATAAGACCTTCATACATAGATAAAACACCCGAAAGTATAAAAAAATATCTGACAAATGAACAATACCATTTGTATAAATTAATATGGAGCAAGTTTGTAGCTTCCCAGATGGAAAATGCAACGGTAAAAAATACAACCGTGGATATAGAAGCCGGCGATTGCCTTTTTAAAGCAGGCACAAGTAAAATTATCTTTGACGGGTATTTGAAAGTATACAACGAAGAAGATGAAAAAGAAGAAGCATTAAAAATTCCCGATTTAAAAGAAGGGGATGAGCTGAAATTAAAAGAAATTTTCCCAAAACAGCACTTTACAAGTCCGCCGCCAAGATATACAGAAGCTTCTTTAGTTAAAGCATTGGAAGAACACGGCATAGGCAGACCAAGTACTTATGCGCCTATTATTTCAAAAATCCAGCAAAAAAACTACGTAGAGAAAACAGAAAAAGCACTTGCGCCCACAAACTTAGGTTATGTACTTTGCAAGCAGCTTAATGAACATTTTAAAGACATAATGAATTACGAATTTACAGCTAACATGGAAACAAAATTAGATGATATTGCCGAAAATAAACTTGTCTGGAATGAAGTAATAAAAGAATTTTATACCCCGTTTATAGAAACCGTCAATGAAGCAAAAAATACAATGCAGAAGGTTGTTATTGAATCCGATATTGTATGTCCGAATTGCGGAAGTAAGATGGTAGTAAGAACAAGCAGATTTGGAACTCAATTTTTAGGATGTTCAAAATATCCCGAATGCAAAACAATGCTTCCTTTAAATAAAGACGGACAAGTGGAAACGCCGCAAACACAAGCCGTTGAAGAAAAATGCGAAAAATGCGGAAGCGATATGATTCAAAAAACAGGACCATACGGGCCTTATTTGGAATGTACAAACGCAGAGTGCAAAAACCGAAAAAAAATCATCAAATCAACCGGCGTAAAATGCCCAAAATGCGGAAATGGTGAAATAATATTTAAAAAATCAAAATACGGGAAAGTATTTTTCGGCTGCAGTGCGTATCCTAATTGTGATTTTGTATCCTGGTACGAACCTGTCAATGAAAAATGCCCCGAATGCGGCAGTATTCTGGTTAAAAAGATAACAAAAAAATCAAAAAAACTTGAATGCAGCAATAAAAATTGTTCATTTTCAAAAGAAATGAAAGAAGAATAAATATGTATAAATTCGGACTAATAGGCTATCCGCTGTCACATTCGATGTCAAAAGTAATACATCAAGCGGCTTTCAAATCGCTTAATTTGGAAGGAACTTACGATATTATTGAAACACAGCAAGAAGAATTGGTTACAAGATTAAAAGAACTAAGAAGAAACGGCTATCAGGGATTTAATATTACAATTCCTTTAAAAGTACCAATTACATTATTTTTATCGGAAGTAGATAACGCGGCAAATATAGCAGGCAGTGTTAATACGGTTAAAATAACCGAAAACGGTTTAATGGGATATAATACCGACGTATACGGTTTTGTAGAAGCAATACCTGCGGATATAAGGAAGGAAACTGAAGGAGCAAATACCGCAATAATAGGAAACGGCGGTGCTGCCAGAGCAGTTGCCGTAGGTCTTTCCATTTTGAAAGCAAAAAAAATCGATTTTTATGCAAGAAATATTATTAATGCCTCAGAAATGGCGCAGGTTATAAGAAGAAGTTTTCCTGAAATTGAAATGAATTGCAGACAGATTGAGAGCTTGAAAGATTTATCTCAATATAAAATGCTTGTAAATGCCACTCCGATTGGTATGAGAAGTAAAGCTATGGGGATATCTCCAATAGAAGAAGATGTTGTAAAAACAATGGATAAATCGTCCGTAATTTATGATATAGTCTACAATCCATTGAAAACAGAACTTATAAAATTTGCAAAAAAATATGATATAAAAACAATTCAAGGACTGGATATGTTGATTTATCAGGGTGCAAAAGCATTTGAGATATGGACCGGTAAACAGCCCGACCCTCTAAAAATGAAAATAGCGGCACTTGAACAAATGGCGGAATAATTTATGAAAAAAATTCTTTTAATTAATCTTTTAATTATATTTATTATTTTTATTATGGCGGAATTAAGTTCTTATATAATGCTTTTCAATAAATATAAAGAAGATATTATAAATTTTAATAATATAGTAAACAGTGAGAGCAAAATAAAAATTCCTTTTTTAAAGTATTCTAAAGTAATCTTGCCTACCAGAGAAAACTTATTATGCAACGGGGGGGGGTGTTTTCGTCCGGTTGAATATAAAAATTCCGATTTAAAACCGATTATATTATTCGGATGTTCTTATACCGAAGGTTTCGGGCTTGAAGATAATGAAACTTTCTCTCACAAACTTGCACAATACACAAATAGAAGTGTATATAACAGAGGACGCTCAGGTACAGGCATTCCGTTTTTATACTATCAACTTAATGACAATGAAATTATAAAAGAACTGCCTAAAAATCCTGAATATATAATATTTACGTTAATTCCCGACCATTTTCCTCGGCTGTTCCGTTACAGAAACTTTGTACTGGGCGGTGAACACACGTTAAGATATAAAATTCAAGATGACAAATTAATTGAAGATAAAATTAAATTCCCGTTTTTACATTCACTTTTTACATCGATTGTTATAGAAGAATATTTAACAAACAAAAATTCTTCAGATACTAAAAAAGTTACGGATTTAACAGTAAAACTTTTTGATGAATCTTACAAAAAAATAAAAGAAAATTTTCCGAACGCAAAATTTGTTATTTTATATTTTGAATGCCCGTTTGATGAAAAGAATACATACGATGAATTATTAAAAGATATAAGTAAAATATCCGATGATATTACTATGATACACATTAATGAAAAGCTGCCTCAGCTTACCGAACACGATGAGTACTGGATAGAAGATAAATCACATCCGAGCGCAAAAGCGTGGGACTTGATAGTTCCGATGATTTCAAAAGAACTAAACTTGTAATTTATATATCAACATCTTTCATCATGGAAATTAAAGTTGAAATGGTATTTTCCATGGTAACGCTGTCAGAAGTTCTTTGCTGAAGAAAAGCATTAATTTGAGGCATTAATTCAATAGCGATATCGAGTTTTGGGTTTGAGCCTGCATTATACATACCTACATCAATCAAATCTTTATTTTCTCTGTATAAAGCCATTAATTTTCGCATTTTATAAGCAGCTTGCTTATGTTCCTCAGTCACTATTTCGGTAAATAAACGGCTTATAGAACCTAAAACGTCAATAGCGGGATAATGGTTCATTTCCGCAATTTTTCTTGATAAGAAGATATGACCGTCAACAATCCCTCTGACTGTATCAACAACGGGGTCATTAATATCATCCCCTTCCATAAGAACGGTATATAAAGCCGTAATGGAACCGCGAGGGCTGTTTCCGCTACGTTCAAGCACTTTTTGAAGCCAAGAGAATATTGACGGCGGATAGCCTTTAATTGTAGGAGGTTCTCCGATTGACAAGCCTACTTCTCTTCCTGCCATTGCACATCTTGTAACGGTATCGGTCATAAGAAAAACTTTTTTGCCCTGATCACGGAAATACTCACACACTGCAGTTGCGGCGTGGAGGCATTTTTGCCTGATTAACGGCGGCTGATCGCCTGTCGAGCAAACAAGAACCGATTTTCTCATACCTTGCTCGCCAAGTGAATTTTCAACGAATTCCTTAACTTCTCTTCCGCGTTCTCCGATTAACGCAACCACGTTAACATCGGCGTCTGAATTTCTTGCTATCATACCGAGCATAGTACTTTTACCTACACCGGAGCCTGCGAACAAGCCCATACGCTGTCCGGCACCGAGTGTAAGCATTGAATCTATTGCACGCACTCCGGTTGAAAACATCTGCGTAATTATAGGTCTGTCAAATGCTCCCGGAGGCGGATTATCAATATTTACCCACTGTGCGCCTCGTGTATCCATTGGTTTTCCGTCAATAGGTTCACCTAAAGGGCTGATTAATCTGCCGAGCAAAAAATCACCGACGGGAATGCTTATTGATTTTCCGGTAGTTGTAACCAAACTGCCCTGCCCTATTCCTGCACCGTCGTATAATAAAAGCAGCTGCGCATTTTCACCTTTAAATGCAACGACTTCAGCGGGCTTTCTTTCTCCTTCATAAGTTTCAATAAAGCAAAGATCGCCTATTTTTAAACCGGGAAGTTTAACCTCCACAGTTAATCCCAGCAGCTTTGAAACAGAACCTTTATAAGTATACAGTTTTGTTGAATTTATTACCTCAAAGGCTTGTTTTTTTACATATTCAATTGATTTTTCTGTAGATTGATTTAGCATTTATTTACTCAAAATTATAATTTGCCGTTTCACCTATTGTATCGACCGCTTCAACTCTGATATCCGTTATAAGTTCAGAGTATGAAATAACTACAATAGTTGGGATATGACGTTCAAGAAGCTGATATAACGGCAGTCTTATTCTCGGAGAACAAAGGATAACAGGCTGAACACTAATACTTTGGTGCGCTCTTATTAATGTAGAAGCTGCAGATTCAATTAATTCTTGAACTTGCAGAGGATTTAACAGGAACATTGTTCCCAATTCAGTTCTTTGACAACTGTCATCCAAAGTTTTTTCCCATTCAGGCGACAATGTCAGTGCATACAATATCTTATCGGGAGTACAATTTGCAAGACAAATTTGCCGTCCTAAAGCAGCTCTTAATCGTTCGGATAATATATCAGGTTCTTTTGAAAATCTTGCGTAGTCGCATAATCTTTCAAATATAAATATAATATCTCTTATAGAAACTTTTTCTCTGATTAAGTTTACAAAAATCTTTCTTAAATCGCTTGTTGAAATAATTGTCGGAACCAAATCATTGACAAGTGTCGGGTCTTGGCTCTTAACAAGTTCCATAAGCTTGAGTACATCAGTCTTTGTCATAATTTCATCTACGTATTTTCTAACGCAGTCTTGTAAATGAGTAATAATAACATCGACGGAGTCAACGGCAACAATATCCGTATGAGCTTTTAAGAACTCTGTATCCATCCAATAAGCCTGGGTTTGATATGTCGGGTCAATACCAATAATTGCATCTTTCGGAACTTCTTTACCTGCAGCGTCCCACTGGTCGGCAATTACCATACTCTTTTTGGGATATACGGTTCCGACAGCTACAGTATTACCGCGGACAGAAATCATATATTCATTTGCCCCGATTGCCGAAGAATCCATAATCCTGATATTAGGGATAATATAACCGAGTTCGTCGGTAACTCTTTGCCTTAAAGCTGCTATTTTAGGCAAAAGCAAACCGTCTTGCTCAGGATCTGCAATTTCTAATAATCCCGTACCGACTTGCAGATTTAAAACATCAACGCCTAATCTTTCATACATTCTGTTAGGATTTGTTAAATCGCTCATACTCTTTTTAACAGCGTCTAATTGTCCCAATTGATTTTGAACATCTTTGTTTACGGAAACAACCAGGAATGCGACCATAATAACTGCGGCATATATTGTAAATGTATACCATGGAAGCCCCGTAACAAAACTTGTTAAGGCAATTATTACGAGAAAAACAACAGTAAATATAAGGCTTGAAGGTTTACTTAATATTTGTCCCGCCAAATCACTGCCTAATGAACCGCCCGAAGCAGTTGAACGGGTCATTATGATACCTGCCGCAACTGCCATCAATAGTGATGGTAACTGGGCTGCCAAACCGTCTCCGACAGTTAATACCGTATATTTTTGTACGGCTTCAGCTGCAGGCATTCCCTGCATTAACACCCCGATAGTTAAACCGCCTACAATATTAATTATTACGATGATGATACCTGCCATAGTATC
>CANPXC010000014.1 GCA_947585605.1 Candidatus Gastranaerophilales bacterium | reverse complement strand
AACGTGGGAATATGGATTTGCGCCTCTGTAATCCGGTAATTTAGAAGGATGAAGGTTAATAAAACCGTCTTTTGTAAGTTGTAAAAGTTCTTTCGGTAATTTTTTGTTGTAGGAAGCGACTACGCCTAAATCCGCATTAAGGTTTTTAATTCTTTGCAAAAATCCTTTTTCGCTAAGGCTTATGTTATATTGAAATACTTCTACTCCCAATTCCTGTGCTGTATCAACCATTAATTTGTTAGTATTATCATCGGCAGATGGGGGAATAACGCCAACAACATTAATTCCTTTTGTTACAAGTTTGTTAAGACATATTAATGCCATATCAGGCATGCCTACAAACAATATTTTTTTTGTATATGTTTTTTCCACTCTTTTTTCCTCAAGAATAATTATATAACAAAAAAACTGCTTTTAATTTATGTTTGTTTTTAATAAAATTAAACTAAGATTATACGAGGAGAAAATAATGCTTGATATTAAATTAATTAGGGAAAATCCCGATAAAGTTAACGAATTGTTAAAAAGAAGAAATCCTGATTTATCAATTGACGGAATTTTGGAGATTGATTTAAAAAGAAGAAAAGTTCAAACTCAAGCAGATGAATTGAGAGCGAAAAGAAAAAACATGTCGCAAGAAATCGGCATTATGAAAAAGCAAGGTCAAAATACGGATGAAATACAAGCTCAAGTTAAGGAAATGGGCGAGGAAATAAAATCATTGGAAGAGCAAGAACAACAGCTTGATTTGGAACAAAGAAATCTGCTGCTTGCGACACCAAATATTCCGGATGAAACTACGCCGATAGGATTATCGGATGCTGATAATGTAGAAATAAAGCGTGTTGGAGAACCCCGAAAAGTTAATTTTGTTCAAAAACCGCATTGGGATATATGTACAGAAAAAGATATAGTTGATTTTGAAAGAGGTGTAAAACTTTCACAATCAAGATTCTCGCTATACAGAGGAAAGGGCGCGCAATTAGAACGTGCCATTATTAACTTTTTTCTTGATACACATACTCAAGAACACGGTTATGAGGAAATTTTACCTCCCGTAATGGTTAATGCCGCAGCAATGACAGGAACGGGACAGCTTCCGAAATTTGCACAAGATATGTATAAATGCGAAGATGAAGATTTGTATTTAATACCTACAGCTGAAGTTCCCGTTACAAATATATATTCGGGTGAAATACTTAACGAGGAAGATTTACCTAAATATATGACGGCTTATACTCCTTGTTTCAGAAGGGAAGCAGGATCTGCCGGTAAAGATACAAGAGGATTAATCAGACAGCACCAATTTAATAAAGTTGAACTTGTAAAATTATGCACTCCTGAAACAAGTGTGGAAGAACACGAAAAATTAACTCGTAATGCTGAAAGAATATTGGAATTACTTGAACTTCCATACAGACGTGTTGCTTTATCAACCGGAGATATAGGATTTTCAGCCAGAAAATGTTTTGACTTAGAAGTATGGCTTCCTTCATATAATGCGTATAAAGAGATATCAAGCTGTTCAAACTTCGGTGATTTCCAAGCGAGAAGGGCAAATATCAGATATCGTTCAAAAGAAACGGGCAAACCCGTGTTCGTTCATACATTAAACGGGTCAGGATTGGCTGTAGGCAGAACATTTGCAGCTATTTTAGAAAACTTCCAAAATGAGGACGGAAGCGTTACAGTTCCTAAAGTACTCAGAAAATATACCGGATGGGATGTATTGTAAAATGCAAAAGGGATTGTTCATTACTTTTGAGGGTGCTGATGGCTCCGGAAAAACGACTCAGCTAAATTTAATAAAAAATTATCTTGAAGAAAAAGGCTTTGAGGTCGTTATAACCAGAGAACCCGGAGCTTTGGATATCGGGCAGAAAATTAGGAATATACTGCTCCACCACGAAGGTATTGTTGCTGACAGGTGTGAAATGTTTTTATTCCTTGCCGATAGAGCGCAGCACGTTGAAACATTTATTAAACCCGCTATAAATCAAGGGAAAATTGTTCTTTGCGACAGACATACCGATTCTACCATTGCGTATCAAGGTTATGGCAGAGGTCAGAATATAAGTTTATTAACGGAATTAAATAAAATAGCCGTAAACGGATTAATCCCCGATTTAACGCTATTGTATGATGTAGCAGCGGATGTAGCGCAATTAAGGGTCGGAAATGAAAAAGACAGAATGGAATCAGCGGGTATTGAATTCCATAAAAAAGTCAGAAACGGTTATTTAGAACTTCAAAAAAATGAACCAGAACGAATAAAGTTAATAAATGCAAATAATTCTATAGAAACGGTTTTCGAAGATACAAAAAATATTATAATAAAATTGTTAGAACATGGAGAAGGAGTATAAATGCCTGAAAAGTACAGACGTTGGTATGATAATGATCCTATATTGAAGGAAGCATTAGAACTTTTAAAATTGCAAACCGATGATAAAAAGTCTGTTGCCGCTGATTTTATAATTTCTTTGCAGGAACAAGTTGCCCAGGATGTAATCGAAAGAATATATGAAATTACGCAGGAATTCAGTAACAGTGGTAATCGTTGGTATGACAGTGATCCTGTTATGTTAAAGGCAATAGAATTATTAAGAGCAGCACCTCCTAAAACACAACGAATAGCAGCTTTAAAATTGCTTCTTGCTATGGAAAGCAATACTATGGAAACTTTAGAACCAAATGAATAATACTGAAACATTAAAAGACATACAAAATCAAAATGATAAAAGAGGGATTGACATACAAAAAGTCGGAGTCAACGGTGTAGAAGTTCCTCTTATTATAGAAAGAAAGAACGCTGATAGTCAGGTGGTTTCCGCAAAAGCGCGTCTAAGCGTGACTTTGCCGCATAATTATCGCGGTACACATATGTCACGTTTTATAGAAATTCTTAGTGAATATTCTCAAAAAAATTTGCTCGGAGTTGATATAAAAGGCTTGTTGATAGATGTAAAAAACCGTCTTGAGTCAAAAAGCGCTCATGTTAAATTTGAATTTAAATATTTTATAAATAAAAAAGCCCCCGTCAGTGAAATGGAATTCCCCGTTGGCTATGATTGCTCATTTCAAGGTGATTTGGAGGGTGATAATTATAAATTTATACTCGGAGTCAAAGTTCCGGTTACGACACTTTGTCCATGTTCAAAGGAAATATCCAAATACAGTGCGCATAATCAGCGTACTATGGTAAAAGTTAAAGTAAGTTATGATGAGAACGATGTAATTTGGATTGAAGATTTAGTTGAAAAAATTGAAAAATGCGGTTCAAGTCCGGTTTATTCAATTTTAAAACGTTGTGATGAAAAATATGTTACGGAATCTGCTTATGAAAATCCTAAATTTGTTGAAGATGTTTTGCGTGATGTAATATGTTTTTTGAAAAATGATGAAAAAATAATATTTTACGAAGCCGAAGTAGAAGCTCAAGAAAGCATTCATAACCATAATGCGTGGGCGTGGCAGTCAGAAACTAAATAACAAAAGAGTTGGAGATAAAAAAATGAAAGAATTATTTAACGATTATGTTCAATCACTTGAAACTTATATAATGATTCAAATTAAAATGGATACGGCAAGGCTGGCTCCGGAGCTAACGGCAAAAGGCAGAGCGCCTATTTCTTTGGCAATGGGTGCGCCGGTTGAAAAACCTCCGCAATTAGTTACCGATAAAATCATTGAGTATGCACAAACTGACGGTATGCATACGTATACACTTGTTAAGGGTGAAAATTATCTGCTTGAATCCATTGCTAAAAATATGAAAAAACGCACAGGCGTTGATTTTGATGTAAAATCGGAAATTTGTGCTTTAATCGGTTCAAAGGAAGGGATTGCAAATTTAATAAGAGCCTTAATTAATCCCAAAAGCAATATGGATGACAGAGATATAGTCTTAATTCCGGATCCGGGGTATGCTTCATATAAAGAAATGGTAAAAGTATCAGGCGGCAGAAGCTACGGAATTCCTTTAACACCGGAAAATAATTACATGCCTGACTTGGATGAAGTAATGAAAAATCTTGAAAAAGACGGCTTAGATAAGAATAAAGTAAAAGCGTTAGTTATAAATTATCCGAATAATCCGTTAGGCGCGATATGTACAAAAGAGTATTTGCAAAAAGCGGTAGAATTTTGCAGAAAACATAAAATTCTTTTAATTTCAGATGCGGCATATATTGATTTAACATTTGAAGGAGCGCCGAAGGCTCACAGTGTATTTGAAATTGAAGGAGCAAAAGATACTGCTGTTGAATTTTTCAGTTTTTCAAAACCATATTCAATGACAGGCTGGAGAATAGGCTGGGTATGCGGTAATCCCGAAGCGGTGGGAATATTGGGCAAGCTTAAATCCACTATTGATACCGGAATTTATAAACCTATTCAAAAAGCTGCGTCTGACATTTTAAACTCTCAGGAAGGCGATGAGTATATAGCGGAAGCTAATCGCAGATTTGAAAGAAAACAAAAAATAGTTGTTGACGGTTTTAAAGCTCTTGGCTGGCCTATGGATAAGATTAATCCTCCGAAAGCTACATTCTATTTGTGGCTTCCTATACCGCCAAAATATAAAACCGCAAAAGAATTTACTGATGATGTTCTTCAAACTTCAGGTGTGGTACTTGTCCCCGGCAGCGGGTTCGGCAATAACGGTGAAGGCTGGTTCAGGATGTCAATAGTTGCTTCCGAAGACCAGATGAAGGAAGTTGTTTCACGTTTAAAAGAAGACGGTTTCAGATTTGAGTAAGACGGTAATAATTGATTACGATGCGGGAAATTTAAAAAGCGTTGCAAATATGCTTTCGTATATCGGTGCGGATTTTGAAATATCTTCAGAAAAAGAAAAAATACTTAAGGCTGACAGATTGATATTTCCGGGTCAGGGGCATTTTGCGCAGGCAATGAATAATCTTGAAAAAAAGGGATTAGTTCCTGTTATTCGCGAGTGCTGCGAGAGGGATATCCCTTTTTTGGGGATTTGTATCGGGCTTCAAATTCTTTTTGAAAAAAGTGAAGAAGCTCCTAATGCTGCCGGACTCGGTATCTTTAAAGGACAGGTTAAGCGTTTTAAATCAGGCAAAATTCCTCAAATAGGCTGGAATAAAATTATGAGTGTAGAAGGGGAAAAATTATTAAAAGATGATTATTTTTATTTCGTAAATTCATATTATGTGGAACCTGAAGATAAGAGTATTATAAGTTCGTATTGTGATTATAACGGCGTTTTTTGCGCGTCAGTTCGGAAAAATAACGTTGCTGCCGTTCAATTTCATCCTGAAAAGAGTTCTGAAGCGGGATTAAACTTTTTTAAAAATTGGTTTAATAATTAAATTTTTAATATAAAATTAAATTAGAACCCGAAAGGTAAAATTATGTTAGAAAAAATAAAATCAATTTTTAATAAAAAAAGTAAACCAACAGAGGCTCCAAAAAAATATTTAAGCTGTGAGTATGTACAACATGGTTTTAATGTTGATTATGAAGATATTAAAATGTGCTGTTTCAATTGCCATGAAGGCGGAGGCAGACAAATATTAATTGACAATTACAAAGGCGAAATGATTGATTGGAATAAATTCTTTAAAGAAAAGCGCAAAATGCGTGAATTAAATAAGCAAGGAATTATTCTGGAAAGATGTAAGGGCTGTTTTTTCTTAAAAGAAAGAGAATGGGATGATGAAGATTATATAAATTATATGGTCTTTAACCATTGGACACAATGTAATTGTAAATGTAAATACTGTTTTACCAATGAGCAATCTGACTATTTCAATCAGAGAAAGAATTACAATATGTATCCCGTTATAAAAAAGCTTGCAGATATGGGAAAAATCAGAGGAGGCGGAGAAATAGGCTTCGGAGGCGGAGAACCTGCATTACTGCCTGAATTTGAACCTATGGTTAATATGCTTCTTGATTGCGGATGTGATAACATCAGAGTTCATTCTTCCGGAGTTAAATATTCACAAGCGATTGAACGCGGGGTCAGTGAAGGTAAGCTTACGGTTGTTGTTTCTACAGATTCAGGAACACCCGAAACGTATGAAAATATTAAAAGAGTTAATCATTTTAATAAAGTCTGGGAGAACTTGGCAAAATATGCCCAAGCTCAAACAGACAATAAATATAAGGTAAAAACAAAATATATAATTTACCCCGGTTATAATGACAATAAAGAAGAAATTGATAAATTTTTTGAATATACCGTTAATGCAGGTATAAGAAGCGTTGTCCTTGATTTGGAAGGCGGCTGGTATGAGCAGAATAAGTACAATGTTCCCGATTATTTGTATGAATTGCTTGATTATGCGGAACAAAAAACAAAAGAATACGATATGAAAAATGTCGAATTTTACGATAGGGCAAGCCACATGCGCATTCATAAAGAAGAATACAAAAAATTAAGAGAAAATGCACAAGCTAATCAACAAAACAGCTGAAATATTTAATCATTATAAAAAATACTTCTCCGAACTTATTGTTCTTGCTTTTCCGATTTTAATCGGGAATTTAGGGCATACACTTATTGGCGCAACGGATATTTTGGTTGTTGCAAAGTATAATATAAATTCATTGGCTGCAATAAGTATATCTAATGCTATTTTGTTTACGGAGTTTATATTCGGGCTTGGAATTTTAACCGCAATATCTATAGTCATTTCAAATATGCGCGGTTCAAGGCAAGTGACTAAAAAGTATTTGTTATCCGGTTTGATTTTCTCATTTATTTTGGCATTTATATTTACGCTTATTTGTTATTCAACAAGATATTTTGTTCCGTATTGCGGATTTGAAGATAACCTTGTTCCTAAAATAATGGAGTATATTGCTATTGTATCATTTTCAATATTCGGAATGTATTTTTATGACGGAATAAAACAATTCTTGCAAGCTTATGAAATAGTAAAGTTTCCGAACATGATACTTTTAGGTGCGGTTTTGGTAAATTTAATACTGGATGTTGTTTTTGTATTCGGTTTCGGAGTAATCCCCGCAATGGGTTCAAAGGGTGCGGCAATTGCAACTTTAACAGTACGAACATTAATGGGGCTGATAATGTTTGTATATGTATTTAAAATGATTAATTTTAAATCTAAAATTGATTTAAAATATATGAAACAGCTTTTAAAGGTGGGAACACCCATAGGATTTGCGTTATTATTGGAATTTTTGGCATTTAATATTATAACAATATTGGTGGGACGGGAAAAAGGTTTGTTATCCGCAACTCATAACATACTTATAACAATATCTTCGGCAACATTTATGATTCCGTTGTCGATTTCAACCGCATTGGCAGTTAAAGTTGCATATTATTACGGCGCTAAAAAGTGTATGGAAATAAAAAACTTTTCTTATTCCGGATTAATCCTCGGAGTCGGATTTATGGCGATAGCAGGTATAATTCTGGCGTTGTTCCCAAAACAGATAATATCATTATTTACAGATAATAAAGACGTATATTCAATTGCGCTTCCGATTATAAGCATAGCTGCTATGTATCAGGTGTTTGACGGTTTCCAAGTAGTAACGGGCGGAATACTTAAAGGCTTTAAAATGACGAAGTTTGTATCAAATTCAATATTGATAGGATATTGGCTTGTAGGCATGCCTGTTGCCGTTGTTCTGGCGGGGAAGTATCATTTATCATTAAGAGGCTATTGGATTGCGTTAGCTGTTTCATTGTGTGTAATTGGTTTTGTACAGGCAGCTATAGCCAGATATAAATTTAAAAAATTGAAAGAGATGTATAAATAATAATTACAAATCTTTAATTTTTGTACATTTCAGCTTAATTTAATATATAATAATCATAATGTTTATTAGTTAAAAAATAGGTTTATATGGGAGAAAATTTAAAATATAAAAGGATACTGCTTAAACTTAGCGGTGAAGCACTTTTGGGGAAACAGGAATTCGGAATAGATCAAGCGCCGTTGGAAATGATAGCTCATGAGATTAAAGATGCGTATGATATGGGCGCTGAAATTGCAATAGTTGTGGGCGGCGGCAATATATTCAGAGGCGTAAAGAATTCCGCTAAATACGGTATGGATCAAGCGACAGGTGATTATATAGGAATGCTTGCTACTGTTATGAATGCTTTAGCTCTGCAAAGTGCATTAAGAAAATTAGATGTTCAATGCAGGGTGCAAACAGCTATAGATATGAATAAAATAGCTGAACCATATATAAGATTTAAAGCGATAAGACATTTAGAAAAATCGAGAGTTGTAATATTCGCGGCCGGAACTGGTAATCCGTTCTTCACAACTGATACCGCAGCAGCTCTAAGAGCTTCTGAAATAGGCGCACAAGCTATGCTAATGGCAAAAAACGGTGTGGACGGTGTATATTCCGACGACCCAAGAATTAATCCTAATGCTAAAAAATATACTAATATTACTTACGATGATATTATTATAAAAGGGTTAAAGGTTATGGATACTGCATCTTGTGCATTATGCAAGCAGAACCAAATACCTATAATGGTATTTGATTTCGCGGCAAAAGGCAGCATAATAAAAATATTAAAAGGTGAAAATATAGGAACATACGTAGGAGGTTAAAATGACATTGGAGTCAATGTTTGCATCAGGTAATGAAAAAATGGAGAAAGCTATTGCGCAAATGAAAAAAGAATTTGCCGCAATCCGTACAGGCAGAGCTAATCCTATGATTTTAGATAAAGTACTGGTAGAATATTACGGAACACCTACTCCTTTAAGACAATTATCTCAGGTAAGTGTTCAAGACGGTACAACATTGGTTATTACACCTTATGATAAAACAATATTAAAAGATGTGGAAAAAGCCTTGGTTAAAGCTGATTTAGGTATTAATCCGAGTTCTGACGGAATAGTTGTAAGATTGGTATTTCCGCCGTTAACAACCGATAAGAGAAAAGAAATCTGCAAGGATGTTAAAAAAGTATGTGAAGATACTAAAGTCGCAATCAGAAATATAAGACGCGATATGGCTGATGAACTTAAAAAACTTGAAAAGTCAGAAAACCTGTCTGAAGATATGGTAAAAGATAACCAAGATAAAATTCAAAAACAAACCGATAAATATATTAAAACTTCAGATGATTTGGCAGCTGAAAAAGAAAAAGAGGTATTAACAGTATAGTGGCTGTATTAGACTCCTTATTAAAAAACAGAATAATAACGGGATTTATCATCGGAGCTTTGGCATTTTCATGCATATTACTTGGCGGTAAGTTTTTGCTGGCACTGCTTGTAATATTTATTGCCGTAGCTTCAAAAGAGTATTCTGATATTCTTAAAAATAAGGGTTTTTTACCTTTTTATAAAGTAATATTGATAACTTCAATATCTATGGTTTTAATAAGTGCAAGCGGATATGATAATCTGCTTGCACTAGTGCTTTTAGCGGGAACAATTACATCCTTTTTGGCGGTTTTGTTCAGAGGAAGGCAGCCTTATATTGCAAATGTTGCAACTACGATTTTGGGCTTTTTAATTGCTTGGATGCCTTGCCACGTTTGTTTAATCAGACAAATGGGAGCTGATGTATCTTTGTTTAACATTACTTTTAAACAGGGATTATACTTTTTGCTTTTTATCTTTTTTGTAATAATGTTTACTGATATTGCAGCATATTATTTCGGAGTTAAATTCGGGAAGCATAAATTATCACCCGTAATAAGCCCTAAAAAAACAGTGGAAGGCGCTTTGGCTGGCGGTATTTGTGCAGTTATTGCCGGAATTATAATAGGCTTATTGGTGGGAATTTCTTTATATCATTCAATTGTACTTGCTCTGATTGTAACTGTTATGGCGCAGCTTGGAGATTTATCCGAATCCTTAATAAAACGTGATGCAGGTGTTAAAGACTCGGGTCATTCACTCCCCGGGCATGGCGGATTTTTAGACAGAGCTGACAGCTACCTCTTTTCTGTTCCTGTTGCATATTATTATATAAAATATTTTATGCTGACAGGGTTAAATTTTCATAATATCAGCGATTTAATAGAAAAGGTTATTAATGTTATCTGCGGATAGAAAAATTGAATTAACATCTTTAGCTCAGAGTTTGCGGATAAATAATGTTGATTTAAATCTTTTGGAGCTTGCACTTACTCATCCGTCATTTAATTTTGAAAGCGGGATTGAAAACGGACAAGATTATGAACGTCTTGAGTTCCTCGGAGATTCTGTTTTAAGACTTTCTGTAAGTGAAATGCTTTTTGATAATCATAAAGATTACGATGAAGGAAAATTAACTAAAATAAGAAGTACATTGGTTAGTGATAAGTTTTTGTGTACTCTGGCGGGAAATCTGGAAATATCAAAATATATAAAATTAGGAAAAAGTGAAGATAAAGATGGGGGAAGGTTTAAAGAATCAATACAGGCTTGCGTTATGGAGGCTGTTATCGGAGCTGTATATAAAAGCTGCGGATTTGAGTCTGCAAAAAAATATGTTTATAAAATATATGAAAATGCAATGTATGATGTAAATTCCGCTATAAATACATATAATTCAAAAGAAATGCTCCAAGAATACACACAGGGTAAGAATAAAGACCTGCCCGAGTATAAAATTGTTTCGGAAAACGGCCCCGCTCATGAAAAAATTTATGAAACGGCAGTGTTATACCACGGCGAAGAATTAGGCAGAGGCAGCGCCGGTACAAAAAAAGAAGCCGAAAAACTTGCGGCATTAAATGCGCTTAAAAAATTAAAACTTATAAAGGAAGATTAAATGAGTGAAAAAGTGATAATTGCACCTTCTATATTGTCAAGTGATTTTGCAAATTTGGAGTCGGAAATTAAAAGATTGCAAAACGCACAAGCTGATTGGATTCATATTGATGTAATGGACGGGCATTTTGTCCCTAACTTAACAATAGGCGCTCCTGTTGTAAAAGCTATAAGAAAAATCACAAATTTGCCCCTTGATGTTCATTTAATGATTGAAAATCCCGAAAAATATATAAAAGACTTTGCTCTGGCAGGTTCTGATTATATTACTTTCCATTATGAAGCGGCAAAAAATAATGTTTTAGATATAATTAAACAAATTAAATCATTTGATAAAAAAGTCGGAATAAGCATAAAACCTAACACTCCCGCTGAAGCAATTAAACCGTTTGTAAATGATGTTGATATGGTTTTAATAATGACGGTAGAACCGGGATTTGGCGGACAAAAATTCATGAAAGAATGTGCGGAAAAAGCTGTAGAATTAAAATCTTATTTAAAAAAAGATATAATAATAGAGGTTGATGGCGGAATAAATAATGAAACGGCAAAATTTTGCAAAAATATCGGAATAAATGCTCTTGTTGCCGGAAATTATGTCTTTTCGTCAGATGATATGAAAGAAGCAATAGCTTCACTGAGGTAAAAATGATAATTTCTGATGCACTTGTTGAACAGCATATACACGGCGCTTTTGGCATTGATTTTATGAATTGCGCAGAAGATGAGCTTCTTTATACGGCTGAAAAACTGGCACAAAACGGAGTGGGCTATTTCTTCCCGACTATAATGACTGACAGCATTGAAAAAATTAAAGAAAGAATATCAGTTGTTAAAAAGGCAAAACAATTGCAAAAGTATAACAGTGCGCAAATTGCGGGAATTCATTTGGAAGGGCCATTTATAAATCCGCAAAAAGCAGGCATTCATCCTAAAAATTACATTTGTTCTTTGGATGAGCAGATATATAAACAAATTGATGATGAAATTATAAAAATAATTACCCTTGCGCCGGAACTGGATTTAAGCGGTAATTTCATTAATTATCTTAGAAATAAAAATATTAAAATATCACTGGGACATTCACTGGGTAATGATTTATCCCAAGTTAATCAAGTTACGCATTTATATAATGCAATGGGTGCATTTTCGCATAGAGGCGAAAGTTCCTGCGTAAGTGCGCTTGCTAATGATAATATTTATACTGAACTTATAGCCGATTCACTTCATGTAAATGATGATGTTTTAAAAATAACATTTAAAACCAAACCCTCGGATAAAATTTTAATAATAAGTGATGCTCTGCCGTTAGCTCACAGTGATAAAGCTAAATTACAGTTTGCTTGTCAAGTTATATATAATAAAGACGGAAAATTGGTAAACTCGGATGGCATTTTTGCGGGAAGTTCAATGCTTTTGTGCGATATGGTCAAAAATTTAGCGGAAAAACAATTACTAAAATTTGAAGATGTAATTAAATATACATCTTCAAATCAATTAAAATATCATAATCTTAAAAACAACTTAAAAGTTTACTGGAATGATGATTACACTATTCAAAAAGTTGAATTTGTTTAAAAAGGATTATTTCCGGAATTTGTTTTAGCGTAAAAGCCGAACGGAACCTTTTTAAAGGAGTTAATTTCTTTTTTCAATTTGTAATTTTCTTTATTTAATTCGTTAATTTTAAATCTCATAGTTTCGTTTTCGGTTTTAACTCTGATAAGTTCCATAACAACATCATCCATACCGTCAAGTTTTTCGTCTAAAACGGAAGTAAGTCTGTTTGTAATGGATTTTTCAATGCTTTTTAAAGTATCAACAAGTTGAACAATAGAAGCATTGGAGATAGTGTTAGTGCCTTTAATGACGGTACTTTTAGAAGGTACAGTCATTGCATTTTCCGCTTTCATTTTAGAGGATACGGAACTTAAAGCAGTTGCGTCATCTTTTGTAAAATAAGTTAAACCTCTGTCATTCTTTTTTAATTTAATGTCGGCAATTTTGCATAATTTTTGTATTTGAGAATTATCAATACCGAGCATTTCTCTAATTTCTTTTGGAGTAATTTCTTTATTTTCTGTTTGATCTACCACCGATGTTGCCATAAAACAATCCCCTTTAAATAAGCATGTATTCTGCTACATTTATTATATCCTTTTTAAAAAATTTTGTCTAAGAAAAATCAGTATCTTTACATAACTTTTCATTTTGTAAAAAAGTCGTATAAAATATAAAATATAAGAAGGGATATTAACTAAAAATATATAATTTTAGGAGTTACACAATGAAGTGCATATTATTAGCCGGCGGAATGGGTGAAAGATTATGGCCGGTATCAAGAACATTAATGCCGAAGGCATTGTTAAAATTATACAAGGGAAAATCGCTGCTGCAAAATGCTTATGAAACGGCACTGGCTTTAACTAAAGATAAAAATATAGTTTTGGTCACAAATATAATGCACACGCAGGAAGCAAAAATGCAATTGCGTGAATACAGTAAATATCCGATAATTATCTCGGAACCGATGACAAAAAATACAGCCGGTGCGGTATGCGCAGGATTAACATATCTTAAATCAAGCCGTGATGAGGCTGTTGTTATACTTCCTGTTGATTTTTATATTGAAGATAAAGAATTATTTATAAATACGATAAATGAAGCGGTAAAAATAGCTAAATCTTCTTCAATTGCGGCGGTCGGGGTAAAACCGTCGTATTCCGAAACCGGTTTTGGATATATTAAAATATCCGCTGCGTCAAAAAACGGTAAAAAAATCCTGCAATTTATAGAAAAACCGACAGAGGAAGCTGCGGCAGAATTTATTAACCAAAAGGAATATTATTGGAATTGCGGAATTTATGCAGGAAAAATATCGGTATTTGAAAATGCTTTCAGCAAATTTGCTCCGGATATATACAATAGCTTTTCAAAAGAGATGTTTGATAATAACTTAAAAATAAAATACGAATATTATGAAAATATCCCTAATATTTCCATAGATTACGCAATCATGGAGAAAGCGGATAATTTGGTTATGGCTGAATTAAAATCCGGCTGGAATGATATGGGGTCTTGGCATGCCATATATAAAAACAGTGAAAAAAATTCAAAAGGAAATGTTATATATGGTAATGTTTTAACGGACGGGGTTAAAGATTCTTTAATATATTCGTCAAAAGAACTGGTATGTGCTTCCGGAGTAAAGGATATAGTAGTTGTAGAAACGGAAGATGCTTTATTGGTATGTGATAAAAATAAATCACAGGAAATAAACAAGATAGTATCGGCGCTTAAAAAGGAACACAGTGAAACTCTGCAAGTTCATAAGACTGTATTTAGACCTTGGGGGTATTATACTTGTTTAAATAAAGGTGAAGGGTGGCTTACCAAAGTGATTTCGGTATCTCCTTCACATAAATTATCGCTGCAATCACATAATTATCGTTCTGAACACTGGGTGGTGCTTTCGGGAACGGCTACTGTTATTTTAGAAGGAGAAACAAAGGAATTATCAAAGGGGCAAAGTATAGATATTCCCGTAAAAGCGAAGCATTCACTTCAAAATTTAACAAACGAAGGCTTAAAAATTTTGGAGGTTCAAAAAGGCGATTATATTTCGGAGGATGATATTATCCGCTACGAAGATATTTACGGGAGAGTAAGTTAAATACTACTTTTGGAAGTTTTCAATCAAAAAATTAATGATATAATCAAAATATAAATTTAAAAGGAATAAAAAATGAATAAAAATCAATCAATGGGAATATGGCTAATTGTTGGTATTTTAGCTCTGGCACTTGTAACAATGATGTTTTCCGGGCCTACAACGGCGACACGCTCTCTTTCATATACGGAATTTTTATCTAAGGTAAAAAATTCGGAAATAAAAGAAGTGATTATAGAAAATGATACTATTACTGCAGTTCCTGTTGAAGCTGATATAAAAACTAACGTTGACGGCAAGGAAACAGTTACCGCGTCATTAAGATACAAAGTTAATATTCCCGTAAATGATAATTCGCTCTATCCTACATTGGAAGAAAATAACGTAAACGTGGAAATAAAGAAGATAAATGAAAACTCATCGATAATGGGGCTGGTAGGTACGGCATTACCGATACTTTTAATTGCCGCGTT
Source organism: Candidatus Gastranaerophilales bacterium (assembly GCA_947585605.1). Classification (GTDB taxonomy): domain Bacteria; phylum Cyanobacteriota; class Vampirovibrionia; order Gastranaerophilales; family Gastranaerophilaceae; genus Avigastranaerophilus. The sequence goes on along the minus strand of CANPXC010000014.1, from coordinate 9,592 downwards.
TTTTGTCATACTGGCAAAAATCATACAAACAGGCGGTTCGCAGGCTCTTTCCTTCGGAAAAAGTAAAGCTAAAATGATGTTAGACAGCAAAGTTAAAATAACATTTAATGATGTTGCAGGTATAGATGAAGAAAAGCAAGAGCTTGAAGAAATTGTAGACTTTTTGAAAAACGGAGAAAAGTACCTTAAACTCGGAGCTAAAATACCTAAAGGTGTGCTGCTGGTAGGTGCGCCCGGTACAGGTAAAACATTAATGGCAAAAGCCGTTGCCGGAGAGGCAGGAGTTCCGTTCTTTTCAATAAGCGGTTCTGATTTCGTTGAAATGTTTGTAGGTGTTGGTGCTTCAAGAGTAAGAGATTTATTTGAACAGGCAAAAAAACATCAGCCTTGTATTGTTTTTATAGATGAAATTGATGCCGTAGGACGTCAAAGAGGTGCAGGATTAGGCGGCGGTCATGATGAAAGAGAACAAACGCTTAACCAATTACTTGTTGAAATGGACGGTTTTGACGGAAATACCAATATTATTATTCTTGCCGCAACAAACAGACCCGATATTCTTGATAATGCTTTATTAAGACCCGGCAGATTTGACAGACAAATTATGGTCAGCCTTCCTGACGTCAAAGGCAGGGAAGAAATATTAAAAGTGCATTCAAAAGGAAAACCGCTTGATGAAGATGTTGATTTAAAGGTGCTTGCAAAGAGAACTCCCGGATTTACGGGCGCTGATTTGCAAAGTTTACTTAATGAATCGGCTCTTTTAGCTGCAAGAAAAAATAAAAATAAAATTAATATGGAAGAAATAGACGCGGCTATTGACAGAGTCCTTGCGGGTATTGAAAAGAAAAGCAGAGTTATGACTGACGAAGATAAGGAAATTACTTCTTACCATGAAGTCGGGCATGCTTTAATTGCAAAACTTTTGAAAGATTGCGATGAACTCCATAAAGTTACTATTATTCCGAGAGGATATGCTTTGGGTATTACCTGGACAAAACCTGAAGATAATAAAGTACATGTAAGCAAATCCAAATTATTAGCTCAAATTACGATGATGTTAGGCGGCAGAGTTGCTGAAGAAATAGTATACGGGCCTGATAAAATAGGGACAGGGGCGTCTAACGATATTGAAAGAGTTACTTCTATAGCTAAAAAGATGGTTACACAGTGGGGTATGTCGCAGGAATTAGGGGCAATGACTTATGGTAAATCCCAAGAACACGTGTTTATGGGCAGAGATTTCGGACAAACCAGAGATTTCTCCGAGGAAATAGCTGCTGATATTGATAAAGAAATTAAAAAGATTGTTGATGAACGTTATGATATAGCTAAAAAATTATTAACGGATAACAGAGACTTACTTGATGCAATAGCGAAAGAACTTTTAGAAAAAGAAACTCTTGACGATAATGATGTTACTGAAATTATCGTAAAAATCAAGGGTGAAGATTTTATGGAAAAGATTTAAAATAAGAGGAATTTAATATGGCTTCAATATTAAATGCATTCAGAAACATTATGAGTGACAGCTGGTGGGTAGTAAAGATAGTTGTTTATGCTTTGCCTATTTTCTTTATTGTTAATTCGGGAGTTTTATCCACGTATACGAAAGGTGACAGAATTATTGAGATATTAATTCTTTCCGTTGCGTATTTAGGTATAAGCTCATTTATGATGTACAGAAATATAAACAATAAACAACCTATATTGCCCGGATTATTTCAAATCCCAGAGGTATTAATAAGAGCAGTAGGTGTTTCTGTTGTAACTATACCTTTATATATTTTATACATTTATATTATGAATTTAATTTCAATTTATTGTGTTTTTGAACCTTTTGTTATGTTTGTAATATATGCCTGTGTAAGTTTATTTTTATCACCGTTTATATTAATTCCGGCAGTGTTATATTCGGTAAACGGGAAAGTTTTAGATTCATTAAATATCAGAGTTATATTAGAAGCGTCGGGAAATTTTTCGGTAGCGTTTTTATCATTTATAATTCAATATTTATTCACAATATTTCTTGCAGGATATTTGTTATATAGATTATTTACCGAAATGTTAACCGATAATTTGGCATTAAATATAACATACAGTTTGTTTTTAGTGATAAGCATTTTAACATTTTATTCATACTGTTCGGATTTATACAAGGATGTAATTCCTTCATTGAATAAAAAAGAAGATTAAGACAGACTTTTTAATTTTTTAATTTGATTACGAATTTCAGCTGCTCTTTCAAAATCTAAGATTGAAGCAGCTTTTTTCATTGATTTTTCAAGCTTATCAAGTAATTTGGGTAAATCTTTTTTTGTAATGTTATTATCAACCATTTCTTCGGCGACAATATCTTCAATGTTTCTGTAGCTGGCAACTAATTGAAGAAGATTGTTTTCAATCGGTTTTTTAATTGTTTGCGGAGTTATATTATGAATTTTATTGTATTCAAGTTGAAGTTTTCGTCTTCTTTCAGTTTCTTTAATGGCTTTATCCATGCTGTCAGTAATTTTATCGGCATACATAATAACTTTAGAACATACATTTCTTGCAGCTCGGCCTATGGTTTGAATTAAGCTTGTTTCGGAACGTAAAAAGCCTTCTTTATCGGCGTCCATAATTGCTACGAGTGAAACTTCCGGTATATCAAGCCCTTCCCTTAAAAGGTTAACACCTATAAGGACATCAAATACTCCCAGTCTTAAATCTCTTAATATTTCAACTCTTTCAATAGATGTAATTTCGCTGTGAAGATATCTTACTTTTATTCCGAGCTGAAGCAGGTAATCGCATAAATCTTCCGCCATTTTTTTTGTTAATGTAGTAACAAGCACGCGTTCTTTCTTTTCAGCTGTAACTTTAATTTCGGCAATTAAATCATCAACTTGATTTAAAGTCGGTTTTACAAAAATTTCGGGGTCAACAAGCCCTGTTGGTCTTATTATTTGTTCAACCAATTGTGATGATACTTCACGTTCAAAATCGCCCGGAGTGGCAGATACAAATATTTTTTGACCTACTTTTGACCAAAACTCATCTATTTTAAGCGGTCTGTTATCTTTAGCGCTCGGCAGCCTGAAACCGTAATCAACAAGAACCGTTTTTCTGGCTTGGTCGCCGTTATACATAGCTTTTAACTGCGGAATTGATACATGAGATTCATCTATTACAAGTAAAAAATCATCATTGAAATAATCCAAAAGCGTAGATGGCGGAGTTCCGGGTTTTCTGCGTTCTATTATTCTGGAATAGTTTTCTATTCCGCTGCAATAGCCCATTTCTTTTATCATTTCAATATCATAATTTGTTCTTTGATAAATCCTTTGCGCTTCAATCAGCTTATTTTCAAATTCAAATTTTTTAACCTGCTCCTGCATTTCTTGTCTGATTAATGCAATTGTTTCATCTTTATCATTTTCGTCGGATAAATAATGAACTGCGGGAAAAATAACCGTTGAGTCCAGTTCTTCCAGGATTTCTCCGCTTACCGGATTAATTCTTACAATTTTTTCAACTTCATCCCCAAACAAGTATATTCTTGTTATCATTTTTTCGTAGGCGGGCATGATTTCAATAATATCCCCGCGGGGTCTGAAGGTTGAGCGGGTAAGCTCTAAATCATTGCGTGAATATTGAATTTTCACCAACTCTTTTAAAAAGGCGTTGCGGTCAATTTCGTCGCCGACTTCTATTTTAAGTGCGCTTGATAAATACTGTTCGGGTAATCCTAAACCGTATATGCAGCTGACGGAAGCTACAACGATTACGTCATTTCTTTCATACAGACTTCTTGTCGTATTATGCCGTAAACGGTCTATTTCATCATTTATAGTCGCTGATTTTTCAATATATGTATCACTCCTTGGAATATAAGCCTCCGGCTGATAGTAATCATAATAGCTGATAAAGTATTCAACCGCATTATCGGGAAAAAGTTCTTTAAATTCATTGTATAATTGAGCAGCGAGTGTCTTATTATGAGCAATAACAAGAGTTTGCCTTTGGACTTTTTCTATAACATTAGCAATGGTATATGTTTTACCCGAACCTGTTATTCCTAAAAGAGTTTGAGCGTCATATCCGGTTCTCAGTCCTTCCGTAAGCTGTTCAATTGCCTTTGGCTGGTCGCCTGACGGTTTATACTTAGAATGTATTTTAAATGCTTTTTCCATAAAAATATTATAAAATAAATATCGCTAAAAAATATATACTCTTTGACTATATATTACTTGACCGAATTCCTTTAATATCAACCTGCTTTTTAACATGTATTAAAAATTACGTTTTACCTTTACTATTTTTGCAATTATAAATATAATAAAACTTATGGATAATATTACCGAATACTTAAAAAAAGCATTTGAATATAAAAAGGAAGGCGACTATAAATCGGCACTGGATTATTTTTATAAAGCTTTAACCGTAGATAATGACAGTGAAGAAATTATGTCCGAACTTGCTTATTTATATTCTAAACTTTGCAGATACGAAAGAGCCTGCGCCTTATATGAACAAATATTGGCTAAAAATCCTAATAATCTGCAGGTTAAATTTAATTATGCACTATTGTTAAAAAAGCAAAAAGATATCAAAAAAGCTGAAAATATACTGGCTGATTTGATAAATTCCGATTATGAAGTTGTAAAAACCTGTGAGGAATTATTCCCGATATTGTCCTCGGAAAAAAAGTTTGAACAAATAATTCAATATTATAATAAATTAGAAAATAAGAATTCATCAAGTGTAATAATTTATTTTGCGGCATTGGCGTATCAAAATACGGGAAATTTTAATAAGGCGGAGGAACTATTCTTAAATGCTTTTTCTGTTGATGAAAACAATATTAATGCCGGCTATAATATTGCTGTTATTCTTTATGAAAAAGAGTTATATGAGGAATGTGCAGCTCTTATAAATAAATTGCTTAAATATAGCGAGGATGACAGATTATTTTATTTAATGGCGGAAATTCTCTATAGTAAAAAAGATTTAGACGGAGCATTAAAATATTATTCTTATGCAATAAATAACAATGCAAAAGAAGCTGAATATTATTATAAGTTAGGCGTTGTATTTTCTCTGAAAGGCTATTTTAATGAGGCGGAACAAAGCTTTTGCAAGGCAATAACCATTGATAATAATAATTTATTATATAATTACACTCTTGCATATTTGTATTATACAAATAATAAAAAATTGTTAGCGGAGAAAACCGCAGATTTCATTTTGTCTTTAGACAGTGAAAATTTAAACGGATTATCGTTAAAGTTAATCTTGCTGGCTGAAAATAATGATATTGTTTCTGCAAGTAAAATAGAAGAAAAGATTAATAAAGCTGATAATCGTGATGATTTTTCATATTATGCCCAATCAAAGTATTATGAAAAATTAAATATGTATGAGAAATCCATAAAGTGCATAAAAAAGGCTTTGGAAATAAATCAAAATTCAACTGAATACAAATATACACTGGCAAAAAATTATTATTGTATAAAAAATTATGATAAGGCGTTAAAAATAGGGGAAGAAATAATTTCTCAAAACGATAAGTATATTCAGGCTTATATATTATCAGGCTTGATATATTTAGAAAAAGGTGATAATGAAAAGGCGCAATTATACGCAGATGAGGCATATAAATTAGATATCAACAGCAATGAAGTATATTATATAAGGGGGAAAATAAAATATTCTCAAAAGCAATACGAAAAAGCCGCACAAGATTTTAAAACTGCATTATCAATAGCTCCTAATAGTGAGGAATATTATCATTTAACGGCACAAAGCTTATATAATGCCGAAAAATATGAAGAAGCTTATTTATACTATAAAGAAGCTTCACAATTAGATATATCAAATGCGCAATACAGGTATTATATGGCTAAATGTGCTATACAATCAGAAGATGAAGATAATGTAATATCTAATTTTTCGTTAATGAAAAGGCTTGCGCCTGATAATATAAATTATATAGAAGAATATGCAAAATATTTAGCGGAAAAAGGAAAGATAAAACCTGCGATATCATTGTTAAAATCATTATTAAAAGGTGAAATTACGGAAGAAAATAAAACAAAAATAAAAAAAGATATAGAAAAAATAAAAAAAAGATGTTGATTTTTTTTTATGACGTGATAATATAAACTTAAATCCGCGGGGGATTAGCTCAATTGGTAGAGCACCTGCTTTGCACGCAGGGGGTTAGGAGTTCGAGTCTCCTATTCTCCACCATTTTTAAGGGAGTTGAAATAACTCCCTTTTTTTATTTGTAAAAAAGGAGGTTTGTAATGAAAATTTATGAAAAAATAACGGATTTAATAGGAAAAACTCCGCTCTTGGAATTAAAAAATACGGAAAAAGAATATAATCTTGAAGCCAAAATAATAGTAAAATTAGAGTATTTTAATCCCGCAGGCAGTGTAAAAGACAGAGTAGCCTGGGCAATGATAAAAGATGCGCAGGAAAAAGGATTGTTAAAAAAAGATACGGTTATTATAGAACCGACAAGCGGAAATACGGGGATAGGGCTTGCTGCGGTTGCCGCTTCAATGGGATATAAAATCATACTTACAATGCCCGAAACTATGAGTATAGAAAGAAGAAATCTTCTAAAAGCCTATGGCGCCGAATTAGTTCTTACCGAAGGTGCAAAAGGGATGACGGGTGCTATTGAAAAGGCGGAGGAATTGGCTAAAAAATATCAGAACAGTTTTATTCCCGGGCAGTTTGTAAATATGGCAAATCCTCAAATCCATAAAAAAACAACAGGACCTGAAATATTGGAGGATACGGAAGGAAAAATTGATATTTTTGTTTCAGGCGTCGGAACAGGCGGAACGATTTCAGGAACAGGCGAGTATTTAAAATCAAAAAATCCCGATATAAAAATAGTTGCAGTGGAACCGGCTTCTTCGCCCGTATTATCGGAAGGTAAATCCGGTGCGCATAAAATACAAGGTATAGGGGCGGGATTTGTACCAAAAACTTTGAACACAAAAATATATGATGAAATTATAAAAGTTGAAAATAGTTCCGCTTTTGAAACAGGTAAAATGCTGGCACAAAAAGAAGGTTTGCTTGTGGGAATATCATCAGGGGCGGCGCTGTGGGCGGCTATTGAACTTGCAAAACGAAGTGAAAATAAAAATAAAATGATAGTTGCTCTGCTTCCCGATACGGGTGAACGTTATTTATCCTCACCTATGTTTGAATAATATTACTTTTTTAATATAATAGTTATTATATGAATTTAAAAGTAGTAAATTGTTTGGATAAGAGGTGTAAAAATGAAAAAAATTGCCAGTTTTACGGTAAATCATAATGTATTACAGCGAGGCATGTATATTTCCAGAATAGATGGCGATGTTGTGACTTACGATATAAGAATGAAAAAGCCCAATGGAGGTGATTATCTTTCTAATGGCGCAATGCATACATTCGAACATTTATTCGCTACATTTGCCCGTAATACTAAATTTGAGGACAGTATTGTATATGTCGGGCCTATGGGCTGCAGAACGGGTTTTTATTTCTTGGTTCGTGATAATATGTCGCATTTGGATGCGTTAAATTTATTTAAAGACGCGTTAAAATTTATAAGTGAATATCAGGGTGAAATTCCGGGTGTAAGCAGTATTGAATGCGGAAATTACCTTGAACATGATTTAAACGGAGCAAAAGCGGAAGCGGCTGAAATGTCAAAAGTGCTTGAAAATTGGACTGTGGAGAAAATGACTTATGAACAATAAAAAAATTGCCATAATCGGGGCTATGGATTGTGAAGTCAACAAATTAAGAGGAATGCTTCAAAATCCGGAGGTCGTAAAAAAAGGAAATTTATCATTTTATTTGGGAAGTATTAATAATCATTCTGTTATTATTGCTCAAAGCGGGGTGGGGAAAGTAAATGCGGCAGTTTGTACTCAAGTGTTAATTGATACATTTCAGCCTGATTATGTAATTAATACCGGTATAGCAGGAGGATTAGCTTCTGATTTGTCTGTAGGTGATATTGTTGCAGGCTCGCAGCTGGTTCAATATGACTTTGATACATCTGCTTTAGGATATGCAAAAGGGTACATGTGTACAGGGGTTAATAAAGATAAGCCTACTGTTTTTTATTCGGATGAACAACTTATTTCCGAATTTGAAGAAGCAGTATTAAAGAGCGGTTTTAAGTCGAAAGTTCATAAAGGAATTATTGCGACGGGTGATACATTTGTTTCTGACGGGAAAAAGAAGCAGGAAATAAAAGAAATTTTTAATGCTTCTGCGGTAGAAATGGAAGGCTGCGCTATTGCTCAATGTGCGCAAATAAATTCTGTTCCCTGCTTAATTGTCAGAGCTATATCTGACTTGGCAAACGGGGAAGCGGCTAAATCACTTGACATTTTTGAAAAAGAAATGGCGGAAGTTTCCGCTCAAACAATTAAGATTTTACTGGATAAGATATCTTAATTTGTCCGAAAAATTTATTTTTAACAGAGTTCACTTAAAATAAGAGTGAACTCTGCTTTTAATTATTCGCTTTCAGCAACAACGGTAACTATTTGATTTCCGTAGCTATCAACGTGGCCGTCGGTTTTTTCTATAATATATCTTAAACCTTCTTTGCCTTGTATTGCTTTTTGGGCAACTTCAAGGGCTTTATCAAAATTGGTGTATTCTCCGATTTGCTTGCGCGAAAATTCAGAATAATCTCTTTCGGTTATAACGTGAAACATAATTTTCTCCTTTTTAAAAATAATATACATCAAAAAAATTTTTACACACCATAATTTTAATTCTATTGTATAATACTTTTGTTAAATTGATTGGGGGGGGGTAGGGACATGTTTAGAAATTTAATAAAAAAATCCGCATTAGTTTTTTCGATTGTATTTAATGCCGTTTATTTCATGTTTTGTGCGGGGCTTTGTGCTTTATTATTTAGTTTAAGAGAAACTGCATTTAATATTGAAATTTCAATATTTGTTATACTTTTATTGCCTATATTATTTACGATATATTCAACAAAAAATAAAAATACGGATAAAATTTTAAAATTTTTCTTTGCGATTGAAACACCGATACTCTTGCTTTCTCTTGTAAGATTATTTTTACTTCGGGAAATGACTCCGTTTTATCGGTTTTTATATATCGGGATTTCCTTTTCAGTCGTTATTTATATGATTGATTTATTCAAGGAAAATATTTTTAAGGAAAGATTTAAAAATATTTCTTTAATGATTTTTGAAATCCCCGTAATTTTGGGTGTTTATTTTTGTTTGTTGTCATTGTTTTTTATTATCCCCGCGGGTGCCGGTTTAATACAATGTTTATCGGAAACGGATATAAATATTTCGGATATTATTTTCGGTATATTAAATTTCAGGATAATAAGTTTATCATATTTGCTTGAACAGTTATATTTCATTTTACTTTTATTATTTTTGTTTTTTGTTGTGGTTTTATTTTTTATAACTCCCCTGACAAGCGCGATAATATACATAAAAGAATTTATAACAAAATATAAAGAAAATCCTCAAAAAAAGTTATGTGCCATATGGGCTGTATTGTATATTATTCTATTCTATTGTTCGGCTTTTCA
>CANPXC010000013.1 GCA_947585605.1 Candidatus Gastranaerophilales bacterium | reverse complement strand
TAAGGTCTAAACCAAGCGGAGGTATTATCGTAAGGAGTATTAGTCGGGTCAAAAACGAGGTTAGAATCAGCAGCTGCATATTTATTTCTGTTTTTCAATGCCTGACGTTGAGCTTTCGTCATTAACATATACATATCCATATTACGAAAAGCTTCATCATATGAATTTAACTGGTTTAAATAACCGCCTATTTGAGCTGCAACGGGTGCTGCCATAACCGCAGGGTTAAAGTCGTTGTAACTGTTACCCGTAGGTGCAAAAGATATATTTTCAGCCGTACTTTGTACAAGTAATTTTCTTAACGGAGACATAACATCGTGGCTGTTTTCATTAATTGTTAATTTCCCGCTGTCTACTCCGAGTCTGTCAGCGAGTTCATCTTTTGTTATCGAACCTCTGCTGACAAGTGAATCACCTATCGGGTTAAAATCAGTGAGAGTTACGTTTTTATCTTTTAAAGCTTCTCCAAACGTATCTGTGCTGCCTGTTGCCGAACTGATATCAACTTTAATATTTGCGGAGTTTCCGTTTTCCCATTGAATTTCATCTTTATTATTTTCATTAAATGTATCAAGACTTCCGTTTGTGGTATCTAATACAGAGTCATTTTTCATATTAATTTTTGAATTATTAAGCGAGCTGCCCAGGTCTAAATGTAATGTACCGTCACTAACGGACATATCAGCGTTTTTAATCTCGCCATTAAACGCAACAGTACCTTTACTTCCGCTTTCATTAACTGTTACTTTATATTTCTCATCGGATTTTGAATCTCCTGAAATACCGTCAGCCAAAGTAATTGTATCATCCTCTGATTTTGCATTCAGTTTCAAATTACCGATTTTACTTTCATTCTCTATAGCAGCCATGTAAATATCAGCACCGTCTGCTGCCCCATTGCCTGTAAATGTAACATCAGCACCGTCTGCGGTTATTTCTACATCTGCACCTTTTGAGTATATAGCACCGCCGTTACCGCCTGCCGTATTGCCTGCAAATATAACATCTGAAGTTTCATCACCTTCCCCGCTCGATTTTGTTGATATCTTTAAATTGGTAGTTGTTGAAATAGCACCGCCGTTTAATGCCGCAGAGTTATTTGTAAAACTTCCACCCGTTATATTTAATGTTGATTGATCATTAACATTATTACCCATTCTTGTTGCGATAGCGCCACCATGCGATGCTGATTTATTACCGTTAAAATTAACATTTGTCAGATTTGTGTTCGAGCTTGAGCCCAAGAACATTGCACCGCCGCCACCATCTGTTTCTAATGTGCTTGTTGATTGGTTTCCGTTAAAGTTTGAATCGGATATATCCATTTTAGAGAAGTTACCAATAGCACCTGCATATTGTGAAGTGTTATTTTCAAAGTTTGAACGTTTAATTGTAATATCTGCACTTGTTGTTGTATCAATTGCGCCGCCTTGAGATGAAGCTTTGTTATTTGAGAAGGTAGTGTCTTCTATATTAACTTTTTCCCCTCCGGATGATGATGATTTTGATACAAATAATGCACCGCCCACGTCAGCTTCGTTTCCGTCTAATAAGGCTCCTTTTATATCGGTATTTCCAAACGCGCATATTGCACCGCCTGCTCCATTTAAGCCGTTATCTTTGTAATCGGAATTGGCTATTGCTTTGTTTCCTTTGAACACAGCACCTTCATTAATATTTAATTTACCGCCCGAATAAATAGCACCGCCTAAACTTCCCGCATTATTACCTTCAGCCCCGCCTACACTATTATTAATAAATGATGTATTGCCGTTAACAGTTAAATCTTTCGGACTATATATTGCACCACCAACAGTTGTTGCAGTATTGCCATTAAATGAAGTATCTGTAATTGTTGTTGTTCCGCTTGCGGAAATAGCACCACCATAGCCATATCCTTTTTTCTTATCCGGAACGGAATTTGTGTTACCTGTTGCCAAATTACTGTTAAATGCCGAATTTGAAACATTTAAACTAGTATTTGCACTTGAAGATATTGCGCCCCCATTACCTGCACTGTTGCCTGCAAATTCTGCATTTTTTATTTCGGCGGAAGTACCTGTTGTATATATAGCACCTCCTGCACCTGTTGTGGTACTTGTAGTTGATTTGTTATCAGCAAATTTTGTACCGTCAACATTCAAAGTAGTGCTGCTATTGGCGTAAATTGCACCGCCATAATAGGTTGCTTCATTTCCTGTAAATGAACCGCCCGTAAGATTTAACTTGTTACTGGCTTGAAATATAGCCCCGCCGATATCAGCGCTGTTAGAAGTAAAATCGGTATTTGTTATAATAGCATCGGCTTGTGAAAATATAGCACCACCGAATGCACTAGTTCCTGTTGTTACTTTTGCATAATTATTGCTAAAATTTGAATTATTGACAGTCAGTTTTCCTAATGCTGCAATTGCACCGCCATAAGCAGAAGTACTACCGCTGCTCTTAGTATTATGTGCATAATTATTGCTAAAAGTTGAATCGTTTATAGTCAAATCAATACCGGTACCTAAAAAAATAGCACCACCCCATGTTTGGTCAAGAGTACTAAATTCTGTTTTGTTAGCACTAAATGTACTGTTATTTATAGTATGTTCTTTTGGCTCACTGTTGTACATAATAACACCACCATGACCTACATATGGAGTTTGTCCTTTACTACCATCATAATTGGTAAATGTTTTACCGCTTATATTACTGTCCTCGGGATTGTACATATGTGATTCGGCTGTTGCCTTTGTTTGAAGCGAAAATGTTAAACACATTAAAAATACTGCTATTAACACTTTTTTCTTTTTCATATTCTACCTCTTTTCTTATTTATAAAAGTGATGTTTACGACAACAATATTTTGAATTGCAAAATTCAAATAAATATTAATTTGAGAATATTCACTTTGTTTTTTATAATAACATAAAAATTAAAAAAGTGACAATAGTGCTAATAAATTAATTAATAAATATTGCCGTAGTTATCGTGTTGAGATTTTTATTTTTATTTAAAAATAATGCAAAAGAGGCAATATGAATAATAATGAATTCGGTAAGAAATTAAAAGAACTTAGGAAATCAAAAGGATATACACAACAAGCACTGGCAGAAAAAGCGGAGATTGACGAAAAGCACCTTTCTCGTGTTGAAAACGGCAAGTATTTTCCTTCTTATGCTACACTTAATAAATTGTTAAATGCTTTAGGTGTTACACTTAACGAAGTCGGGTTTCAGCTTGAACAAGCGGAAATTCATAAGAATCCTTTATATTCAAAAGCAGTACAAATTCTGAATTCTGCTAAAAATGATAACGAACTTGCCTGCTATATCGAAAGTTTAAAGGCTATTCAAAAAGCACTAAAGATAAAATAATATAAATATTAAATAAAAAATTGACACTATATTTTTTTTATATCATAATAGTCCGTAATCGGACTGTAAATTTTTTATGTTAATTGGAGAAAATTTATGGATAAGCTGAAACTGAAAGAATTATCGGAACAGTTATTTAAATTTCATGTTGAAATATCGGGAGTTTATAATGAGTATGCAAAATCCTGCGGGCTTACTTATGCAGGTTTAAAAGTATTGGCTATAATTCTTGACATACCGCTTTGCACGCAGAAAACAATAACCCAATATACCTATTTACCCAAACAAACGGTAAATGCAATAATAAAGAGTTTAATAAAACAAAATATAATTGCCCCGTTAATTGAATCCGATAAGGATAAAAGAAATAAGGTAATAAATTTTACAAAAGAAGGAAAAAAATTTGCTGATAACGTTGTAGAAAAAGCAAAAGAAATTGAATACAGAGCGCTTGACAGCTTAGGCGAGGAAAATACAAAAGCGTTTATAAAGGCTATAAGCATATTTAGAGATAATTTAAAGATAACATAAGAGGAAATAAAATGAGCTACATAAGAAATAAGAAATTACAATGGATATTGTTTTTAGTAATTTTTATAGTTGGTTCTATCGGATACCACGAAGTAATGGGGATAATTGAAGGTAAAGCGCAGCAAAAAGCAATGATGGCGCCCAAAGAAGTTCAAACCGCAAAACCCGTAATGCAGGAAATATATTCTGAATCGGAATCCGCAGGCAGAATTGAAGCAAAATATTCCGTTGACGTAATTGCCAGAATAAACGGCTGGCTTCAAAAAAGATTTTTTGATGAAGGCGCTAAAATCGCAAAAGGGCAAACATTGTTTTTAATCGAACCCGATCAATATCAAAATGCGGTAAGTAACGCTGCAGCTGTAGTAAGACAAAGCCAAGCTTCATATACCAATGCACAAAAAGAACTTACAAGAGCGCAAGAATTGGTGAAAAAAGATTATGTAAGTAAATCATATTACGATGAAGCGTTAGCAACACGCGACAGAACAAGGGCAGCACTTGACGCTGCAAAAGCTCAATTGGCTGACGCAAGATTAAACTTAAGCTATACCAAAATTACATCACCTATTGACGGTAAAATAGGTAAAATTATAATAACAGAGGGTAACTTGGTTAATACTCAATCGGGGCCTTTAGCAAGAATAGTCAGTATTAAACCGATATATGTTTATTTTAATTTAAAAAGCAGTGAATTTTTGAAATTCAGAAAAATAGATTCATCAGCTGATTTCAGTAATATGCAGGTACAAATTCAACTTGCGGACGGAAGCATGTACGGAGAAACAGGAAAAATCGAATTTGTGGATAACGAAGTTGATGAAACAACGGGAACAATAAGTTTAAGAGCAACATTTGAAAATGAAGATGAATTGTTAGTTCCCGGAGATTTTGTAAAAGTGGTTGTAAAATCAATTAAACCGAGGAATGTATTATTAGTTCCTCAAGCAGCCGCATTAAATGACGCACAAGGTTATTACGTTTGGGGTATAGATAGTGATAATAAAACAGTAAGAAAAGATATAAAAGTAAGCGAAGAAATAAACAAAAACTGGGTTGTAGAAGAAGGTTTAAGTCCTGAAGATACTTATGTTGTAAAAGGAATACAAAGTATCAGAATGCCGGGACAAAAGGTTAATGCAACTCCGTTGGAAGAAACACAGACACAAACTGAAACAAAATAGCAGGAAAAGAAAATGGAAGATAATAAGAAGAAAAATAATTTATATTTCTTTATAACCAAACCAAGATTTGCAATGGTTATATCGATTTTTATAACACTGGTAGGTTTGGTATCAATGTTCGGACTTCAATTAGAAAAATATCCGAACATAACCCCGCCGCAGGTAACGGTTGGAGCTTCATACCCCGGAGCGAGTGCTGCGGTTATTGAATCTTCCGTTGCTTCAATACTTGAATCGCAAATTAACGGTGTTGAAAACATGATTTATATGTCATCAACCTGTTATGATGAATCTTATGAGTTAAATATATATTTTAAAGTAGGTACAAACAAGGATATTAACCTTGTAAACGTACAAAACAGAATATCACAGGTAGAGGCGCTTCTGCCTGAAGATGTCAAGCGTTTGGGTGTAACAGCTACAAACCAGGTAGCAGGTGCCGGCGCCTGCATTTTGGACTTAGTATCAAATGACGGTTCCTGGTCGCAGCTGGATTTAACCAATTACGGAAATATATATATTAAAGATGAAATAAAGCGTTTAGATGGTGTCGGCGAAGTAAACGTATTCGGTGCCGGCGATTACAGTATGAGAATATGGCTTGACCCGCAAAAAATGGCAAATTTAAATGTATCGGTAAGTGAAATTCAAGCAGCGGTTCAAACACAGAATGTGCAGGTATCTTCAGGCGCATTAGGTTCTTTGCCAAGTAAATCAAATCAAACATTAAGAATGACCTTAATGACAAAAGGACGTTTAATAGAACCTGAAGAATTTGAAAATATAATAATCCGCTCAAATACAGACGGTTCAAGTATAAGAGTAAAAGATGTGGCACGAGTTGAACTTGGTGCATACAGTTATGATAAATTAGGTTTAATCGGCGGTAAACCCGTTGCTGTTATACAGGTTGTACCTCTCCCGGGTGCTAATACGATAAGTATTGTGAACCTTGTTAATAAAAAAGTAGCGGAAATTAATAAAACTCTGCCCGAATCATTAGAAATAAAAATGATGCACGATGACTCCAAATTCATACGTGAGTCAATGAAAGAAGTTGTATTTACGATTTTAATGACATCATTAATCGTAATACTTGTAATATTCGTATTCTTAGGTGATTGGAGAGCAACATTAGTACCTTGCGTAACAATCCCCGTATCGTTGATAGGTACTTTTGCCGCCTTGCCAGTGTTCGGAATGTCAATAAACCTGTTGACACTGTTTGCCATGGTACTGGCGGTCGCGGTAGTTGTCGATGACGCTATTGTTGTTATAGAAAACGTAAAAAGGCACTTAGAGGACGGAAAAACTCCTATAGAAGCTACTCAGCTGACCATGCAGGAAGTAGGCGGTGCTTTGGTCGCTATGGCGATGGTACTTATGGCGGTATTTGTTCCGGTTTCATTTATTTCGGGATTATCCGGCTTAATGTACAGACAATTCGCTGTTTGTATTGCAGTATCAATTGCACTATCCGCAATATGCGCGTTAACGCTTTCTCCTGCAATGTGTTCAATAATACTAAGACCCGAAGACCCAAACAGAAAGCCGTCTAATGCTTTTACTGCATTTATAAAAAAGGTATTTACCGCATTTGACGCTAAATTTGATGAAGCAACAAAATGGTATTTAGATGTAGTTAAAAAATTTGTTTATAACAGAAAATTAACAATATGCTTATATATAGGCTTTCTTGCATTAATGGGATTTTTATTTAAAGTTATTCCGACGGGATTTATTCCGGATGAAGACCAAGCAGTAGTAATGGCGCAAATAGTACTGCCGCCCGGTTCAGCTTTAAATAAAACTCAAGAAGTCCTTTTAAAATTGACTGATGAAGTTAAACAAATAGACGGTGTTGTACCTGAAAGAATTATTACATTTGCGGGTATGGGGCCTACAAACCAGGCATTCTGCATAGTTCCTTTAAAAGAATGGAATGAAAGAAAGGTATATCCTTGGGATTGGGTAATAAGAAAAATTCAAGGCAAACCTACGGATTTATCTCATAACGGTATATTGAAAGAATTAAGAGCGCGCGCGGCAAAAATAAATGAAGCGTCAATAGCTGCGTTCTCGCCTCCTGCAATATCAGGTATGAGTATGTTAGGCGGTTTTGAATTCCAAATGCTTTCAAAAGGCGAACACTCACTTCAAGATATAGAAAAATTTGCTAACCAATTAACCGTTGCAGCTAACCAAGACCCGGGATTAAGCAGCGTGTATACAACATATCAGGCAAATGTTCCGCAATACAGGTTAAATATTGATTATGAAAAAGTTTTAGCTCAAAATGTTAATATACAAGAACTGTATTCAACTCTGGCTTCAACTTTAGGTTCATATTATATAAACGACTTTAATAAGTTAGGACGTGTATTTAAGGTACAAATGCAAGCTGAAGACGATTTCAGAAATAAAGCAACAGATATTGAAAAAATATATGTTAAAAATATGAAAGGTCAAATGGTACCGCTGATGACAATGGTAAGTATAGACCAAACAGTCGGTGCTGCTTCAATTACAAGATTTAACCAATACAGAAGCGTTCAGTTCTCCGGGCAAGGTTCGGCAGGAAAGAGTTCCGGTGAAGCAATGAAGTCAATGGAACAAGTTGCAACAAAGACTCTGCCAAAAGATGTAGGTTATGACTGGTCCGGTACTTCGCTGCAAGAACGTGAATCTTCAGGTCAAACCGGCATAGTAATAGCATTGGCTTTAACCTTTGTATACTTATTCCTGGTTGCGTTATATGAAAGCTGGTCAATACCTGTTGCGGTACTGTTAATAGCACCGGTTGCGGCATTAGGAGCATTGGTATTCCAAATGATGTTAGGTCAATCCTTTGACTTATATTCTCAGGTTGGTATGATAGCCCTAATAGGTATCGCGGCAAAACAATCAATATTAATCGTTGAATTTGCTAAGGATTTACACGAAAATAAAGGACTGGGTATTGAAGAAGCAGCAATAGAAGCGGCGAGAATAAGATTTAGAGCTATTATGATGACGGCTTTAGCGTTTGTATTTGGGGTATTACCAATGGTATTCGCAACAGGCGCAGGCGCACAGAGCAGAATTTCGGTAGGTTCTACAGTATTCGGAGGTATGACAGCTGCCGCTACTATCGGTACAATATTAACACCTGTTTTCTATGTTCTTGTTCAATCATTAGTTGAAAATATAGCAAAAAGGAAAAAACAACAGACAAATATTTAATTAAGAGTAGAGTGGAAATATGAGTAAAAAATTATTTATATTAATGTTTTTAATACTGTCAAGCTCGGCAGTTGCACAATGCGCGGAAGTAAGACCCGAACTTATGTACGAGGAAATTTTGCAGGAACTTCCGCCAAGACTGCCTCAAGCTGAAATTGAAACTGCTCAAACAACAGTATCTCAAAAGGCTGCAAAAACAACTTTAAAACAAAAATTTCATAATTTAGTAAATAAACGTAAACAGCCTAAAATTCCTAAAATAGACAGCGCAAAAGATATTGAACCTGTTAATCCTCAAAAAGAAGCTATAAAAACGATTAATTCTGTTAAAAAAGAACAAAAAAAACAGGCTAAGGAACAAAAAAAACAAGAAAAAAAAGCTAAAAAAGAAATTAAAGCCGCAGAAAAAAAAGCCGTAAAAGGAATAAAAAACAATTCAAATGAAATTCCCGCAGTTAATAACGGAGAGAACGCCTCAGTATTAACAGATACAGCATATCAAGGCAGTGTAAACACAACAAGAATAATTGAAGTAGACGAATGCGTTAAAATAGCACTTGAAAAACATCCTGCAATTAAATCGGCAATGAGTAATGCAGAAATTTATAAAAGCAGAATAGCTCAAGCTTGGGCAAATTATTTCCCGACTTTTTCAGCCGGAGTAAGCTATTCAAGAAATGATATGCAAATGTCAAACTTCGCATTTCCTATCCAGCAGTATGATATGTTTTATACACCTACATTATCGGGCAATATGTTATTATTTGACTTTGGAAAAACAAAAGCTCAAGCGGATTTGGCTAAAAGGACATACGAAGCTGCTCAATTTAATTTGGAAAACAGTATTAATACTGTAATATTTACCGTAAAACAAGCATATTACAACTTATTATTTGCTCAACAGCAAGTAAAAGTATATGAAGATACGGTTAAAGATTATACTCTTCATTTAGAACAAGCAAAAGCATATTATAACATAGGTACAAAAGCGAAAATAGATGTATTAACGGCTGAACATAACCTGGGAAGAGCTAAGTTAAGTTTATTGCAAGCTCAAAATACATTAAAAATTGCTTATGTACAATTGTCAAATGCAATGGGAATGCCTGATTATTCGGATTATGACGTAACGGATAATCTTACAACAAAGGCATACGGAATTGAAGTAAATGAAGCGGTAAATACTGCATTTGAAACAAGTCCGGAATTACTGGCCGCTAAAAAGAAAGCTGACGCTTCAGAATTACTGGTAAGAGCTTCGAGAAGGGCATTTACTCCGAATATCTCCGGTTTTGCTTCTTATACAAGAGGCGGTAAACAAATGGATACTGACTACGGATACCAAATTGGCGCTCAATTAAATTATCAAACGGTAAATTTACTCCAATTAAAGAAGCAGGTTGATGAAGCAAAAGCAACGTACAAAAAAGATTTAGCAGATTATGAAAATGTAAAACAAACAATTTATTTTCAAGTTAAAGAAGCATATTTAAATATGACAACGGCGCAGGAAAGTATTGCAGTTGCAAAACTTTCAATGGACCAAGCTAAAGAGCAGTATGACCAAGCTTCGGGAAGATACAAAGTAGGTTTAGGCGACGCTATAGAACTAAAAGACGCAGAAACAACATACAGAAATTCACAGCTTGATTACTATAATACATTATTAAACTATCATGTATCCGCTGCAAATCTTGAAAAACTAATGGGTGTACCGTTAAAAGCCACGGATATTGATTTGTTATAATTATTTAACCAATCTGTCAACAATGCCTTTAAGGGCAATTTTAACATGTGCATAATTTAAACCGCCCTGCATATAAGCTGCATAAGGAGGACGAACAGGGCCGTCTGCCGAGAGTTCAATAGTAGAGCCTTCAATAAATGTACCGCCCGCCATAATCAATTTATTATCATACCCCGGAACATCATCAGGGATGGGAGTAAGGTATGATTCAACGGGAGAAAACATTTGGAGTGTTTTGCAAAATTCAATTAAAGGCTCACTTGCCCCAAATTTAATTGTTTGAACAATATCAGTTCTTTTTTCATAGGGTTTGGGAGAAGTGCAAAAACCAATATCTTCAAAGACCTGCGAAGCCAGAATAGCGCCTTTAACAGCTTCTGAAACAACGGAGGGTGCCATAAAAAGTCCTTGAAAAATCAATCTCAGTTGATTTAACATAGCTCCGCCTTCAGCACCGATACCCGGAGCTGTGAGCCTGTATGCGGTTTGATTAACGTATTCTTCTTTGCCCGCAGCGTATGCGCCTGTTTCAACAATTCCCCCGCCGGCATTTTTAATTAAAGAGCCTGAAATAAGGTCTGCCCCGACTTCAAGCGGTTCAAGTTTTTCCGTAAATTCACCATAATTATTATCGACAAAACAAATACAATTCGGATTTTTTGATTTAACAATTTCTATCATTTTAGCAATAGTATCAATTGTTAAAGGTTTTCTTAGTGAATAACCTCTTGAACGCTGGATTAAAACCATATTAACGGATTTGTCGATTTTGTTTTTTATCGCGTCAAAATCAACATCTTCATCATTAATTAAAGGTACTTCATCGTATAAAACTCCATGCCCGATTAAGGAAGCTCTTTTATCACCGCGTTTTCCGATAACTTCTTCCATTGTGTCATAAGGTGCGCCCGCTAAAGAAACCAGTTTTTCACCCGAGCGCAAATTACCAAACAAACAGCAGGCAAGCCCATGGGTACCGGAAACAAAATGATTCCTGACAATAGCCTTTTCTGCTTTAAATACATCGGCGAAAACATTATCCAAAGCTTCGCGTCCCATATCATCATGCCCGTAGCCGGAAACGGTAGCGAAGTGTTCAAGCCCGATTTTATTTTTATAAAACGCTTTTAAAACTTTTTCCTGATTATATTCTTTAATTTCATCAACGGTATCAAAATACTTTTTTACTTTTATTTCGGCATTTTGAACTATATCTTTTTTATCCATAATTTTATAAAATCATAAAAGATATTTATATTCAACAGAGTAATTAAAAATAACCGAGGCTGTGATATACAATTTTAATTTTTTTTAAAGTAAAATATTAAAGACTAACAGGATATTAATAATGGCAGAATTAAAAAACAAAGATGAGCAGTACAGTGTATTTTTAAAATACAGAGAAAAAGAAGAAAATGAAAATAATAAATTTATTATTACAACAAGATTAATTTTTATCACATTCATAGTTGTGGTAATAACATTTTTAATTATGCATTTATTCAATAATTACGATAACATAAGTGCAATAATAGACAATGTAATCAGTGAAAAATCGTTAAAAATAAATGATAAGCCCGATTTAACTCCGGCGAAATTCAACTTTAAGATGTTAAATCGATATCAAAATATATTGGTATTAGGCGTGGATTCTAACGGCCCTGATACACTTCCGTTTTCAGGAGTACGCTCGGACACAATAATAATCTTAAATGTAGACACTCACGGAAAAAGTATCAATGCGGTATCTATACCACGTGACAGCAAAGTGTATCTGGCGGATGAGCATGGCATACAAAAAATTAATGCGGCTTATGCGTTAGGCGGGATAGAATTAACCAAAAAGACTATTGAAGAAACTCTGGGAATAAAAATTCATAATTATATAATAGTAAATGCCGAAGGAGTAAGGAAATTAATTGACGCAATAGGCGGAGTACCGATACACATTGATCAAAATATGCACTACAGAGATTACAGTGCTAAATTAAATATAAATTTTGAAAAAGGATATCAAGTACTTGACGGTCAAAAAGCGGAAGAATATTTAAGGTTTAGAAAAGACCAGCTGGGAGATATAGGCAGAGTCCACCGCCAGCAAAAATTTGTAAGCGCATTAATAGAAAAATTAAAATCTCCCGAATCGTTGAGAAAAATTCCCGACGCATTAAAAATCGCAAGTTTATATACCAGAACAGATTTAAATTTATATCAAATGTCGCAATACGCTGCACTTGCAAGAGATATAGATTTAAATAAAGTTGAATTTGTAATGCTTCCGGGCGCTCCGAATAAAAAAGGTATAATCAGCTATTGGATATTAGACCCCGAAAAAACACAGCAGGTTATAACCAGATTAATATACAGAAAAAAATCCGAAATAACGGAAAATGATATTTCAATTGGTATAATGTATAACAAATCCAAAGAAGTTGAAGCTTTAGAAATCAGAGAAGAACTAAAAACAAACGGTTTCGACGTAAATTGCACGGGAAAATCCACACAAATAGAAAACAATGAAATTATCGGTTATAATACCCAAGTTCCCAACGATATAATTAAATCCATACAAAAGAAAATACCGGAGGGGTCAAGATATAAATATGTCCATAGCCCGGTTCGAAATTTTTGTAATACAAGCGATATTGTTATAACATTAAAAAGTGATGAAGAAGAGTAAGGTAAAAAATGGATATATTAAAAATTGCAATACCGAATAAAGGAAGATTATCAGAAAAGATATATGATTTGCTAAATTGTGCGGGACTGGTTTTTCCCTCCAAAGATGAAAGAACACTTCAGGTCACCACAAAGGATAAAAAATATTCAATAATATTTGTAAGAACTCAAGATATACCGATGTTTGTTGAAAACGGAATTGCCGATATCGGCTTTACCGGATTTGATATATTAACGGAATTAAAATCCGATGTAGATAAAATAATGGACTTAGATTTCGGATACTGCGAAATGGTTGTAGCGGTTAAAGAAGAAGATACATACCAAACCTCAAAAGATTTACCGCAAGAAATAAAAATAGCAACATCATTTCCGAATATTGCAAGGGAATACTTTGAAAAATTAGGAAAGACTCCTAAAATTATTGAAGTTTCAGGCGCAACGGAAATAACTCCGAGGTTAGGATTATCAGATGTAGTAGTAGATATAACTTCATCAGGTACTACATTAAAATCAAATAAATTAAGAATTATAGATAAAATTTTAGAATCCAGTGCAATTGTAATAGCGAATAAAAATTTAAACGAAGAAAAAAAAGAAAAAACGCAGGTAGTACTTCGTGCAATAAAATCAGTTATTGACGCAAGAGAAAAGAAATATTTAATGGCCCATGTACCAAAAATAGCACTGGATGAAATAAGGTCATTTCTGCCGGGGCTGTCATCACCAACAATAATGACACTGG
Source organism: Candidatus Gastranaerophilales bacterium (assembly GCA_947585605.1). GTDB lineage: Bacteria > Cyanobacteriota > Vampirovibrionia > Gastranaerophilales > Gastranaerophilaceae > Avigastranaerophilus. The sequence continues at coordinate 11,707 of CANPXC010000013.1, read as the reverse complement.
CTGGTGATGATGAACATGTTGTAATGCACGTAGTAGTTGACGCCGATAAAGTATTTGACAGTATAGACAAATTAAAAAAACTCGGCGGACAAGGCATTTTAATAATGACGGTTGATCAAATGGTGAGATAATGAATTATCCTAATTTAGAACGATTAATAGAAATAATAAGTATTTTAAGAAGCGAAAACGGTTGTAAGTGGGATAGGGAGCAAACACACTCCACATTAAAACGCAATATGCTTGAAGAAGCTTATGAAGCAGTTGACGCAATAGATGATAACGATTTAAATCATTTAAAAGAAGAACTCGGCGATGTTCTTTTACAAGTGGTTTTACACGCACAAATAGCGAAAGAAGAAAATGCGTTTAACATAGAAGATGTAGCAAAAGGCATATCTGATAAACTTATACATCGTCATCCGCATGTGTTTGGAGATGTAAAAGTACAATCAACGGATGAAATACTGGATAATTGGGAAAAATTAAAAAAAGAAGAAAAACCGCACCGAACCTCAATAATGGATGGGGTATCAAAATCGCAGTCCGCAATGATGAGTGCGCAAAAAATAAGTAAAAAAGCCGTAAAAACCGGATTTGAATGGCCTGACGAAACATCTTTATATGATTGTGTTTTATCAGAAATTAAAGAATTTCAACAAGCAAAAACACAAGATGAAAAAGAAGAAGAAATGGGCGATATCTTATTTGCCGTCGTTAATCTCGCCAGATGGAATAAAATTGAAGCAGAGCAGGCATTGTTAAAATCAAATAAAAAATTTATGGCAAGATTTCGTAAAATGGAATCATTAGCGGATAAAGAACTTGAAAAATTAACACTTGAAGAATGGGATAGTCTTTGGAAAAAAGCCAAAGAATATTCAAAATCCGAAATAAAAAATTAATCTGATTTGCAGTTAAAAATTACGCGGTTTTAAACTGAATCCGGTCAAAACAGTTCCGGGGATACAATTTTGCACCGGCGAGATTATTTGAACTTTTTTCTTTTTAAGAAATAACATACATTTATATATATATTTTAGCAATTTATTGTATAATTTTAAAAGAGGTAAATATGAGATTTTATATAAAAGAATATTTCTTTTTAGCACTGGGGGCGTTGATTTACGCATTTGCGATTGAAGGATTTTTAATACCGAGCCGTATTATAGACGGCGGAGTAACCGGTGTATCAATGATTTTAAATACAATAACGTCAAAACCTCTCGGAATGTACATTTTATTAATAAATATACCGTTTATAATGCTTGCCATTCAAAAGCTGGGGAAAAAGTTTGTATTTTCAACCTTTTTTTCAATTATAGTTTTTGCAAGCGGAGTAACAATATTTTCGTCATTATTCCACGGGCATTGCGTAATAGAGGATTTGGAACTGTTTTTGGCGGCAATATTCGGAGGATTAATATTAGGCGCAGGTGTCGGATTAATTATTCGTAACGGGGCTTCTGTTGACGGAACGGAAATACTCGCCATTTATTCAACAAAAAAAATAAGCTTTTCAGTCGGCGAAATAATCATGTTCATAAACCTATTTATATTTACGGTTGCAGGGTTTGTATACGACTGGCAGCATGCTCTGTATTCAATAATTACATATTTTATTGCATATAAAACCATGGATGTGGTAATTGAAGGTTTAAACGAATCGAAATCAGTCTTTGTCATTACCGATTACTCGGAAGAAATAGGCAGGGATATAATGGAAAAAATGGATGTAAGTGTTACTTATATTGACGCTTTGGGCGGATATTCCGGCTTGGATAAAAGAATTATTTATTGCGTAATATCAAGACTGCAAGTTCCTAAGCTTAAAGAAATAACAAAAAATATTGATCCCAGAGCTTTTATAGCTATTGAGAACGTATATGAAGTTGAAGGCACAAGAGTTAAAAAGAAAAAAATATAATTTTTTTGAAATTCATGTATGTTTGAGTTAAATTTTAATTTAAGAGTGAGATAACAGGAAAATAATATGCTGACAAAAACATCAATGAAAACGCACGGCTGCGGAGAAGTTACAAAAAATGAAACAGGAAAAGAAATCACAATAGCAGGATGGGTTAATGCCGTTAGAGATTTAGGCGGAATTATCTTTGTAGAAGTAAGAGATAAATCAGGTGTATTCCAATTGGTATCCGACCCTCAAAAAAATCCGCAGGTTTATGATATATTTCAAAAATTAAGAGATGAATTTGTTATAAAAGCAACGGGAATAGTATCTGAAAGACCCGAAGAAACATATAATCCAAATCTTCCGACAGGTGATATTGAAGTGTATCCTAATTCAATAGAAATACTTTCAACAGCTCAAGTTTTACCTTTCCCGCTTAATGATGAAGGTGTAAATGAAGATTTGAGATTAAAATACAGATATCTTGATTTAAGACAAGAAAGAGTTTTAAACTGTTTAAAATTGCGCCACAAAATAGTAAAAACCATTCGTGAATATTTAGATAACCACAAATTTATGGAAGTGGAAACACCTATATTAATTAAAACAACACCGGAAGGCGCAAGAGATTACCTTGTGCCGAGCAGGGTTCAGCCCGGGAAATTTTATGCACTTCCGCAATCACCTCAAATTTTTAAACAATTATTAATGGTCGGAGGTATTGAAAGATATTATCAAATAGCAAGATGTTTCCGCGATGAAGATTTAAGAGCCGACAGACAGCCGGAATTTACTCAAGTGGATATTGAAATGTCTTTTGTTGAACAGCAAGACATTATGAACATGGTTGAAGGACTTTTAAGAGAAGTTTTCAGACTCGTTGATTACGAAATGCCCGAAAAACTTCCGGTAATAACATACAAAGAAGCAATGGATAAATACGGTTCAGACAGACCCGATTTACGTTTTGGCTTAGAATTATTTGATATCGGCGATATATTAATAAATTCAAACTTTGAAATAATAAAAGATACATTAAATAAAGGCGGAATTGTAAGAGCAATAAAAATTCCGGGTATTGCGAACTATTCAAGAAAAGAAATAGATGACCTTACAAAACTTGCAATATCCTTCGGGGCAAAAGCGCTGGCAAACATAATGTATTTGGAAGACGGTACGGCTAAATCACCCGTTCTTAAATTCTTAACGGAAGAACAAGCTCAGCAGATAAAAGAAAGAGCAAATGCTCAAGCTGGTGATGTGGTGTTCTTTGTCGCAGATAAGCCGAAAGTAACCTATGATGTTATGGGAAGATTCAGATTGTATTTCGGAGAAAAGCTCGGTTTAATTGACCCGAATGCACATTCACTATTATGGGTTGTTGATTTCCCGATGTTCGAATACTCTGAAGAAGATAACAGATATGTATCTGTTCACCATCCGTTTACAATGCCGAACCTTGAAGATATAGATAAAATGGAAACTGACCCCGAACATTGCCGTTCAATTGCTTATGATATAGTTTATAACGGAAATGAATTAGGCGGAGGTTCAGTAAGAATACACTCTTCAGAAATTCAACAAAGAGTATTTAAAGCATTGGGCTTAAGCGAAGAAGAAACACAAGAAAAATTCGGATTTATGATAAATGCATTTAAGTATGGTACACCGCCTCATGCCGGACTGGCATTAGGATTAGACAGGGTTGTAGCACTTCTTGCAAAAACAAATTCCATAAGAGATGTAATTGCATTCCCGAAAAATTCGGCTGCAAAATGTTTAATGACGGACTCACCCGCCATGGCTTCCGAAGAACAATTAAGAGAATTACATTTAAGAGTTACAACCAAAATTAATTAAAAAAATTATCAGGTAATGGAAGACGAATTAATTAAAAATATATGGGCTAAAACCCTTGATATACTGAAGGATACTATTCTGCAAACAACATATCAAACATGGATAGTACCTTTAGTTCCGCATTCATTTGAAGAAAATTGTTTTTGTGCGCTGACGGGGCAAAATTTAGCCGTACAAATTCTGCAGAAAAATCAAAAAGATATTTCAAAAGCACTCTCTCAAATTTGCGGAAAAGATGTTTATTTTAAACTTGTTTATGATGAAGAATTACATAAAAAATTAGAAAAAGAAAAACAAAAAAATAAAAAAGAAGAAGAAAAAGAGTTTATAAAAAATCTCGAAAAGCGCATAACTACAACAAAATATGACGGTTTAAAACAAATGCAATCAGATTGCAATTTAAACTTAAAATATAACTTTGATAATTTTGTAGTAGGTGCAAACAATAAATTTGCTCACGCTGTAGCAATGGCAGTAGCAAAAGACCCCGGAAAACAATACAATCCGTTATACATATACGGCGGTTCGGGGCTTGGGAAAACACATCTTCTGCAAGCTATCGGGCATTATGTTATGTTTCATAAGCCCCAATTAAAAGTTAAATATATTAAATCCGAAGACTTTATAAACGATGTTGTTACCTCCATTGCCAGAGGAATGGATAAAGCAAACAATAAAAACAATAAAATAATGAATGAATTCCGTCAAAGATATCGCAGTTTAGATATTCTTCTTATTGATGATATCCAATTTATAGAAGGAAAAGCCAGAACGGAAGAAGAAATGTTTAATATGTTTGAAAGTCTTCATAATTCGGGCAAACAAATTGTATTAACTTCAGATCGCTCGCCCGATAAATTTGCCACCTTGCCCGACAGGCTTAAAACACGTTTTCAAATGGGGCTTCTGGCTGATATTCAAGTTCCTGATATAGAAACAAGAATGGCAATTTTAACAAAGCTCGCAAAAGATAATAACGTTCAAATGCCTGCAGATGTTATTGAATTTTTGGCAAGTATTTATAATAAAAATATCAGGGAGCTGGAAGGCGCTTTCAACACAATAAGTGCATATACATCCATAAACGAACTGCCGGTAAATATTGAAATAGTCAAAAAAATAATAAATTACAAAGAAAACAGGAAAACAGTTACGGTAGAAGGAATAATAGAAATTGTAGCAAGTCATTATAATATATCCGTTGAAGATATAAAAAGCACAAACCGCTCGGCTAAAACCGCTAATGCCCGCCAAAGCGCAATATATCTGGCAAAAGAAATGACAGGTGAAAGCTATCCTTATATCGGAAATTGTTTTAACAGAAAACATACAACAATAATGTATTCATACGATAAAGTAAAATCCGATATTAAAACGGACAGACAGCTTGCACAGGATATAAAAGAATTAACCGATAAAATTAATGAATAAATTGGCATAAGGGTTTATTTGTATTAAAATAATTTTGAGAATTAAGGCGGAATAAAAGTGGCAAATAAACCGATAGTAGCAATAGTAGGCAGACCAAACGTAGGAAAATCAACCTTTGTAAACAGGCTGACAGGTTCAAGGCATTCAATAGTGGATGACCAAGCCGGAGTTACACGCGACAGAATATATTTTGACGTGGAATGGATGGAAAAAGAATTCACCGTTATTGATACCGGCGGAATAATTCCCGGAGATGAAGACGAAATAATGCTTAATATATTCACACAAGCAAAAATTGCGTGTGAAGAAGCGGATAAAATTATTTTTCTTGTTGACGGTAAAGAAGGTATCAATCCTATTGATTATGATATAGCTAACGTACTGAGAAAAAGCGGGAAAGAAGTATTTTTAGCAGTAAATAAAATAGACAGTCCGGAAAAATTTGTAAATGTTAATGATTTTTATTCACTTGCAATCGGTGAGCCAATAGCGATATCAGCGCTTCACGGTTCTGGCGGAGTAGGTGATTTGCTTGAAGCGGTTACTAAAGATTTCGGATACATTGAAGAAGAAGAAAAGTCAGAAAACATAAGAATTGCAATAGTCGGCAAGCCGAACGCAGGAAAATCATCAATCGTAAATGCTCTTTTAAATAAGGAAAGAGTTATTGTTTCCGATGTATCAGGTACAACACGCGATGCAATAGATTCTAAAGTTAAATATGAAGGTGAAGAATTTATACTTGTTGATACAGCGGGAATAAGAAAAAAATCTAAAGTGGATTGGGGTATTGAGAAATTTGCCGTTGACCGTTCTATCCGCGCAATAAGGAACTGTGATATTGCCGTTCTGGTAATTGACGCTAAAGAAGGAATTTCAGATCAGGATAAAAAAATTGCTGGAACCGTTATTGAGGCAGGTAAAGGAATTATTCTTGCAATTAATAAATGGGATTTAATTGAAAATAAAGAATCTTCAACAATTAATAAATTTGAAAAAGAAATTGAACGGGAAATGCCGTTTTTAAATTTTGCTCCGAAAATATTTATAAGTGCAAAGACCAAACAAAGGCTGGTAAATATTTATAAATTATCAAAAGAAGTATACGAACAAACAACAAAACGCATTTCAACAAGCTTGTTAAATAAAGTAATATTAGATGCAATTTCAATGAATCCGCCCGTAAGTATAAGAGGGAAAAGACTAAAATTATTTTATACAACACAAGTAAAAGTTCAACCGCCTTCTTTTGTTTTATTTATCAATAACGAAGATTTATTAAAAGACAATTATATTAAATACCTTGAAAACAAGCTTAGAGAAGCTTTCGGATTTAAGGGAAGTCCTATTAAAATTTCTGCAAAAGAAAAGGGAGAAAAAAAATGATGTATGTATTAAAATCACTAATAGTTATTGTGATAGCCTATCTTATAGGTTCAATACCTACGGGATATTTAATAGTAAAAAAATTAAAAGGAATAGATATACGCAAAATCGGCTCAGGTTCTACAGGAGCTACCAACGTAAAAAGAGTTTTGGGAACAAAATGGTTTTTTATTGTAATGTTATTGGACGCAATAAAAGGTGCAATACCCGTATTAATAGCATATAATTGGTTCAATTTCTTTGCATTTAAGGGATTAACACCTGTTCTTGCAGCGGTTGCGGTAATAATCGGACACAGTAAATCGGTGTTTTTAAAATTCACCGGAGGCAAGTCAGTTGCAACAGGAGTCGGAACATTAATTGCGTTATGTCCTCCCGTCGGTTTAATAACAGCTTTAATATGGGCAATAATAACATATACATCAAAATATGTTTCATTGGGTTCAATTATAGCAGTATCACTTACACCGCTGCTTATGAATGCTTTTAACCAAAATGTTTATTATATTTGTTTTGCGGCAATTTGTGCCATTTACGTTATTATTATGCACAAAGAAAATATTAAAAGACTTTTAACCAGATCCGAAAATAAAGTAAGAAAATAATGGCTAAATATAACGGAATAAAAATAGTACCAAAAGTAGAAGTTAATGATAAAAATGCGCTGGCAATTGTATATACCCCGGGGGTTGCAGCTTCTTGTCTAAAGATAAAAGAAGATATACAAGCTTCTTTCGATTATACAAACAGAGAGAATTCAGTTGCGGTAATATCTTTTGACTATGAAAAATCGTTAGAGCGCGCTGTTTTTTTAAAAAGTGCGCTTGGTATTGACGCATATCCGTTTGAAATTTCGTCAAAAGACAGCGAAAAAATCAAACTTGTAACCGAAAATATTGAACCTAATTTTGGCGCCGTTGATTTAAGTCTTATGGAAGATTATGTTAAAGATACGGAATTTAATGTAAACATTCCTGTTTTAAAAGGCGAAACAGAAAGTCTAAAAGAATTTTTTCTATGCGTTTCAAAAAATCTTTTTATGTTCAGCTTCGATAAGCTTACGGGGGATGTAAGTGAAAAATCCTTACAGCTTAGAAAAATGGCTGGCGGAGTAATTGAAACCGAACTAAGTGAAGACAGACAGCCAAAACCAATAGGTATAGTTTCTGACGGCAGTGCAGTTTTAGGCTTAGGAGATATAAAAGCATACGCAGGACTGCCGGTTATGGAAGGTAAAGCAGTTTTATTCAGCAGATTAGGTGATGTCAGCGCAATGCCTTTATGCCTTAAAACTCAAAAAACGGAAGAAATTATAGAGATTGTTTTATTATTACAAAACTCATTTTCGGGAATAAACTTAGAGGATATAAAAGCGCCAAGATGTTTTGAAGTGGAAGAAAAATTAATTGAAACGGCAAACATACCAATTTTTCACGATGACCAGCACGGAACGGCAATAGTTGTTTTAGCGGCTCTTTTAAACGCGCTTCATCTCGCGGAAAAGAGTATTGAAGAAGTAAAAATAGTATTTTCAGGGGCAGGTGCAGCGGCAATTGCCGTATGTAAATTAATATTGGCGGTAGGCGCAAAGAACATAATAATGTTTGATATTGACGGTGCTGTTTATAAAGGCAGAGTACAAAATAATTTTGCGCATGAGCAAATTGCTCAATATACTAATTTACAAGGTTTTAAAGGTGATTTAAAAGACGGGATAAAAGACGCAGATGTATTTATAGGTTTAAGCGCGCCAAATCTGTTAAGCGAAACAATGATAAAATCAATGAATACAAAACCGATAGTATTTGCGCTTGCAAACCCGACACCGGAAATCATGCCCGATATCGCAAAATCCTACGGAGCATACATAACAGCTTCGGGAAGAAGTGATTTCCCTAATCAAATCAATAATTCACTGGTATTCCCTGGATTATTTAACGGGGTATTAAAGCATAATATAAAGAAAATAACGCAAGAAATGAAGCTAAATTGTGCGTTTGCGCTGGCTTCAATTGTTTCTGACGGTGAATTATCTCCGAATTATATTTTGCCCGATGCACTTGATATGAGGGCGGTAAAAACTATATCAGATAACGTAGTTAATTCTTAGAAGCAGCTTTTAAACGAGCCATGGCTCTTGCAATAGCGGCATTAGCGATTTTTATATCTCTTTGTGTTTGGGCATTACTCAACTGAGCTTCTGCACGTTCTTTAGCCAATTTAGCTCTTGCCGTATCAATATCACTTCCGCATTCAGCCGCTTCTGTCAGAATTATTGCTTCATTGTCTTTAAACTGAAAAGCACCGCCCATAACGGAATATGTAATTTCTTTGCCGTCAATGCTGACTTTTGCCGTATCAACTTGAAGCGCTGACATAAACGGAATATGCCCCGGCAATATGCCGAAACTTCCGCTCAATCCCATAGCGCTGACAGAATCTGCATCTCCTTCAAAAACAATTTTTTCGGGTGTAATAATTTTCAGATGTATTTTTTTATCGCTCATAGCTTCGCCTATTTAACCTTTTCGGCATTTTTTAATACATCATCAATTGTTCCCGCCATATAGAACGCTTGTTCCGGAATATTATCGTACTTGCCTTCAATAATACCTTTAAAACCTTCAATTGTATCTTCCAATTTTACATATCTGCCTTCTATACCCGAGAATTGTTCAGCAACAAAGAAGGGCTGAGATAAGAATTTTTGAATTTTTCTTGCTCTGTTTACGGTTTCTTTATCTTCTTCCGAAAGTTCGTCCATCCCTAAAATAGCTATAATATCTTGGAGTTCCTGATATTTTTGCAAGATTTCAAGAACTTTTCTTGCGGTATTATAATGTTCTTCGCCTATTATCAACGGGTCTAAAACTTTACTGTTGGAAGCCAAAGGGTCAACCGCGGGATAAATCCCTAAAGAAGCTATTTGTCTTGATAATACTGTTGAAGCATCCAAGTGAGAGAATGTAGTTGCAGGCGCAGGATCGGTTAAATCATCCGCAGGAACATATATAGCTTGAACGGAAGTAATGGAACCATCTTTTGTAGATGTAATTCTTTCCTGCAATTCACCCATTTCATTTGCTAATGTGGGCTGATATCCGACCGCAGAGGGCATTCTTCCCAAAAGCGCTGATACTTCAGAACCTGCCTGAACAAATCTGAATATATTATCAATAAATAATAATACATCTTGTTTTGAATAATCTCTAAAATATTCCGCCGCTGTTAATGCGGATAAACCGACCCTCATTCTTGCACCGGGCGGTTCATTCATCTGCCCGTATATAAGTGCAACTTTATCGATTACCCCGGATTCTTTCATTTCGTTCCAAAGGTCATTACCTTCACGGGTTCTTTCTCCTACACCGCCAAAAACCGATACACCGGCATGTTCCGAAGCAATATTATGTATTAATTCCATAATAAGAACCGTTTTACCGACCCCTGCACCGCCAAACAATCCGATTTTACCGCCTTTTTGATATGGCTGTAAAAGGTCAATTGCTTTGATACCAGTTTCCAAAATTTCTATATCCGTATTTTGGTCTGTTAACGCCGGTGAACTTCTGTGAATAGGTAAATAATTATCCGCTTGCACTTCTCCCGCATTATCAACAGGCTGGCCCAATACATTTAAAATTCTGCCTAAAATATTCTTCCCTACGGGGATTTTAATAGGTTCGCCCGTGTTTATAACTTTCATTCCGCGTTTTATACCGTCAGTAGATGACATCGCAACACTGCGGACTTTATTTTCACCTAAATGCTGTTGAACTTCAGCTACAATCTTATTATTATCATCAACTATAATTTCTATGGAATCATTAATTTCAGGTAAAATACCGGATTGAAATTCTACGTCTATAACAGGTCCTATAATTTGAGTAATTAAACCTTCTTTTTCGGCAGTTAATGTCATAATTCACCTTATTTCTCTATCTATCAATAAGTTTATTATACAATCATTCTTCTATTTTGTAAAAAGGTCTTAAGAACTAATTTAATTACTGTCTGAAAATTTACTTTAATCGGTTTATCGTGAAAACATACAGGGAAAACAATAAAAAAGTTGTGTGTCAAAAATCTTTAACACACAACTTTACAGATTTATCTGTTGCAATTTTCAATATTCATATTAGTTAATTTATCGTTAATAGACATGGCAATATAAATCAAGAAGAAAACAAAAATAAAACTTACAAGCCCTGCCCATAAAACGCTTAATCCGGCCCAAAGCCCTTGTGAGCCAATCATCATAACCGTAGAAATAATTAAACCGACTAGAGTTAATACTGCCATAATATCAACGATATATCCGCCGAATTTAACAACAAATTTTTTCATAACATTCTCCTTTTATTAACCTTTCTTATAATACTTTTTTATCAAATTAATTGTATTATCAAGAAAGCTAATAAAAAGGATTAAAACTTTTTAAAGGAAAATTCTACAAAAATTTTCAATTTTATCTGATACTTCAATGCCGGCTTACGCCTGAGATAATGTATCATAAACTTTTGCAACTATTTTCCATTCTCCGTTTACTTTGTTCATTATTAATAAATCGGTAAACTTATACCCATGCCAGTTATCTTCAATAACTCTGACTGCTGCTATTGTTTTTTCAAGTGTTAAAATATCAACTCTGGCAACATAATCATCACCGCAAGCTCCGAAGGTGTCAATAGTTTTATAAAACTCTTCAATAGAACCTGATTGATATGTTTCTTCGTTTAATTGACCATAAAAACAAGCTTTCTCATAAAAATAAGGTTTAACAATTGAACTGTCGCCTTTTTTTACCGCTTCACAAAATTTTCTTGCAGCATTTTCAACGGCATTGTATTCTTTAATATCATCTCTCATAAAATCTCTCCCTTTTTTTAAATAAAATTCAAATTAATTATAACATGTTTATTTTTATTTATCGCGCAAATAAGCAAGCTCCGCAAAATGGGATAATGATTAGAACCAATTGCGTTTCCTGTTTATTATTTATTTAAAAACAAAGAACTTGTACTCTGGAGTATTGAGGGCGGAAGATATTTTAAATAACAAATCTATACTCAGGTTTCTTCCGGCAGTTTCTATTTTGGCAATATGTTCTCTTGAGACA
>CANPXC010000012.1 GCA_947585605.1 Candidatus Gastranaerophilales bacterium | reverse complement strand
ATATTTTCTAAATTTAATAACGGTTCGCCCTGCCCCATAAATACAATATTGGTAATTTTAAGCCCTGTATCTGCCTGAATTAAAAATATTTGAGAAGCAATTTCCTCAGAGGTAAGATTTCGTTTAAACCCAAGCTTTGCAGTTGCGCAAAAAACACATCCCATAGGACAGCCGACTTGCGTACTGATACATGCGGTTAAATTAGCCCTGTTATCAAATCTCATTAATACTGCTTCAGCATAGTTCCCGTCTGCAAATTCAAACAGAAACTTCATCGTTGAATCTTTACTAACCTGCTTTTCCTTTAATATAACATCAGTAAATATCGTTTTTTCTTTAAGTAATTCCCTGCAAGCCAGCGGCAAATCACTCATCATATCGAAATCTGAAGCGGATTTTAAATACATCCAATTATATATCTGCTTTGCACGAAATTTTGATTGATTATTATCAACCATAAATTTTTCTATTTCATTTATGTTTTTTCCGATAAATTTAAATTTTTCCATAAGCACATCTTATCACAAAAAGTAACATATTATTTGTAATTAAAAATGTTCATGATATTATGTATGTTGAAATTATTTAAGTCAAGGAGAAATTAAATTGAGAACGTACGAATTATTATCAATAATTAAACCGAATATTGATTCTGAAGAATACGATAAAATTTGTTCAAAAATAGAAGAAACAATTGTTTCTTTAGACGGAAAAGTTTTATCTACCGACAAAATGGGAAGAAAAAAATTATCATACGATATAAAAGACTACAGAGACGGCTATTTTGTAGTTCATAACTATCAATTAAACCCAAATCAAGCAGAAAAGTTTAACAGACAATTAAGATTAAACGAAAATATCTTAAGAATAATGCTTCTTGAAACTTCAGAAGTAAAAGCGTAATAAATTATAATCGGAGAAAAAAATGTCAATAGCAAAAGCAGTGTTATCAGGCACGGTATACAGAAATCCTGAAAAAAGATATACAGGTAACAATATTCCGGTAACATCATTTACCTTAAATATTGACGAGAAAGAAGACTCCCTTATAAGAGTTATAGCAAGAGGAAATAATGCCGAAAATATAGAAAAGGCAGTTTCTAAAGGTGATAAAGTTGTCGTAGAAGGAAGACTTCAAATTTCAATGCTTCAAGGTGAAGACGGGTCAGAAAAAAAAGTAATGGAAATAGACCTATCCTCATTTGAAGTAATCAAAGGAAACGGCACCGTTATATCGCCATCATCTTCAACCGATAAATCATCAAATGATGTAGTTAAATTTTCAGAAGTGGAAATGGATGATGTTTTAATCGGTGAAGAAGAGATTCCGTTTTAGAAATATAGAAAGTAAAGGTAAAAAATGGCAAAAGAACAATTAGACAAGAAAAAACGTAAAAATTGCAGTTTTTGTGCGGACAAAATTGATGTTATTGATTACAAAGATGCACAAAAATTAAGAAAATACTTAACTGAAGCAGGTAAAATTCTTCCCAGAAGAATTACGGGTACTTGCGCAGAACACCAAAGAATGCTTGCTAAAGCTGTTAAAAAAGCGAGAGAAGCTTCTTTATTATGTTATGTATTTGAATCTTAATAAATAACCGCTATAATATACAACGATTAAAAAAAGAGGACTTTATTTAAGTTCTCTTTTTATTTTATATATAATATCAGTCCTTTAAAATATGTATAGCGGACCTGGTTGCGTAATTTGAATTTATGTTTGTCGGAACAGCTCGCCCGTAGTTATAATAAGGATTATTATAATTTGGTCTTATTCCGAAATTATTTCCGTAATACCTTTGATACGGCGCACGGCGATGAAAATGCCGTTTTCTTTCCGAAATATTTCTTTCAAACGGATGATTTAATAAATGATTTCTGAAATACGGTGTATTTCTGTAAAAAGAGTTATAAGTACAAGATGTATTCGGATTATAATAAGGATTAAAAGAGGGTGATGAATTAAAAAAATCCCAAAAACCATTATTATTCATACTGTTGTAATATCCTGTTGAGTCCATTGAAGGGGTAAAGCCCGTTAAACTCCCTGATGACGTGCTTGATGTAACATTATCCCAAAAGTTTCGGATTGCACTCTTTTTCTTTTCCGGATAAAAGATGTTATTTGGTTGAACTGCAGACAAATCGGAGTTATCAGCCATTCTTGATATTAATTCAATACGGCTGTCAATATCTCCGGATTGAGTCATACCCATTAAATCTGACTCCAATCGCATCAGCCTTGATGACAAACTCTCATTTTCATAGCTTTGACCGTATCTTGAGAATTCTATTGCACTTAAATTCTCTTCCGAATAACAAATTCCCATATTTGAAAAAACAAATAACAAAACTATAACAAAACAAATTTTTTTTAACATTTTTTCTCTCCCGTATTTATGTAAGAAAAAAAATATCTCTTGCAAAATAGTCATCAAGCTATATTTTTGTATTATTCTAAGTTTTTTAAAATATAAAGAGTTTCATTTACATTTTCAAAAAGAATTTCAAGTTTTATATCCAAATTTTCTTTTGTATATTGATTTTCAGAAGATGTATAAGGCAAATACTGCTGCACTTTTAAACCTTGCGTTCTGAAGTTTGCAGTATCCCTTGCTAAAGATGACAATGATATCATTTTGTTATACGATAAATAATTACTTTCGGGTTTATCTTTATATTTTTGTCTTATATATTCGACATTATCTATAAGATTACTTACTATCGCATTAAATTTTTGTATGTCTTGATTTGTATTTAAACATTTTCTTAATTTTTCGAGTATTAATATTACGGAATTAACATCATTTGTATACTGAGTTGTTTTATCTTTTTTTATAATGATATCTACATAATTATCATCCTCTCGCGGAATGGGGCGGAGTTTTTCTTCATTCATTTTATCAAGCTGTTCAATTGAATAGGGAGCTTGAGATTTTTCACTGCTTTCTTTTTTCAAATATTCAAATTCCGCTTCAACGTTTGGCAGCGTGCCTACATATCCCGCACCTGTCGTAATTAATACAGTTGAAAACAGCATTAATATAATCAAAATCTTTTTCATATTTTTATTATACTGATATTTTTCCGAAAGTGAATATTTATCATTCTTTAACAGTATGTAATTTATATAAAAAGTATGTTCTAATAATTAAAAAGGTATCACTATGAAAAAAATACTGTGCTTATTAATTTTTTCTCTTTTTATATTTATGGGCTGCACCAAAAAAGAAGTTGAAAGCCAATATGATAAGATAATAAAACGTGATGTATTAATTGTCGGAGTCAAAACCGACACAATACCTTTTGGATTTATCAGCGAAACAACTCATCAGCCGGAGGGATTTGATATAGATGTTGCCAGATATATTGCTCAAGATATACTGGGAAACAGCCGTAAAATTAAATTTGTAAGCGTGGAGGCAGGCAATAAAATAGAAGCTGTAGCGTCGGGAGAAGTTGATATGATTATTGCGACCATGTCTATTACTCCTCAAAGGCAGCTGCTTATTGATTTTTCAAAACCGTATTATTTCGCAGGTCAAACGGCGCTTGTTCGTGAAGATAGCAATATTCATACATTTTCAGATTTAAAACACAAAACAACCATTGTTGTTCTCGGTACAACGGCAGAAAATAACATCAGAAGAATTATACCTACCGCACGTATTATCGGATATAAAAACTACACAGAAGCTTTTAACTCTTTTATTCAAGGCAATGCTGACGCCATTAGCACTGATGATACCATATTATCAGGTTTTTTAATTAATCATAAAGGTTACAGAATTTTAAAGAATAAAATATCAAAAGAACCTTATGCCATCGGATTGAGAAAACCTGAAGACGGTGAAGACGACAGATTAAAAAGAAATGTAGACCAAATTATAACCAGAATGTATCAAGACGGTACATTAAGAGAACTTAAAAAAAAGTGGAATTTAACATAATCAGATGTTTATTCCGCAATCAGCAATTACATCACTAAAGTTCTTTGTTAATATTTGAGCAAAAATTTCAGGGTTAATTTGTGTAGCAACTAATGCCATTATATCTTGAGGTAAATCTTCCACCATAGGAAGCATATCCTTTGTTTCCAATACCGTTAAAGATTTCAGTATTTCTTCTTTTTCCATATTAGTAAACGGATGAACCATTGCATCCACACTGAACTCTTGGAACAAGTCGGGTTTTTCTTTGATTACATTAGCTATAATCTGCTGCTTGCCTTTAACTTCACTGCTTAATATACAGCGCTTGAAATTATATTCATCCATATCATCTACTTTTTTTAGGATATTATCACGGTTATCATAACAAGGCTGTCCTGTAAAGTTTTCCATCATCTTTTGAAGCTGTTCTTCATCAACTTCTTCCATAGCCTTTATCAATATATTTTTATTCAGTTTGTCCGAAGCAAAAAATTCATCCATATATTCTTCCGGAATAACTTTTAAGAATTTATTTATATCCATTTTATTAAGTACAACCTTGGTTAAAGCTTCAGGGTCAAGGTTTTTCATTAAATCCACCAATATATCGCGGTTAAATATACTAAGTCCCAAAATTAATTCGGCAGGGTCTAAAAATTCCATCATAGACATTAAATCGTCTTTATTCATATTTAAAAGAATAAGATAACGATTTTTCGGTTCAAATAAACGGAATACCTTTACAAGTTCATTGGGATTACTTGTAATTCTCAACAGAAATTCAGCCGCACGCCGGTTTCCATGTTCGGCTTCCGTTTCCATTATTTGTGAAATACTTTTATATCGATATTTTTCAAGGTCTTTTTCACCGATATTATAGTATTTACTTAAATATGATAAATCTATGTCTAAACTAATCATATCTGCCTGTTTAACCCGATTTAGTGAAAATTTTTCCCGGACATATCTATATATATTAAAAAAATTTTTTTATAAAAATTTAACCAAATCTTAAAATTGTTATAAAATTTTACAATTTATTTTAATCATAGAAACATTTATTTCATTATTTTATAATATTATCGGGTAGATTATGAAAAAGAATTTATTAATTTTAACAGGAATATTTATTTTTTTATCAACAAATATGTGTCTTGCGGCACAAAGCGTTGAGGATAAGAAAAAAGAAATTATTGCTTTATACAACTCAAATAACCTTGAGGAAGCTTATAAAATGATTTCAACTATTACCGAAAAAGAAAGAGATTATGAGCTTTGGTATCTTTTGGGAAATATGTCGCAGGATTTTGACAACTCAACCAATGCTGCTTTTTTTCTTCAAAAATCAATCACAATGAAACCTGATTTTGATAAAGCACATTATAATTTGGGAAACATTTATTTAAACGATAAAAGATATAACAGTGCCGCGGAAGAATTTAAACAGGCTATTAAGTATAAAAAAGACTTCCCTTATTATTATTACAATTTAGGCTGTGCATATCTCGGTTTAAAAGATTACAAAAATGCTAAAAATCAATTTGAAAAAGCAATAAAATTAAAATCCGATGACAGCAGATTTTATTATAATCTGGCTTTTGCTCTAAAAAATTTAAACAATGAAAAACAAGCAAATGAAGCATTAGAAAAATATAACGAACTAAAAGGAAAAGAAGAAATATAAACTATGTATGATTATTTAAAGGGACAGGTAATTTCAAAGCAAGTAAATTCTTACAGAGGCGCTCATATTGTATTAGACGTAAATAATATCGGCTATTTAATAAATACAGCCCCTTCAACTATAGAAAAAATTCCCGACGGAGATGTAAAAATATATGTATCGCTCAGCCATAAAGAAGAGTCTATGAGCCTTACCGGATTTCTGACAAAAGAAGAACGCGACATCTTTAATATTCTTCAAAGTGTTTCGGGCATAGGAATTAAGCTTGCACTTTTAATTTTGGATGAATTTTCTATTGCGGAACTTATTGATATTATGATAAGGGAAGACTTTAAAGAACTGTCACGAGCAAAAGGTGTGGGGGCTAAAGTCGCACAAAAAATCATTTTGGAACTGAAAGATAAACTTATTAACTGGTCTAATATTACAAGTGTTGATGTGGCTGATATTGAACCTTCCAAAGAATTAAGCCACGAAGCTATAGCAGAAGTGCAAAGTGTTCTTATATCATTAGGATACAGCGGAAATGAAGCTAAAGCAGCAATAAAAGAAACTCTAAGCCATAAAAAAGAATGCACAAAAACAGAAGATATACTTAAATATTCTCTTGAATATTTATCAAGAATGTCATAAAAGAGGCAGTTATGAAAATATTATACGCAGCTTTTGAACTCGCACCATTTACTAAAGTAGGGGGACTTGCGGATGTTATGGGGTCACTTCCCAAATATATAGAAGAAGAAGGAACCCAAATCGCCATTTTTACCCCGTTAATAGGAAGCATTGACCGAAAAAAATACAATATTCAAGAAATTAAGAATTCCCGCCTGCAGCTGCAATTCGGATATGCAAATTATATTTTTACATTAAGCATGTGCAAGCTTCCCAATACTGATATAAATGTATTTTTTATTGATAATCCTAAATTCTTTTCTTGCTTTAACTGTGTATATCCCTCAGGCATTGACAGCTGGTATGAGCAGGAAAGATTTATCACCTTTTCCAAAGCTGTTCTTGAATATGCCCGTCTGATAAACTTTAAGCCGGATATAATTCATTGTAATGACTGGCATACAGCAATGATTCCCGTTTGGATTAAATCATCATATAAGAATGATGAGTTTTTTAAAAATTCAAAAACCGTATTTTCCATACACAATCTTGCATATCAGGGGAAATATTTCCCTGAAATATTGGATTTTGCCGGAATAAACCGCGATGAAGTATATCATCAAGACGGACTTGAACACTGGGGAAATCTTATTTGGATGAAAGGGGCAATAAATTATTCGGACAAGATAATCGCGGTATCGCCAAAATATGCACAGGAAATACTGACTTACGACTACGGCGAAGGAATGGACTGGGCATTAAGAAACAATCAATACAAGCTTGAAGGGATTTTAAACGGAATTGATTATGACGAATTTAATCCTCAAACAGATAAATTAATTAAATACAACTACAATGCAAAAGACATTAAAAATAAAGAAAAATGCAAACGGGATATTTTAAAAGAATATTGGCTTGAATATAAAAAAAATCGTCCTTTAATTGCAATAATATCAAGACTTGTTGAACAAAAAGGAATAGACCTTTTAAAAGCTGTTGAAAACGAACTAAAAGGACTTGAAGCGGATATTATTGTTTTAGGTACGGGAGAAAAACGTTACGAAGACTTTTTTGTTTGGATGAGTTATAACTCTGCGAATGTTCGCGCAAGAATTGAATACCGCGCAGATATATGCAATAAAATATACGCCGGTGCTGATATGTTTTTAATGCCGTCAAGGTTTGAACCTTGCGGGTTATCTCAGTTAATAGCGCTTAAATACGGAACTATTCCTATAGTCAGAGCCACAGGCGGACTTGAAAATACAATCAATGCCTTCCCGAATGAAGGGGCTGACGGGTTTAAATTCCATAATTACAATGCTCAAGAAATGCTTGGTGCTATTCAATATGCTATAAATACTTATAAGAATAAAAACGAATGGAATAAGCTTATAAGGAATGCAATGAATGCAAATTTTTCCTGGGAAAAAAGCGCTCAAAGATATAAAGATGTTTATAAATCTTTGATGAATTAATTGTTTTTTAACTCGTCAGGGATGTATTTTGTCCAATCTTTTTCTAATTTATCAATAAAATTATGTGCGTCTAATACATCATCATAAGAAATTGGCATAGGGCAAGGCTGTATTTGAAGTTCATCATCATCTTTATCTTTAACGGACAATGCACCAGTTCCCAATAATGCCAAACCAAAACTTTTTCCGCATTCCGGACATACTATTTGCAATACAAGAAGATTATGTTCTTCTCTTTTAACAAAAATTGCTTCTTCATCAAAATCATGCCCGCAAACACTGCAGCACAAACCTGAAAATAATTTTTTTAATTTTGATTTATCCATAATTTACCTCAACATTATAATCACATGTTTAAGAAAAAGTCATTATGGGTATTATATAAATGTGTAGTTATTTATATAAAGGAATTGCGTTATGGATGGTCTTTATCTTTTATTATTCGGAGCATTGATGTATTTCTTACTTATTGCACTGCCTTCTATGTTTGAAAAACGCAGCAACGCTCACTAACAAAAAAAATTTACCCGATAAGAACACGGCATTATATATGTCGTGTTCTTATTTTTCACACTTCCTGCCATACTCTTTCTTAAATAAGAAAGACAATATATTATCGGAAAAGTTCCCTACTTTTCCTCCCAAATTGTTGCTTCTTTTGAATCTTTAAGAACAATTGAAATACTGTCAAGTGAATTTCTTACTTTGTCAGCTATTGCCCAGTTCTTTTCCTTACGGGCAATATTTCGGTACTCGATAATTTTATCCATTAACTCGTACCCTTGTAATTTTTTATCTTCACTTGAAAGAAAATCAAAATCATACGTAATTGCTGCCAGTCTTGATTGCAATTCTTCAGAAGATAATTTTTCTTTTTCAATATTAAATCCCATTACATCAGTTAGTTTTAATAATATAGAAGCATATTTTGCAGCAGCTTGAGTATTTGTTTCGCTTACTGCTTTATTTGCTTTTGTAACACAATCAAATATAACCGCAATCGCTTTTGATGTATTTAAATCATCATCCATTGCTTCCTTAAACAGTTGTATTTCTTCTGTTTGCATAACATCAATAGGGCTAAAAGAAGAGCCTAAGAATTTAACGACGGCATTTACAGATGTTTGTATTCGTTTCCATCCCGCTTTTGCTCCATCAAGCGCCTCCGATGAAAATTCAACAGGCATTCTGTAATGATTGGTCAAGATAAATAACCTGATTGTATTTGAATCATAATTCGCAAGCATATCATCAATCGTTACAAAATTTTTGAGCGATTTTGACATCTTTTCTTTATTTATCGTCACAAATCCGTTATGCAGCCAATAATTTACAAACTTACAGCCGTTAGCACACTCAGATTGCGCTATTTCATTCTCATGATGAGGAAATATTAAATCTGCACCGCCGGCATGGATATCAATTTGTTTTCCGAGATATTTTCTTGACATTGCACTGCATTCAATATGCCAACCAGGACGTCCCTTGCTCCAGGGGGAAGGATAGCCGAATTGTTCATCTTTTTTCCATAGCGCAAAATCAAGAACATCTTCTTTTATTGAAGAAGCTTCTACTCTTGCACCTGCAACTAAATCTTCAATCGGCTGTTTGCTTAATTTTCCGTAATCCGAAAACTTCTTAACTCTAAAATATACATCACCTTGAACTTCATAAGCATAGCCTTTTGCAATTAAATCTTTAATTATAGATATCATCTCGCCTAATGTTTTTGTAGCAAAAGGTTCTATATCGGGCTTTAATACATTAAGCTTTTTCATTGATTGCGCAAAAATTTCGTAATATCTGCCCGAAATAACTTCTGCTGTAGTGTTTTCTTCTTTCGCTTTTTTTAATATTTTATCATCTACATCCGTAATATTTCGGCAGTATGTAACATCATATCCTGAAAATTTTAAATATCTGTAAAGCATATCCCAGGTAATATAACATCTGGCATGACCTAAATGCGGATAATCATATACCGTAGGCCCGCATACATACATCGTTACTTTATTTGCGTTTATAGGTTTAAACTCTTCAAGCGTATTTGAAAATGTATTAAATAATTTCATAATAAAAGTCCTTTTTTATTATCTTACTACAAAGCAGAATTTAAAAAAGGACTATTTATTTATTCTTTATAGAGAATTAAAGTATTTAAATCTTCAGGTTCTATTGTAATTGGGCTTCCGTCCGTTGTTTGCAGAGAATAATATTCTTTGCCGTTTTCATCCGTTATTTTTTTAATTTCATAAGTATTTGTATCATCGGCACGATTATTTCTGAAGACGGTATTTTCGGTTAATCCATGTACTAAACCTTGATTTGATGTGGTTAAAGGACTCTTTGTATCAAGTATTATCTTATCATATATATGCTTATAATAAGTATCGGTAGAAGTTTTACCTCTTTCCATTTTTTTATTAAACGGAGTTTGAGTACCGCTTAAATCATGCAGAGTGATAACAACCGAACCCTTATCGTTATATCTTAAGATTGCTTGTAAATATTTGTTTAAAGAAGGATTGGGGTCAGATTCTTTCCAATTCGCCTTTATAACAGGTAAAGTAACCGTATCACCGTCATTAAGCGCACTTAATTTTTCATTTTGTCTTAATAACGCGATTTCATTCATTTTATTATAGAAATTACGAATGAAGTTATAATCATTGTTTCTTAAAGGCGAATTTTCATTTAACCATTCCCAGTGAATAGTATTTCTGTTTTGTTGAAGATAATTTTTTGCCTTTGTTTCGTAACCTGTAGCACCGACTCTGTCGCCTGCAAAATCAGTAGGACTGCCGGGCAATACGGTTAAGAGTTTATACATTGACAAATATCTGTCCATGGCAGGTTCTAACATTTCTTTTAAAATTTCTGCCTTTAATTTTTCCTGATGAGGAATTTTAAAACCGTTAAATTCTGCTTGTTCAAATACGGAATTAAGAGCAACTTCAAACGGACGCGTACCAAATGCTGCGGCATCAAAGTCTTTATCCTTGAATGTTCCGGCTGCCAATTGGCTTACAGCTCTTTTTAAAGCTGCTTTTAACTTGCTTTTATCATCGTTAACAACTTCATCAATACACTCATTAATTCTTGTTCCCATTGCAATAGCTGCCGGTTTTATTTTGGAATAATCAACATTTTCCGGAACATCACCCTTCGGATATAAACATTTTAAAGCAGCCTGCTTATGTTCATCTTTAGAAAAATCGGAATGAAATAATCCCATATTTAATCCTAAACAATGCAGAACACGCGGTTTATCATGGTTACCCACAAATGTATATGAATTTTTAACACCGTCATCGGGAGTTTGGAATAAAAATCCGGGATTACCGTTCCAGCCGGTATCAAGTTTTTCCCTTAAAGCTATATTTGTACTTTTAAGAGCGTTTTCATTTTCTCCGCCCCATTCAAAATTATATGCAGCAAATAATTCAGGCGGTAATGAGAAGAAATAATTATAATTTGCTGTTGTTGTTATACCTGTTTCCTGAATGAATTTACGTTCCGCATCTCCGTCATTTTCAAAAACAGAATTACCTTGATTTCTGAATAATTCAGCCAAATCGGTTATTTCCGCCGTTGTATATGAATGCGGATTAATCTGTAATACTGATTGATTATATTTTTTCCAAAAGTCAATGACGTTATTCCATTCATCATGCATAGAAGCTGCACCGCTGCGAACTCCGTCCATTGCTGCGATATCTTTTGCGGCGTCAATTCTCCAGCCCATGCCCGCTTCGGTTTGGTCAATTATCATTTCCGCAATTTTAAAATCATTTAAAGTTTTACCTTTAAATCTTTCTTTTATTTGCGCTTTCAGCATTTGAATTTCTTTTTCCGGAATTTCCGAAATTCCTTTTTTCATTGCATTGATAACCATTTGAGATTCTTCCTGCAAAGTTTTGCTGTTAAAAGGAATATTCAAGGACTGCATTGTAATATCGTCTTCTTTAACTTTAGAAAAATCCAAAGTCCCCTTCAGCTCACCGTCTTTTTTAACAGTTATTTCAGCATCCGGAGCGAGTGATTTTGTTATTATATATTTAGTTAATTCACCAACGGTTTCATTTAATACATATTTTCCATAGTCGCTGACCATACCGTTTTCTTGTATACCGGGGACAGAAGACACAATATTTTCAATCATCGGAACTATATCTGATTTAAACAAATTTTCAACTTGTTCATAGGTTTTTGAATATTTTGAAGGCAAATTTACATTTCCCGCTTTAGAAATATCATACCTTGAGACTCCGAGTTCTTCTTCCGTATTCGGTTTTTTGGAAATATATGGAGAAGTGAGTATTCCCAGTAAATTATTTGCCACGGGTAATGTTTCAAGCGGTAAATCCATTGCACGTTTTAAAATGAAATCAGATAACGAATAGTCATTACCGAAGCCTTCCGGATTAATATCAGAACGCATATCCAATTCATCAAGCAATTGGGAATGATAATTTCCGTCTAAAACATTTTGAATAATTTCTTTATCAATACTTTTAACGGATTCGGGGAGCAAACCTTTTGATTTCATTTTTTCTATGCTATCTAAATAATCCTCAGCAGTTTTACATTTACCGTCAAATTTTCCGGCTGCATATTCCAAAATAGTATCATAAGGGAGTTTAGTCCAGTATTTACCTGAATTAAGAGCATATTCTCTTACTGCAAGAGAACCTTTATAAAATTCGTCATACGCTTTAGCTCTAAGTTCCGGCGGCAGCTTAACAAATTTTTCATCATCTTTTGCACTCGGATAAAATAAAGCCTTTGGAATATCCACATTGCCGTCCCATAATTCTATTCCGCCCGCTTCAGTTTTATTAACGACTTTAAAGTTTGTAAAATCGGAAATAGCTTTAATTTCTTCCATATCCGATAAATCTATAATTCCGTTATTTGATGCTGAAATCATTTTAGCATTTCTGTTAAGTTCATAAGGGTCTACTTCAATAGCAAAAGGATAAACCGCATCATCGTGATGTGTTATATCATAGATATTATCGGTATTGTTATTTTCGTATGTCTTTAAATCAGACGGAGAGTTTGATTTTTTTTGCTTGTCACTTGCCAAATTTTCATCATAGAACTGTATATACGTCGGTTTATGCGGGTCATAAGCTTTATTTGAAGAATGGTATACACCGTTATAATCAATTGAAAACGGCGCATTGATTAACTTTAATCGTGTATTATCACTCACTTCGGGGATTATTCCGAGAGAAATTTTTTCATTGGCTCTAAATAAATTTTTTGAAAAAGAGTTTTCTCCTTTTCTTAACAGTTCAGCCATGTGAATACCGCTGAAACCTTCATTAACTAATGCCGCGTCAGATATCCAATTCATATCATTTTTAAATAATTCAAGCTGGAAAAGTTTAAAATCATCTTCAGTTCCATAATCCGATGAAATTTTATAAGCATTTTCTGTCCAATATTTATGCGAAGAAACATCATCTTTTGTATAAGGAGTACCTACTATCCTCTTAATGCCTTCTTGTTTTAATTTCGGAAGTCTTTGTATAATTCCGTAGAAATTACCGCCAAGTTTATTAGCATGAGTTCTGACACTCGCCAGTGCTTTCGCCCTTAATGCTTCATCAATTGAAGGTTTTCCGTCTTTACCGATAACTCCGGGATAATAAAAATCAGGCATTATTAACTGCATGGGGCCATTTTTATTTATTGTTGCACGGTTATTTAATATAACGTTAAATTTATTATTTCTGTTATTTTTATCAAATATTCCGATTACCGTTCCGTTATCAAACGCATAAGAAACTTCATTAGAATTTTTATCCGTTAATTTAAATCTGTAAGCAAACCCGTCTTCGCTATATATTTCGGGTACTTCCGACATATCTAATGTTACGGAGCCGTTATTCATCGGTTTAGTAACCGCAGGCTCTGCCTTTTCGGAAATTGATAAATTTCCTTTTTTATCTTTTTCTATATTAAACAACTCTAATTCACAGTTATATTTGTTGGTATCGTATAAATAATAAAAGTCATGTTTCACATATCCCGTTTTATCTACCGACTTTTTATGCCCTGAAAATGATAACTTATTTGAATTAATTCCGTTGTTTTGAATATTCACTTTTTTACTCCTTTTTCATGCAGAAAATGTATATTGTTTTAATTCTTCTAAAGGCTTTTTCTTGCTTATTTATATACTATTTTTAACAAAAATTTACAAGTGTCTTTGTAAAAATTTGTAAAAATTACTTTCTTTTTAAGCCAAGAAGTGACAATTCAAAATTTATTCAGACATTAAAAGATTGTGTAATCTTTCACTTGCGGAGAAATAATGTCTACTAATATAAATTCCACAATTGTAAATAACAATAACATTATCGGTGCAAAAAAATTAAGCGATAAAAACACGGGTAAATATTCGGATTATATTATAGAGGCGCCTCAAAGTTTATATAAATACTCAATTAACACCGCAGCAAAAGAAAAAGATACTTATAATGAAACTATGAGGAGAACAGCTATAGCCAATCTGTATCCTCAAAAATCCGCAGCAAAAAGAACAATAACGGCTTTAATTGCTGCAAGCTGCGCTTTATTTCTATATGCTTTGCATAAAAAATAGGAATTTATTATGAAAATTAATACCTGCAACTATATACAACCAATAAAAAGGTACTCTTACCCTAAAAATTACGCAAATTTCGATAAAAAAAACAGCCCTCAACCGTCTTTCGGTAAAAGGGATGAATTTAAATCATTTTTCAGAAATATTTATAACGAGTTTTTCTCAAGTCCGGTTAATTCATTCATACCAGTTTACTACAATGAAAAACCAAGCGAATATGCACAAAAATTATCAAAAGGAATGCTGGGCTTATTTGAAAAAAATATTCCGGCCGAAAATTTAAAGAATATCATGTCGCCTGACGAATTTAGAGAGCTTTTGCCTTCATTAACCTC
Organism: Candidatus Gastranaerophilales bacterium; assembly: GCA_947585605.1. Lineage (GTDB taxonomy): Bacteria > Cyanobacteriota > Vampirovibrionia > Gastranaerophilales > Gastranaerophilaceae > Avigastranaerophilus. The sequence goes on along the minus strand of CANPXC010000012.1, from coordinate 12,544 downwards.
TGAAAACTTTATTTATTCTAAAAGAAACGAAGACCAGGGCATATATCTTGCTGATTTAGATAACCAAACCAATTATTCTTCCGGCGCAGATAATATATTTGCTTTACTTGAAAAAGCTAATAACTATGCAAATGATTATTATAAAAAGAATCAAAAAGACTTTATTTTTGCTATCGCAGACAGAGATGCGCTGGGCGGAGTTCAGCAGGCGATAAGACTGATAGGTGAAAATCCCGAGAAATATAAACATTTAAAATTACTGCCTGCAATAAAGTTAACTTTTGCACATGAAGCACCAAATTCAAAACTTAAATATGAAAACAGCGAAATGCTGGTTTATGGTATCAATCCTTTTTCAAGAGATTTGAACCAGTTTATAGACGTTATAATTCAAAAACGACGCACTATGTCACTTAATTTCATAAGAGAAATCAGTAAATTATATCCGGAATTTGCTTACAATATAATCGAATTTGCCGAACAAAACAGACTTAAGTACTACAGCGATTATACAGTATCAAACCTATATTGGAGAGCAAGAGAATATGCGGAAACCAAAGGCGATACCGTAATAAAAACAGAGCATATCGATCAACAAAAAATTTATGACGAAGCTCAAGCCATATTGGATGAACTGGATAAATTATATGTCGGTTCTAACAGCGATGGTCTTTCTTCCGTCACTTCATCAATTATTGATGAAAAATCAGATTTAAATTTAAGTATTAAAAAAGTATTTACGGAATTTTCTACCCACAAAACCAAAGGCGGCGAACTGACTTCTTCAGCTGAAAATTTTTACGAAGATATTATCAACTGTCTTGATAAAGAACCGCAAAAACCGGTTATAGCTTTAAGTTCACCATATTATTTAACTCACTATTTTAAAAAGAATAAATCATTAGAAAATACGAAAGACTTTATATCTGAGCTTAAAGAAAAATCCAAAGGTATGTTATGCGCATTTGAATCGGTATCACCCGCATACAACAAAGATAAATATTTACCGACGGATACAATAAAAAAATTTAATAATTATTTGAGAACGCAACTAGGCTTATATGAAGTCGGGGGCAGTTTTGAAACAAGGAATAAATAAATTATTTCCCGCTTGAAAGATTATACGTAACAACAACATCGTTGCCTTGTTCAGAAATAAAAAGGACATCATCTTTAATATACAAAAAATACGGGCTTGAAATTTTATCCATAAACACACTTACACTTCCGCCCCTGGATATTTTCAAAATATTATTTGCGTCATAATTAGCCACATAAATATTATCATACTTATCAATCGCAAGTCCTACGGGGCCGTCTAACAATGAATCTTGTACATATATACTTTTTTCTTTGTTTTTACTTACTTTGATTATCGCGTTATCGGAATAGCTTGCAACATAAATATTACCTTCAGTATCAACAACCATTCCCGCAGGAGAATTAAATTTATCAATTAATACTTTTTTATTAACATTCGCCGTAGATACTTTAGAACGCTCAATTTTAGTTACCTGCTGGTCAAACATTTCTTTTGCATCTTTGTACAATTGCTGAACAATATAATAATATTCATAATCATCCGGTATATATTTTAAATATTTCATAGCGAGCGCATAATTTTTTCTGTTATATGAAATTTTAGCGGCTTGTAAAATAGAATCATAATCATGAGGATTTATTGCAATGATTTTGACATAGGTATTATATGCTTCATCATATTTTTGTTGTGCTACGTAAATAGACGCAATATTATATAAAGCGTCAGTCATATTCGGATTATATTGAAAAGCCTGCTGAAAAGCTTTGATAGCATTATCATAGGCTTTTGTTCTTGTTAAAGATATACCTGTTTTATATGCTTGTTCGGCTTTTTGAATATCCTCCTCCGAAACCTCCGTTTCCGCGAAAGCAGTGATAAGCGAAGATTGCATTGCAAAACCGACAAATGCTATTAAAATTATAATTATTTTTTTTATCATTTACACCGTTGTTTTTGTTGGAATACTATAATTAAATTGTACAGCTTCTTCTAACTTAAAGGCAACATTTAACAATTTGTTTTCATTTAAGCAATCACTTTGAAGCTGCAAGCCAATCGGCATACCGTCAGAGTCTAAACCGACAGGTATATTCATAGCAGGTATCCCCGCGAGATTTGCCGTAATTGTTGCAATATCGGTTAAATACATACTCAACGGGTCATCAACTTTTGAACCGATATCAAAAGCGGTATGAGGACATGTCGGAGAAAGCAATATATCAGCCTTCTTAAATGCATTATCAAAATCATTTTTAACAAGTCTTCTCAATTGTTGAGCTTTTTTGTAGTATGCATCATAATATCCTGAGCTTAAAGCGTATGTTCCGAGCATAATTCTTCTTTTTACTTCATCTCCGAAGCCTTCGGCTCTGGTTTTAACATACATATCATAAAGGTTATCAACATCTTTAGCCCTGTATCCGTACCTTACGCCGTCAAATCTTGCGAGGTTTGAGCTTGCTTCCGCCGTTGCAATAACATAATATACCGCAATTGAATATTTTATCAAAGGAAGCGAAATTTCAACAATTTCAGCACCCAATGATTTATACGTTTCAATAGATTTTTTTATGGCGGCTGCTACATCCGGATTTAAACCTTCCGAGCATAATTCTTTAATATAACCTATTTTTATACCTTTTAAGTCATTTTTTAAATCTTTTGTAAAGTCATTAACAGGCAGATTTAAAGAAGTGGAATCTTTTTCATCATGCCCTGATATAACATTTAAAAGCAATGCCGAATCTTCAACAGTTTTTGTAATAGGACCTATTTGGTCGAGTGAAGAAGCAAATGCAATAAGTCCGTAACGCGATACCCTTCCGTAGGTCGGTTTTAATCCTACCAAACCGCAATAACTTGCAGGGAGCCTTATGCTACCGCCGGTATCCGAACCTAACGCAACAGTAGCTTCACAAGCTGCAACAGCTGCCGCGCTGCCGCCCGAGCTTCCTCCCGGTACTTTATTTAAGTTCCAAGGGTTTCTTACTATTTTAAATGCTGAATTTTCATTACTTGAACCCATTGCAAATTCATCTAAATTTGCTTTTCCTATAATCGGAATTAAATTAGACTTTAATTTTTGCACTACAGTTGCGTCGTAGGGCGAAATAAAGTTTTTTAATATTTTACTTGAAGCTGTTGTAGGATAAGATTTTAAATTTATATTATCTTTTAAAGCAAGCGGAATACCTGCAAGCGGCGGGAGCTGTTCTCCGTTTTTAATTTTATCATCAACTTTTTGAGCTGTTTCAAGCGCATATTCTTTTGTTAATGAATTATATGCACCGATTTTTTCATCAACTTCATTTACTCTTTCATAAACTGCTTGGGTAAGTTCTACGGCGCTTACTTCTTTATTTAATAAAGCCTTTCTTTGCTCGGAAGAAGACTTTGTGATTAATTCACGTATATCCAATTTTTTATCCTCTCATGCTTTTTGATTATATTATAAAATAAAAATGTTACTTTTTTCCCTTTTTTTAATCAAATGATATTATGTAAATATGGAGGCAAAAAATTGGCAATAATTTCAGACGAAGAAAATTTTAAAAATACTAAAGCGCATAATGAAGCTACTACCTCATCTCAAACAGCTTATGATATGTCATTTGAAACAAACATACGCCCGAAGTCGTTCAATGAATATGTAGGACAAAGCGCATTGAAAGCCAATCTGAAAATTTCCATAGAATCAGCAAAAAAAAGAGAGCTTCCGTTGGATCACATATTATTTTACGGACCTCCGGGACTTGGAAAAACTACTCTTGCCGGAGTTATTGCAAAAGAAATGAATGCGGATATTAAAATAACTTCTGCCCCCGCGCTTGAAAGGCCAAGAGATATTATAGGAATTTTGATGTCATTAAAAGCGGGCGATGTGTTGTTTATTGATGAAATTCACAGGCTTAATAAAGTGTCCGAAGAAATTTTATACAGCGCAATGGAAGATTTTTACCTTGATATGACTACAGGAAAATCGCAGACATTAAAATCAATCAGAATTCCGCTTCCCAAATTTACACTTATAGGGGCAACAACAAAAGCAGGAGCGCTGTCAGGCCCTCTGCGCGACAGGTTTGGTATTATTCACCGGCTTGAATTCTACACGGAAGAAGAATTAAAACAAGTAATAAAAAGAACCGCACAAATATTAGAAATAAATATAAATGAAGAAGGTTCCAAAGCAATAGCGCTGCGTTCCCGAGGGACACCAAGAATTGCAAACAGACTTGTTAAAAGGGTCAGAGATTATGCAATAGTAAAATCAGACGGTTTCATTGATGAAAAAACGGCGAACAAAGCCCTTGATATATTACAAATAGATAAATTTGGATTGGATAATACAGATAGAGCATTGTTAAGCTTAATTGCAAATAAGTACGGAGGCGGGCCGGTCGGACTTGAAACGCTTGCAACTGCATTGGGAGAAGATGTTAAAACAATCGAAGACGTTTATGAACCTTATTTACTTCAGCAAGGTTATATACAAAGAACTCCGAGAGGCAGAAAGCTGACAGAACATGCCGTTAAATGCTTTAATCTTAAAAATATTGATATTCAAAAAACTCTTTTTTAGTATAGAACACACTTCCGTGAAATAGCTGCATGTCTTTAATCGGAATAAGCAAAACGAAATAAATTATATCAAAACTGTTTTGGTGTATCTTTTATTGTTCTTCATTTTTTTTAAACAATATTAACGCAGCCATAAAAATAACAATCAATCCCGTCAGAACTTGGGGAAAATATAATAACAACATACTCTTTTTAAGTATCATAGGCATTAAAAGAGCGCCTCCAACAGGCGGGAAAAATATTTTTCTTTTTTCTATAAACATAAACATCAGTATACAGGCAATAATGGCACATACAGCCAACGGAAAACCCATATATATGTTTATTATATACCGGCAAAATATTCCTATCAGCGTTACAAAAGCCATTGCATTAAAAACTTTTACGGGATATTTTCTAAATGAACTCAGCGGATTTGAAAGCAGTGCAAATGCAACTATAAATGGCGGAGGCAGAATAAATATCTGCTTAAAATAAACAGGTAAAATTATAATAATTGAAAATATTAAAAATAATTTTATCAAATGTTTTGTTTTGGTATTCACGTTGAAAAATTTATTTTTACGTATATTTAACGGCTTTAATCTGTATTGTTTGATTAAGTAATACTGAGATAAAGCTATTAAACCGACAAGTATAAAAGCAGTTACAGGATATACAAAACTTGTAACTTTCATATAAATAGGGAAAAGACAAGCAGCAATTATCGGTACAAAATTAGATTTTGAAATAATTAACATAACTTGAGGCAGCAAAAAACCAAGTAAAATTTGGATATAAAGAGGAAATTGAAAATATCTTACCGTTATTACACCTATTAAAGAGGCTGCAACCGTAAGAATGACCATTTTCACTCTGTTTGTAGTCAAAATTTGTCTTTTTGTTATCAGGCAGAATACAACTATTGACAGTATTTCAGGGAAAATAATTTCTCTGTGTCCCGTTATTTTTGCGATAAAGAACATAAGCGCAGTAATAATAAGTGCTAAAAAATACTTTTCGTATTCAAATATTCTCAGAATTTTTATGTTCATTAATGCTTCTTTCCGCTTTATATCATCGGAAAGACAAAAATAGTTGTCAATAATGATTAATCTTTTGCCATAAGATAAATTATTTAACAGTATTGCTAAAATATGATATTATAGGGATATGGAAAAAATAAAAGAAGAAATTTCATATTTAAAACAATTAAGTAATAATACTTCAATGCAATTTTATTAATTAATAGCGGTCTTGCAGGTTTATTAATAAGTAATATTGATATATTTAAATTACTTATATTATTTATAATCGGAATTTATTTTGATATTATATCTATAATACGATTTCAAGCGCTTAATAATCAAATAAAACAGGCTTTAAAGGAGTTAAATTAATGGATATTACTTTAATAATAAAAATAATCTTGGCAATTACAATGATTCTTCTATTTACTTTCGGTTTGAAATTACCGGATTTTGAACAAAAATAAAAAAAATAAACATTTTTAACCAACAAAAAACCGGAGAGGGCGGGATTCTCTTTCTCGTTCGCATTAAACGGCATTGCGTGCCGAATGCTCAACGCATCCGTCACTTCAGCCTCTGCTCACTCGCGCTCGAACCCTTTATAAAGCTTCGCTTTATGGGGTTCTCATCCCTTATTAAACATTTTTAACAAACAAAAAAACGGAGAGGGCGGGATTCGAACCCGCGGTAGAGTCGCCCCTACACAAATTTTCGAGATTTGCACCTTAAACCGCTCGGACACCTCTCCTTTTATTTTTTCATTTTGTTTTTTAAATTTGTTCTTACATTATACAACAAACCATTATTTGGGTTTCTTATACATCTGTAATAATTTCTCGCATAATATAAAGGATACATCGGCAGCCATGTCAATTTTATAAATATTGATACCGTTTCTGCTCCTTGCGATAACATCAATTCATCTATCGTATTTTCATGCGCCGGTGATATTGATGATATTAACTTTATCAAATAATCGGAAAATGTTAACACCGAATATCCTGATACTACTCCTGTATTTACAACAAGATTTGTTACTTTAAATTCACTGTTTTGTGCTACATTTTTTACATCTTCGGGTAATGTTAATGTATCGGATGTTACCTGCTCTATTTCATACCACTGACCTTGATATGAAAGCCTCATTACGTTTGGTTTCGGCATATAAATATCATCAAACAAATTATCAAGGATTACTTTACCTTTAAAATCCGATACACCGTATTTATAATTTTTGTAGGTTAAAATCATTCCGCCGAACAAAAGGTCTAATGAATCATACACCGGAGGAATCAGCGCAAATCCGGTGTCATCATACAGTCCGTAATCTCCAAAATTGCCGAGTTTCGCATATTTTCCCAAAACACGTTCCGCATGCCTGTACTTAACCGGCACTAATATTTCCGCACTGCTGTTAATGATACCGAATTTATTCTTTTTTTGAACTATGAAAGAATTTTCCCCCAGTCTTATTATTTTATTATATATAGGAGGTATTAAAACATTGCCGTTATTATCCTTTGCGCCGAATTTATTATTTTCATTAAAAAAAGTAACATCTGCGCTTGAGGGATTTTTTATAATCAGAAATAATAACAATATAAAAATAGATAACTTTTTCATAAGTTTATTATATCATAGAGATATATGAAAAAATTATTATTAAAAATATCAATTGGTATAGTTGTTATTGCAGTGTTATTGGCTCTGCTTGCCGGTATTTTTTATATAAAAATATTACCTTTTGCCGTTAAAAATCCAAAAGTAATATCTAAAATTGAAAATACCGCGGAAAAGTATGCGGATGTAAAGCTGAATATTGTTAATCCTCAATTAATTACTTCATTTTCGCCTGAAATTTCATTTTCCGCGGATAAAATAGCTATATCCAAGGATAATGAAAAATTATTTGAAGCTGATAAGTTAAAAACAGATTTTTCGCTTTCCGAAATTTTTAAAAAAACTGTTTATGTCAAAAATTTCGGAGTTGATAACATTTTCGCAGATGTTTATAAACTGGAGCATTTGTTTTCAAACAATCAACAAAATAATAAACATCAAAAAAACGACTGGAAATTTGATTTATATGATTCGGTTTTATACTTAAACAACAGCCTGATTATATATAAATTAAGCTATAATACGGAAATAGAAATAAAAGCCGATAATTTAGAAGCAGATAACACTCAAAAAACAGAAAGATTTATTCATTTTAATATTAACGCCGATATAAAAAAGAACAACAATACAGTCCATATTGCATTTTCGGACGACAATAAAGTCGTAATCAAAAATAAACACATATATATAAATGACTGCCCGCTGACCATTAATAAATCAAAAATGTTTTTTAATGCTCAAGCAAGCAATGATAAAGATTACATTATTGAAATTTACGCAAAAAGATTTTTCATTCCCGATGTAATAAAACTTCTTCAAACAAATATTATAGAAAATAATATAAATGACATATTACAGATAATAAACGACATAAAAGGCGATTTTGATTTCAGCGTTAAAATAACAAATAATAATTTAAACGGAAATATCAAACTTAATAAAATATCCGCAAAAATCATTCCGCTGTCAAATCTTCCTTTTACGCTCAGTTCGGGAGATATCGTTCTAAATTCAAAAGACTTATATTTAAAGAACTTCAACGGATATTATAACGGCAAAAAATCAAACGATTTCAATTTTGAAGGAAGTGTTAAAGATTATCTTAAGAGCCTTGATACCCGAATTACAATGGTTAGCGCAATTACAAACGATTTTGTAAAAGACTATCTGTCAAAAACTGCGGGCATTTCTTTATCTTTAATAGGACAAAGCCGTTCAAAAATAATAATTACATCAAAAAATAATGATATTGACGTAACATTAGCGGGGAAAATCGCAAAAGGCGATGATATTCTTGTTGACGGAGCTTCTTTAAGCCCCAAAAATTTTGACAGAGCTATTAAAGCCGTTATACACGTCAAAGGGGATAATTTAAACATTGAAACAATAAACTACTATATTGCAAAGGAAATTACAAAAGCCAGCAAAGGAATAAAACCAATTCTAACGCTTGACGGTAATATAAGAATATCAGACGGCAAAATATTTGACCTGGGATTTGATATCCCAAACCCGCTTCCGAGCGAGTTCTTAAATGTTCTTATAGGGCAAAAAATGTTTAAAAAAGGAAAATTTTTCGGAAATTTAAAATACGATAATACAGGAAAAACCCCCGTAATTAAAGGTAATATGAAAGCCGAAAAAATACTTATTCCGCCTCAAAGAATGTTCTTAAAAGAAGGAACGATTACTACCGACAATAATTATATAAATATCAATGCCGACGGGAAATACAGAAGAAGCAGTTTTGATTTTACGGGGAAAATAGTTAATTCGCTTCTGTTCCCCATTGTTATAAAAAATACCAGGCTTACCATTGATAATATTAATCTTGAAAAAATAATTAATTCATTTAATGCGCCCGCACAAACTCAACAGCAGGCCCAAAATGCTTATAATAATACCGTTGATGAAAATTCCGATACTCAAGACGATGAAAATATTCAAACTTTTGATTTTAAAAATTTAATAGTTGAAGAAGCTGTAGTTAAAATCATTAAAGGCAACTATAAAGAAATTAACTTCGGCAATATTGAAGCTAAAATGTCGTTGGATAAAAACAGTATATTTAAATTAAATTCAAATAAATTTGATATTGGGGAAGGTACATCGGGTGCAAAAATTGTATGCGACTTGGTTAATCAAAAATATTCACTGAAGCTGGGAATAAAAGATGTTAATTCTGATTTATTTTCAACTGCACTTTTGAATTTGAAACGTGAAATATCAGGCAAGGCAAGCGGATTAATCGAATTAAATACAGATAAGACTTTAAAACTCAACGGTTCTATTAAATTTCAAATTAAAGACGGAACGATACAAAAAATCGGATTAGTAGAATATGTCCTTAAATTTGCGGCATTATTCAGAAACCCGTTAGCAATGATAAGTCCGTCAATATTTTCAGACCTGGTTAATATACCGGAAGGTAATTTTGATAAGATTGCAGGAGAACTTATTCTAAAAAACAACGTAATAGAACTAATGAAAATAAAATCATACTCTCCGCAATTAAGCGCATATATTGTAGGCTGTTTTAATCTTGAAACAAGGGACGCAATATTAAGGATTTACACTAAATTTACGAATAAAAATAAAGGGATTGCAGGTGTTTTAAGAAATATTTCATTAAACAGCCTAGCAAACAGAATAAATGTTTCAGGAAGGAATGACTTAAATTATTATGCCGCAGAGCTTGAGCAGCTGCCGGATATTGACGCGGATGAAAAAGACTGCCAGATATTTTTAACAAAAGTAGACGGCGATGTAGAACATAATAACTTTATTTCTTCTTTGAAAAAAATTAAATAGATACAAAATTTTTTTTGTAATATAATAAAACTGAGAATATTCCCCTTTCGTCTAATGGTAGGACGCAACACTCTGGATGTTGCTATCGAGGTTCGAATCCTTGAGGGGGAGTTTTTTATGAGAGAAATTAATTTATAAGATGAGATGTATCTTTAAAGTCCGTTTTAGTCGGAAGTTTTGTAACATTAACTTGGCATATATACCTAATAATACTAACACATAGCAAGTCGGAAGTCGTTTGATTATCTCTATTCCAAAACGGTCGAATTGGACTTTTCTTGGTCTAAAAATGTCTGATTTTTATATCCAATTCATTTAACTAAAAAGTCTTGGAATACTATACTTGTTGTTTCTGACCTCATATTAACTTTACTTTTATCATATAATATTTATTCTTTTTCCGATGATAATGATAATTCATCTCTTGGAATTTCATGCCAGAACATATATTTTTCTTTACTTTCTTCTGTCATTTGCCAAGTTCTGCCTGTTTGCGTATCAAGTAAATATTCATCAGCTCTATAAGTAGGATGCATAATTATTTGGTATCTGCCTGTATCTTTTTGAGAAGATTTACCGAATAAAAATGCCGAGATAATAACTACCATAACTAATAAATAAACAAAAAATTTTTTCATTATTCCTCCTATTCGTCATTTAATATTTTAATAAGTTTTTCTTTTTCATTACTTCCTGTTGTATTAAATCTGCATAATAAAATACCATATTTTGCAAAAATTGAATTTTTCAATATGTCTCTTTGTGCCTGTTTGCTTCCCTCTTGATGATATTTGGAACCATCAACTTCTATAGCAACATAGGGTGATTTATCTATTGTTTTATAAATTAAAAAATCAACATGAGTCCAATCATTTTTAGCATATTTTTTCTCATTCTCATCCATTAAGCTATAATCCCTAATTATCATATTTAAAGGCACATGAACTGCAACTGCATATTTTTCGTTGTATTTTTTTAGAACATCACAAATTATGCCATACATTAGATTTTCACTATCATATTGCGAAATTTTATTATATTTTTTTAAGAAATTTTCTCTTTGCTTCGCATAATTTTTATAGAGCAGGTCAAACACGGAAAATATTTTACTGTCTTTTATTTCAAGATTATTATATTCAATATAATTAACAAGTTCATTTATTGTAGTATCTTTTTTCTGTTCATTTCCGCTAATAACAACTATTAACTGCTCTATCGCTCTTGATATGGCTACATTCAAACGATTGGGGTTATCCGTAAAATCGGTTATATCATTATCTACTGTTGATAAAATAATAACTTTGTTTTCTTGTCCTTGAAATTTATCTACTGTATCAGCTTTTATTCCTGTACCTTTAAATTGATTTTGCAGTGCATTAGTTTGATTTCTGTATGGTGTAACAATACCAAGTGAATCATCAGTCGTACAAATGTTTTCATTAGGTATTATCTCATTTTTTATAACATCAATTTGTCTTTGATTAATGTTATTTCTTGTATGATTTCCTGCAACTGTTTTATAGACCATTAAAGGGGGTCTGGTGCTTTTTATGTCACTTAAAATAATAAGTTCGTTATTATAGAATTTTTTATTGCAAAATTCTATAATTTTAGGATGGCAACGATAATGCTCCTTTAATAATGTGTGCGGTATTTGTTTAAACATTTGAGAAATTGATGACAATAAGCAATGATTTTTATATCTGTATACTTCAGGAACATTGAAATTATCAAAAACTTCATCGGTTAATTTTGCAGCTTTAGAATCAACAACATTTGGTAATTGTTTTAAATCTCCCACTATTACTGCTTTTTTAGCACAAGATAAGGCTAAAACACCGGTGCATAAATCAACCTGCGAAGCTTCATCAACAATAATGTAATCATACATTATGTCACTTGATAGACAAGTTCTTAGAGAATAAGTTGTGCTTAAAACAACGGGGTAATCTTTTATAAATTCATTTGATTTAGTTTGCAATTCTTTAATTGCGTATATTCTCCTTTTTCGTTTTTTATATTCTTTTGCTAATTTAGTTTTAAATATTTTAGTGGAAAGTTTGGAATATTCCTTCATCTTTGTATTAAAATCAAATACATTAAGTTCATTTTCAAGTCTTTTTACGGCTTTTTTGTTTTCGGCAATTTTAATTTCATAAAACTTTTGTTGATATAGCGCTACTAAGCATTCTTTTGAATAATTTTTAAGAAGTTTGTTTATAGAAGCTCTTTTAATTTTTTTAATACCTAAAAATTCTAAAAATATCTTTATAAGTTCAATAAATTTATTTTGATATTTATAATCAATATCGAAAATTTCCGCAAAAAAGCTAAGTTCAAGCGCTTTTTGAGATGATTTTATTTTTGAAATTTCTTTTGGAATTTTTTTGATGTTAAATTGTTTGATATATTTTAAGTGATGTGAATATTCTATTTCATATGCTGATAATTCTTGTTTCAATTTGGATAATTCATTCTGTTG
>CANPXC010000011.1 GCA_947585605.1 Candidatus Gastranaerophilales bacterium | reverse complement strand
AAGCAATAAAAACGAAACAAATACAGGCTCTCGAATTTCATTTTTTTATTTATTTTTAAATGAATTTTTTCTATATAAAGTTTATTTTTTTATAAATTAATAACTTTTAAAATTTCTTTTAAGTCTGCATTTGTTTTCTTTACTTCAGCATTAGAATATTTTATTGCGCTGTCGGGATCTTTTAGTCCGTTGCCTGTTAAAATACAAACGGATGTTGAATTTTCTTTTACAAGTCCCATTCTATTCGCTTTTATTAGCCCCGCTACCGAAGCTGCGCTGCCCGGTTCCGCTAAAATACCTTCCGTGGAAGCCATTAATCTGTATGCTTCAATTATTTCTTCGTCGGAAACACAGTCTATTTTTCCGCCGGATAAATCTCTGGCGCGTTCTGCTTGTTTCCAGCTGGCAGGATTGCCTATTCTTATTGCTGTTGCTATAGTTTCAGGGTGAAGTATTCTTTCACCTCTTACAATGGCTGCGGCTCCTTGCGCTTCATATCCCATCATTTTAGGTAAATGTGAAATTTTTTGAAGTTTAAAAAATTCTTCATAACCTTTAAAGTATGCGGTAATATTTCCTGCATTGCCGACGGGAATAAAATGATAATCAGGTGCATCGCCTAATGCTTCAGCGATTTCAAAAGCTCCTGTTTTTTGACCTTCTATTCTGTACGGATTAACCGAATTGACTAATGTTATCGGTGAATTTTTTGAAATTTCTATAACCATTTCAAGTGCTTCATCAAAATTTCCTTTTATGGCAATAATTTCAGCTCCGTACATCATGGCTTGAGAAAGTTTGCCGAGTGCTATATAACCGTCGGGAATTAAAACAAAAACTCTGACGCCTGCTTTTGCACCGTATGCGGCAGCTGCAGCACTGGTATTGCCCGTTGAAGCACATATTATCGCCTTGGAACCTTCTTCCACCGCTTTTGTAACAGCCATTGTCATCCCGCGGTCTTTAAAGCTCCCCGTTGGGTTAGCTCCTTCATATTTTAAATACAAATTACCTTTTAAATTAATCTTTTTTGCTAAATTATCAGCTTTTATAAGCGGTGTATTCCCTTCGTTAAGAGTTATTACGGGTGTTGTATCCGTTACGGGCAGATATTGTCTGTATTTATTAATTAAACCTTGATAATGATTTTTTTCCATAAAACCTCCTAATTCATTACTCTCAAAAGGTTGTTTATATTTTTAACCGACTCGGAAGCTGATAATTCTTTCAGCGCATTTTGAATATCTGATTCTTTGCTTTTTTCCGTTATAACAACGATTTCGGCTGTATTATCTTCATTAATCCCGTTTTGCATAATCGTAGAAATATTTATGTTATTTTTTCCGCAAATGGTGCCTATATAACCGATTGCCCCGGGGTTATTGCTTGCGGTTATTGAAATATAATATTCATTATATGTATCGGCAATATTAATCTGCTCGGCGGCTTCATTATGCTTGCAAACGGCTTGAGGTAACGGTGAATTGCCGGTTTCTAATTCTGAAGCAAGAACAAGCAAATCACCGACTACGGAACTTGATGTGGGTTCTGCCCCGGCGCCTGCTCCCGTAAAAATCAAATCACCTACGGGATATCCTGATAACATAATTGAATTTGTTGCATTATCTACTTTTGCCAGCAGATGTTTTTTTGAAACAAGCATTGGATGTACTCTTACATCAATTTTTCCGTCAGGAAGCACCTGCCCTAATGCTATAAGTTTAATTCTGTAACCAAGTTCTTTTGCGGATTTTAGGTCGCGAGTGTTTAGTTTGGTTATACCTTCCGTATAAATTTTATTGATATCCACCTTCTTATTGAAAGAAATTGTAGATAATATTGATAATTTATAAGCGGTATCATAGCCTTCAACATCTCCCGTCGGATCTGTTTCCGCATATCCTAATTCTTGTGCTTGTTTTAAGGCTGTTTCATAAGAAAGCCCTTTTTCTGTCATTTTTGTAAGAATATAGTTTGTTGTTCCGTTAAGTATTGCAGCTATCTTATTGATTTTATTTGCGCATAATATGGTTTTAATCGGCATGATAATCGGAATTCCGCCTGCTACTGCCGCTTCATATAAAATTATTACGTTGTTTTCCCTCGCTATATTAAATAATTCGCTTCCCCGCTTCGCAAGAAGTTCTTTATTAGCGGTAACAATATGTTTTTTATTTTCTATAGCCTTTTTTAAAATATCAAAAATCGGATTTACTCCGCCCGCTACTTCAATTATTACATTAATATCCGGATTATTAACTATCTCATAAGGATTATCAGTTAAGATTTCCTTATTTAGATTTTCTGTTTCTCTTTTTTTGTTAATGTTTTTTACTGCTATTTTAACGACTTCAATATTGTTAAATGATTGAAGCAGTTTAAAAACACCTGTTCCTACCGTGCCAAAACCAATAATTCCTACTTTTAATGATTCCATGATATCTCCGAATTAAATATAATAAAATTAAAACACAAGAATATAATTAAAAAAAGACGTAATAAATACGTCTTTTTTAATAAATATAAATTTATAATTATTGATTTTGCTGTTCGGCTTCTTTAATAGCGGCATAGCAGTCTTTACAATAAACTTCTTTTCCTTCAATAGGTTTAAAAGGAACTTTAGTTTGGCAGCCGCATTTAGAGCATGTGACTTCATAAAGTTTTTTTCTGTTTTTTTGTCTTCTGTTTTTTCTGCATTCGGGGCAGCGTTTTGGTTTGTTTACAAGACCTCGTTGTGCATAAAATTCTTGTTCACCTGCCGTGAATACAAATTCGCTTCCGCAATCTTCGCAAATAAGCTTTTCGTCTTCGTACATTTGGTTTTCTCCTTAATTTGGGTAATGCTTGTAAATAATTTGCGATAGGAATTAAAGGTTTAATTACTAACTGTATAGTTATCTACAAAAATATTGTATAATTTTAGTTTATTTTTAGCAAGAATATTTGTGTGAAGGATTTACAACTGTAAAGAATTGTAAAATTTTTAATTAATAAGTCTATTCTATGGCAACAATATTATTTTAGGATACTTATGATTGTGGGTAATTATCTGTGAGGCACAATGGTCTTAAATATAGGGGTACAAAATAATAACGCGCAAATATCCAAAATAGCATTTGGTTCAAATAAAAATGAACAAAAAAATGCTAAAACTGAGGATAAATACATTAATGACGGACTTTTGCTTGCGGAAGAAAGAGATAAACATCCGCTTGGATTAAATGTGAAAATACAGGCGAATAAAATGAAAAATGCCTTTACAAAATACCCCAAAAAAGGAATTACGGGCAGTAAGAATGCTAATTTCTATGAATTTTTAACAATGGGAATGGTGCCGTATTTAAGCGGAAGTGCAATGTTGATTGCTGTATTTAATTATGCGGCAAAGTATTTTAATACAGAAGCGGCTCAAAAAGCAAGCAAATTGGGTCAAAAAATGGGGCTGGGAGTATTATTCTACGGACTAGCTAAAGTTCTTTCCAAAAAATTGATTGAATTACCCGTTAAATGGAAACACGGCATTGATGTCAATCTTCCTTATAAGAAAAAGATAAATGAATTACCCGAAGAAGATAATAAGAATAACCTTGTAAGTTATGAATATCATAAAGCTTATGAAAGCGTGGATTTTCCCCGTTGGGATTTGCTTTATGATAATAAATATTACGGCGAAGAAAGAAACGCATATTTTAATAAAATAGCTAAAAAGATGAAAATCAGCAGTGATAATTTTAATCATGCCGATCAAAAAGTAAAACCGAAAATTAAAGAAAAAGTTATACAAACAAAGTTGTTTTCAACTCTTGCGTCATATTTCTGGGCTGCAACAGGTGTAGGAATTGCAATGCAGAAGCCTTGGGAAGAAATTTCATTAAATCCCCAAAAAATAATTTTTGACAAAAAACATTATAATCAAAATTTCTTTAAGAATTTCGGGAAAAAATTTGTTGAAAGTTGTAAGGAATTTGTAAATAATCCTAACAAAAATACCCGAATAGCAGGCAGAGCGCTGCTTGGAGCTGCAATTGGCATTACTTTATTAGGCAATTTTAAAACACTTTTTGACTTTAATAAAGATAGGGGAACAAAAACGCATGCCGCAGTTAGTTTGATTGATAACAGTAAAGAAAAGGTAGTATGTTAGGATGACAAATGTATTAAACTCAATAATTGCAAATCAGCCTATGAACAACTCCGTTAACGGAGCTGCTGCCTTTACTGTGGATACAAAAGGCAAAATAAAGCCCCTCGAGGATAAAGGAAGACTGCTTCCTTCAAGAGTTTTTGGTTCTCCCGTTGAATATGTAAAAGATTTGAAAAAAGATGTTGTTAATATAGGCCGTGCCGCAAACGGAAAAGCTAATGACCATGAACTGGGAAGAATAAATGATGTGGCGATGAAACTTGGTTCGCTTGCTTTAGCTGCATATTTATTTGTTAAAAATCCGTTAAAATTAAGTAAAACAATGGAATTTGTCGGCTTCGGCACATTCTTCGGTTCAATGGCATTATGGCCCAAAATTGCAATCCAAGCCCCAATTAAGGCAAGAACCGGTGTAGATATACATCAAAAATATATTGATTCGCAAAATCGTAAAAAAATGTTATTCCAAGATCCTCAATATGACTTAACAGATATGTTTTCAAGGGAAGATTTGGATAAAATGGGCAAAAAACTCAAGGTAAAAGAAAATCTTCCTGACCGTGACAGATTTATAAAACAAAGGGCAAAGAAAACGGCTGTTCAAGGTAATACTTTATGGATGTTGTCCGCAGGTTTGGCAAGCCCGGTTATGAGTGCATTGGCTTGCAATGTAATGGAAAAACCTTTAAATAAAGCTTTTGAAACATCTGCTTTAAAATCAACTCAAAAAGCTTTGGAAAAAAATATCGGTAATTTAGCTAAATCTAATAATACCGCAGTTTTAGAAAGTTTCTTAGCTAAAAATGCAAATGCGGTTGTTGATAATAACGTAATAAATAATTTGGCGGATAACTTATTACCTGATGTAAATTCAGGAGAATTTAAAAAAGAAATTATAAAATATATAAAATCATTATTGAATAACGCAAAACAAGCAGTAACAATGGATGAAGCTTTTGTATCAAATGCTTTAAACGGAAATATTGCTGAAGGTCTTTTATCTTCATTGACGGAAGCTCAAAGAGCAGCTTTAAATACGGCAATGGAAAAAGGTTCGATAAAAAATGTCGCTCAAACTTTAGCTGCAGCAGCAGGCGGAAACAAAGCGCAACAAATGAAACAGGCTAAATTATATATGGGCTTGCTTGAAAAAGCGTGTGCGGCTAAAAAACCTGTTCTTGGCGATATTTCTGCTAAATTATTAGATTTAAACAGTGCATTAGTTCAATTCTCATCCGATAAGAAAGTTTTAGACGACTTTGTTTCTGCAAGAGTCGGGGAAAAAGCAGGCTCTTATATCGCAAATCAGTGGGAAAGAGTAACAAATAAATTAGTCAAATCTTTAAAATTTAATAATGCACAATTAAAAGAACTGCAAAACGGCAATATAGATGTATTAATACAAGGGATTGAAAAAGTTGTAAATAATGAAAATCCTTATGGTTCAGGCATTTTAAATAAATTCATGAATTCCTCCAAAAATTCAAATAATAATGCGATTAAATTTATACGTGAATTAGTTGAATATCGTTGCGGAAAAAAATACGACAGGCTTATTTCAAACTTAATAGCCATGGCCGGTGAATATGAAGAAGTTACGGGCGCTGATGTTATTTCAAGTGTTCAGCAAAAAACAAAAACTATATGTGAAGCGGCTAAAAATTCATTAAATGATAAAGGAATAAGTTCACTCGCTGAAAAAATGATGTCTGATTCAACAGCAGGAACGCTTGAAAATACAATTAATACCCAGATTAAAGAACGTACAATAGGTGCAAGAGCTTCTTTCTACAGATTAATTCAATTAATTGATGTTATTAAGAAAGAAAAAGACGGAACTCTGGCAAAAACGATAGAAGAATCTTTAAAGAATATGGGTAAAGACAGCAGTCAAGGTTCCGTAGACAGATTAGTTCAAATTTGCAAAAATATTTTATTTGAAGCAACTCCTACGGATTATGCTGAAAAGTTAACAAATTCAAGATATAAGCTGGATAAAGATGAATTTAAAATTATATCAAATATATTATTTGGCAATTCTGATGAGTCAATCAGAGCCGGTTTAAATTCATTACAGGGCGATACACTCTTAAACAGAGTTCTTAGCAAGATTCCTTTTATAAAAAATTATGTTGAAAAATATAACAGAGCCGGAGGACAAGGTTTAAGCGGACTTAATGACTATAAAAAAGAATTTATGGAAAAAGTTATTAACTGGGAAAACGGAATGACACCGGAATTATCAAGAAATATAAACGGTACTCCGACCCATAGTTTAAATGCAATAGAACGAAGCGGATATGTCGGAAAACCTATAAAATCAATGCTTCAGGAAACGGCAGAAAAAGTATATAATTCAAGAAAATGGTTAAAAATATTCGGCGGTGCAATGGTCGTTATAACTGCTGCAACGTTAATCGCAGGACTTATGGTCGGCAGAAAAAGTAAAATAGAAAAGCAGACGGAAGAAAACATAAAGTAAAATGACTAATTATCTTCAATTACATTTAAATAAAGTTCAGGCAGCTCCGGTTCAAAGACAGGTTGAAGTTCCCAATGCGCAATTAAATATTAATTACATGCCAAAAGTTCAGCCGGTCGGTTCAAATGTATTGGAACGCTACCTTCAAAATGCGGGGAATGTTGCCGCAGCAAGTGTAGTTCCTGCAAGTTCACAGCCTTTATTCGGTTATAAAAACGATTTAAGAACAAAATTCCAAAATAATGATGCCGTAATAATGGGTGTAATTATAAGAAGCCTCGGCGCGAAAGATAATACCGGAAATCAACTTCTCAGAGAAGGTGATGTAAAGGGTAATTTTAATAATGCAATAAGCAGATTAGACGAGTTAAAAAATCTCGGAGTAAATACGTTACATGTACTTCCCGTAAATCCTCCGGGTAAGAAGAATGCGATGGGAACGGCAGGTTCATTGTATTCTCCTGCTGATTTCTTAAAAATCGACCCTGCTTTGGATGACCCAAATGATTCCAGAGATGTAAAAGAAGAATTTAGAAATTTCATTAACGAATGCCACAAACGCGGTATTAGCGTAATGCTTGATTTGCCGAGCTGCGCTTCATACGATTTATTCCTGGCAAGACCTGAGTTAATGGCATTTGAAAAAGACGGAACACCGAAAACACCGGGCGGTTGGAATGATATTAGAATGTTTGACCCTTGGAAAGACGAATCAAAAAGAGAATTAAACCAAGATTTACTTAAAATGCACACGGATTTTGTAGATATGTGTATTGATTTAGGTATTGACGGTATCAGAAGTGATGTTGCAAGAACAAAGCCTACTGAGTTCTGGGATTATTTAATTAAATATTCACGTTCAAAAGACCCTGAATTTGCTTGGTTAGCAGAAAGCTATACATACGAAGACGCTTCACCGCAGCAGCACATGAATTATGACAGACCCGAAGATTCTTTAAGGTCAGGATTTGAAGCTGTATACGGACAATATCATAATTTCGGCGATTGGCTAAAAGCGGGTGATTTAGTTGATTATGTTATAGAAAATATCAACATGTCGCAAAATCTTGAACCCGGTAAAACATTGATAGGTTCTTTCGGAACGCATGATGATATATCAATTATGAACCACGGCGGAGTTATTTATACAAATTTAGTTTCAGGTTTGCAAGGCACATTGCCGATGGTTTGCCCTTATATGTTTGATGGTTATCAATCAGGCGATGATTATATTTATGATTTTGAAAATCAACAAGATAATCAAACTGATACGGATTCTAATGAATGTACCGTTCACCATTCCAAACCCGATATATTTAATTTCTCAAGACCGTTAATCGGAAAACATCCCGAATGCGGTGAGTTTATGAAAGATGTTCTTCAAGTAAGAAATAATCCTAAATATCACGATATATTAGCTAAAGGTTCATTTATTCCGTTCACGGTTGATAAAAATCCTCAAGACCAAATTATTACTTTTGCCCGCCATTTAAACGGAAAAACACTTCTTGTCGTCGCAAACAGAGATGTTAACGCAAGACAGTCGGGCATTATTAATATTCCGGGATTAAAATCTTCCCAAAAACTTACTAATTTATTTGATAAATACGGTGAAAACAGTGAATTCCAAGTTGAAAATAATAAACTTATTGCAGATTTGGGACCGGGAAGAATTCAATTGTTCGAAATAGATACTCCGGATATCGAAAATTGCGGTTTAAATGTATTTAAACAAAAGCAGGCTAAATCATCATGAGAGTTCAATCTGTAAATAGTTATATTAATCAAAATCATTCTTTCGGAAATATAAATCTTTTTAAAAATAAAAAAGCGGAAAAAGTTCCCGAACAAGAAAACAGTCCTGCTGATGAGCTTATGATTAAAAAAAGCAAAAAAATATTTGCTTACGGTAAATGGCTTATAATCGGAACAGGAATTTTGTTTTTCGGGCTGAAGCGTCATTTTAAATATGAAAAAATCAGAAAATCAGCTGAAAAAGCTGCTGACGTTGCCAAATTAAAAGTGCCTGAAGTTATTGATCTGCCGAAAAAAATGGTTCAAGAAATAGCGGAAGAAGTTATTAATTGAATCCCTGAGCTTGTACCAAGACGGGAAGCACCTGCATTAATTAGTTCTAACGCTTGTTCTTTGGTTTTTATTCCGCCCGAGGCTTTTATTTTAACTTCCGTATTTTTTAGTGCTTCGTGCATTAGTTTTATGTCTTCAACTTTTGCGCCGACACCGTTTTTAACAAATCCTGTTGAAGTTTTAGCGTAATCTGCACCGGATTTTGCAATAATTTCGCAAGCTTTTATGATTTCATCTTTTGTTAGCAGGTCTGTTTCAATAATAACTTTTAAAGGAATATCAGCGCAAGCTTTTTTTACTGTTTCTATATCCTTTTGGGTATAAGCATAGTCTTTATCTTTTAATGATTGTACATTAATTACCATATCAATTTCATCGGCACCTTTTTCAATTGCTTTTTCAGCCTCGAATGCTTTAACTTCACTTAAACAAGCTCCAAGCGGAAAACCGACAACTGTTACAATTTTAATATCGTTTCCTTTAAGATATTGTTTTGCCGTTTCCGTATTTGCGCTGTTTACGCAAACTCCTTTAAAATGATATTGTTTTGCTTCATCAAATAACTTTATTAAATCTTCTTTTGTCGCATTTTGTTTTAAAAGCGTGTGTTCAATATATTCTTCTAATCCCATAATTTACCTTATACTCTCTAACATGGCGGATGTTTTAAATCTTTTCGGTGAATAATATTCAATATAGTTTTTTAATAAATTAATACAAATATCGCAGATTTTTTCTGTAACCAGACTGTCATATTTTGTTTCTGCCGTAAAATCATTTGATAAAAGTGTGTATAAAAAATCTTTAATCTTTTTGTGAATTTTAACTTTGTGTGAAATATTTTCGGCGCAGTTTTTACATAGAATTCCGCCCTGTTCAATAGAAAAATACAAATCAGCGTCGTTATCAATCTTATGATTACATTTAACGCATTGTGAAAGTTCAAGTGAATAGCCTGTTATATCCATAATTTTAAGTTGAAATTTAAGCACACAAAGCATAGCTTGTTCTTTATTTACCGCTTCCGAAATACCGGAGAGAAAATTGTAAAATAAATTGTATATTTCTTCACTGTTGGGGTCATTTTCAATTCCGAAATTATTCACAATTTCTGCGCAGTATAAAGAATAAAATAATTTATTCATATCACTTCTGAGCTTAAAGAAGGTATTTAAAGCCTCTGCCTGACAGATAGTATCGAGATTTCTTCCTTTGTTAAGCATTAATTTATTTGCAACAAGCAAGTCCATTCTTCCTCCAAGCTTGCTTGTTGTCTTTTTAATACCCTTAGCAACCCCCCTGATAAGCCCTTTCTCCTTGGAATACATAACCATTATCTTATCAGCTTCGCTAATATTATAGGATTTTAAGTTTATTACATTTGTTATAAACTGTTCTTTCATTAATATTCTACCTGACCGCTTCCGGAGTATACACCTCTGATATAGTGCATAAGTTCATTTTGATTATCTGAATTTTCTAAAGCTGTTTCTTTTGAAATAATGCCTTTTTTATAAAAATCGTAAAGTGACATATTAAATGTAATCATATCTTCGTAAGAACCTTTTTGAACAAGTTTATATATTTCTTCCAGCTCATCTTTAACAATAAAATCTTTAATGGTAGGTGTGGAAACAAGTAGTTCAACCGCGGGAATTCTGCCTTTACCTTCCGCTTTCGGTAAAAGTTTTTGAGATAATGAACCTCTAAATACTTCTGCGAATTGATTTCTTACGGTTTCTCTTTCAATCGGCGGGAAGAAGCTTAACACACGGTTAATGGTTTGAATTGCATTAAAAGTGTGCAGTGTTGCAAAAACAAGGTGGCCTGTTTCGGCAGCGTGCAATGCACTTTGGATTGTATCCATATCTCTTATTTCACCGATTAAGATAACATCAGGGTCTTGTCTTAGTGCGTATTTAAGCCCTTCTAAATAGTTGGAGGTATCTATCCCGATTTGTCTTTGTGTAAATATTGATTTTTTACTTTTATATACATATTCAATCGGGTCTTCAATAGTTACAATATGTTTTTTCTGAGTAAGATTAATATGTTCGATAATGGAAGCAATTGTTGTAGACTTTCCTGAACCTGCTACACCGGTTATTAATACAATTCCGTTATCAAACCGGGTAAATTTTTCAAGAGTTGAAGGCAGATGTAATTCCTGCATTGTCGGAATATTATATGGAATAAGTCTTACGGTCATGGAATGATAGCCGAAGGACATTGCCAAATTAACTCTAAAACGGCATAAACCTTCAATTTCATAAGGGTAATCGGTATCGTAAGAGTTAAATATTTTATCTCGCATTGATATCGGAGCTGTAGTATCTATTGCCTGAATCATATCTTCATCTGTTACAGGCGGTAATTTCGATTTTAAAATTTTCCCGTCAACGCGGAATGAAGGGACTTCGCCTACTATAAAATGCAAGTCCGAAGCACCTATTTCACAGGCTTTTTGAAGTAAAGAATTGATAGTATATTCATTCATAATTATAGCTCCCAAGATTTCCAACAATAGTATATAACTTTTTTAAATTCTGAAAAACAAATTTACAATTAAATTTTAAACTATGTAAAGTTTTTGACTATTACGTGTATTTGTTGTGTAATAAAAATGTCCAGACATGGGTATCATCAGAATTGTATATAAAAGAACTTGAAGTCGACAATTTTAAATCATTTGCAAATGATATGACAATTCCGTTCTTAAAAGGATTTACCACAATAGCGGGGCCGAACGGTTCAGGGAAAAGTAATATCATTGATTCAATATTGTTTGCACTCGGATTTGCGAGCGCAAGAAACTTGCGTATGGAGCAGGTTTCCGAATTTATATCCACTCATACAAAAAAAAATGAAGCCTTTGTTAAAGTCGTTTTCGAACCTGATAATAAAGAAGAAGAACAAATATCTGTTGCAAGAAGATTAAAAAAATCCTCTCAAGGCTACGCAAGTGTGTATTATCTTAATGATAAAGTGGCAACATTAACCGAAATACATTCAAAATTGGAAAAATATCGAATTACTCCAAACAGTTACAATGTAATGATGCAAAATGACGTTATGAGTATAACAAATTGTTCGCCGAAAGACAGGCGCGCAATTATTGATGATATTGCAGGTATTGCGGATTTTAACAGAAGAATAGAAAAAGCCGAAGAAGAACTTGCTACTGTTGAAAAAAGAGTTGATGATGCAACTTTAATTTTGACTCAGATAGATGAAACAATTGAAAGACTCGCTGCGGAAAAAGAAACTGCTCTCAAGTATCAAAAATTGAAAACCGAAAAATTTCAATTGGAAAGTCAAATTACGAGTGTTAAATATTTTGACTTAAAAAGGAATATAGAGCTTGCTCATCAAAATATTTTAGACGCGAATAAAAAGAAAAAAGAAGAAGAAGAAAATTTATTAAAATTAGAAAATTCTCTGATTGAAATAAAAAAAAGATATGCCGAAATCTCGGAATTAGTTAAAAATAACGGTGAAGCAGAACAGATTGAAACAAAAAAACAATTAGAAGAGTTAAAAGGGCAGATTTCACGTAAAGAAATGGCGGTAAGCTCCGTAGAAAAGACTATCCACGATAATTTAAAAACAATTGAAAATTCTAAAAACGGCATAGAAACCACGAAAGAAAAAATTGAAAAAATCAACTTAAAAATTGAAGAAAAAAAAGCTGAAATAAAAGGAATAGAAGAAAATATAAAAATTCAAGATACTAAATTACAGCAAATTCTTGAGGAGATGTCAGGACTTAATAAAAACGCCGATAAACAACTGGAAGAACGAAATAATTTAAAAAAAGAACTTGAAAAGCTTAAAGAAGATGAATGGAATATAAGAAATGAAAGTCTTCCGCTTGAAACAGAGCTGGCGGGATATAAAAAAGACATAGAAAATGCCAAGAAATCGCTTGCGGAGTTATCATCGTTTAAAGCAAATTATAAAAATAATAAAGATAAACTTTCGCTTCAAGTGGAGGAATTAACAAAAGAAATGGAAGCTTGCAAGATTGCACAGGAAAACATCGTGTATAATCTTGATAAAAATAAAAATGAGCTTTCCGATTTAATGCACGATGTTCAAATGGCACAGAGAAAACTTATTACACTTGAAGCTCAAAAGAGTGCAAATGAAGAATTAACGCTGGGCAGAGGTATAGACAGCATAATAAAGGCGAAAATAAGAGGAGTTCACGCTCCGTTATTGCAATTAGGCAGTGTTGATAAAGAATATTCAACGGCACTTGAAGTTGCAATGGCAGGGAGAATGAAAAATATTGTTGTTGATGATGAAGAAACGGCAAGACATTGTATTGATTATTTAAAATCCTCAAGAACCGGAACTGCAACATTTTTACCGCTAAACAGAATGAAAAAAGCGCCAAGCAGTTTAAGAATGCCGAAAGAAAAGGGCGTTGTTGATTATGCAATAAATCTTGTAGAATTTGACGATAAATACTTAGATGCGTTTTATTATGCATTAGGTGAAACACTTATAGTTGAAGACTATGACAGTGCAAAAAGATTAATAGGCAAGTACCGGTTAGTAACATTAGACGGAAGTTTGTTTGAAAAATCCGGTGCGATTACCGGCGGGGACAGACAGTCATCGGGATTAAAGTTCAGCCAGAACCAAGATAAAGAATTGGATAAATACAAAGAACGTTTTGCTCAATTGCAAAAACAATATACCGAATTGGAAAAAACAAGGGAAGACCTTGAGCAGCAGCGTGAAAAGATAAGAGCAAATTACTCAAATACAATGACTGCTTTAAACAGTGCAAAAATAGAACTGAATAATCTTAATAATAATTCTCAAAATAATGAACAAAAGATAGAAGAATACAATAAAACAATAAAAGAAAATGAACCGAAAATTCAAAGTATAGAGAAAAAACTTGAAAAGCATGAGGAAAAATTAGTTTCATTAAATGAACAAATGCTTGTACTTCAAGATAAAATAGCGGAAATTGAAAGCAAAATGTCTGAAGGTGAGCTTAAAAAGCTCAAGGAAATGACTTCTGCCATTGAAAATCAAATAAAAGAATATCAAAATAAAATTTTAAAATGTAATACGGAAATCAATGAAATGAAACGAGATATTGATTTTCATAATATATTTATTACTTCAAAAGAAGAACAAATCCAAAAATTATTAAAAGATAATGAAACGGCAAAACTTGATAAAGAAAAATTTGCGCAGGAAATAAAAGACATAGAAGAAAAAGCACAGTTGCTGGAAGAAAAAATAAAGACATTAGGTGAAAAGCTTATAGAACTTCAAAAACAGCGAGATTTAATTCAAGAAGAAATGCTTGGCGCGGAAACTCAAAAAAATAAAGTTAATAATGAAATTGAAAAGTTAAATGAGCAAGTTGAAGCCTTTAAAACCAGAAGGAATGAACTTGAACCGCAGCTTGAGGAAGTAAGAAATGAGCTAAAAGCTGCACAAATAGATATAAATTCGCTTGTTGCGACAGAAATTTCCACGGAGGAAATAACGGGTAAAATTCAGCGTTTGCAAAAACGAATGGAGGAAATGGAGCCTGTTAATATGCTTGCAATACAAGCTTATGATGAAGTAAAAGCGAAACAGGAAGTTAAAAAGGAACAAATACAAACACTTACGAATGAACGCAAAGAAATTTTGTCAAAAATGACAGGGTATGAACAGGTTAAAAAAGAAACTTTCTTAAAGACATTTAATAATATCAATGAAAATTTCAAAGAAATATTTGCACAATTGTCAGAAGGTGAAGGAATGCTTGTATTGGAAAATCCGGATAATCCTTTTGAAGGCGGTATGACAATAGAAGCTCAGCATAGAGATAAAAAGAAACAAAAGCTCGGGGCGATGTCCGGAGGTGAAAAATCATTAACGGCGTTAGCGTTAGTTTTTGCCATACAGAAATATCTTCCTGCTCCCTTTTATGCGCTTGATGAGGTTGATGCAAGTCTTGATGAAATTAACGTCGGCAGAGTTGCGGATATGATAAAAGAACAATCAAAAAATACGCAATTTATAGTAGTTAGTCACAAGCAATCCATGGTAAAATCATCTAATAGTACAATAGGTGTAACTCAGAAAGAACATGGCAAAACATGTGTATCGGGCAGAAAATATAGGGACTAACAAATGCTGAATCCGAAGGATACAAATAATTTTTATATAGAGTCTTCTGCTGAAACTTATGAACAAGATTTTGGATTTAATCCTAATTCTGTTATAGACAGTCCTCAAGATGAAGTTGACGGGATTGAAATTTTGGTGCAAATGGCAAAACAAGGGAAAATTGACCCTTGGAATATTGATATAGCTGATATTGCAAATAAATATATGCTTCATTTGGCGGAAAGTAAGTCAAACAATCTAAGAACAAGTTCCAGAGCCTTATTATTTCTTGCAATATTGTTGAAATTAAAATCAAATGTATTGGTAGAGCTTGATCCTATGGATTTTGAAGTTAGGGAAAATGCACCGGACGATACACTATATGATGATTTATCGCCCGAAGATGATTTCTATCAAGACTATCCGAATAATATTATCCCTATAAATGACGTTATACAGAGAAGAACAAGCGTTAAATTAAACAGAAACAGAATAGTAACTTTAAAAGATTTAATTAAACAATTAGAATTTTATGAAGAACTAGACAGAAAACAAAAAATTCAAAATTCATTAGAACGTGCAAAAAGAAGGGTTCACAGTTATAAAAATCTTTCAACCGATGATATAATTAATCTTGCACAGGAAGAATATATTGAAAACGGTATGAAAATACTGTATGAAAATCTGGTTAATATATTCCAAAAAGAAGAAAAGGTCGAATTAAAAACTCTTACACTTTTAGGTTTAGATGAAGTTACCGCGTATATTTCACTGTTATTTTTAACGGAAGAAAGTGATTTTGCAATAGAACAGGAAAAATTTTATTCGGATTTATACGTGGTAAAAAGCAAACCTCAAGAAGAAGAGCAGGCGGAAACGGCATAGGCGGGCATTATGGATTTAAAATCTAGAATTGAAGCTGTTTTGTTTGTTACCGGAAAGGCCGTTTCATTAAAAGAAATTGCTGAAATATTAAACACGGAAGAATCGGAAGTTGAAGATGCAATGCTCGCTTTAATTATGGACTATTCATCACGCGACGGTGCGCTTGAAATTGATGATGAGAACGGATATATACTGCAGGTAAAAGATGAATATATGGACATAGTTGAAAAATTATGTCCTGTTGATATTTCTGAAGCCGTTCTAAAAACTTTAACCGTAATTGCATTAAAAGAACCAATCCGCCAATCCGTGTTAAAAGATTTAAGAGGCGCGGGAGTATATGACCATGTTCAAGAGCTTATTGATAAAGGTTTAATAAGCAGAAAAAAAGATAAAAACGGACGTTCTTTTAATTTAAAAACAACTCCTAAGTTTTCCGAATATTTTAAAATAAAAAGCAACTCGGAAATACTTTCAAAACTGGAAATGGATAAATTATCGGAAATATTGGAACTAAATAAATAATAAAAGGAGAGTATATGGAAGAAAGAGAAAATGAAAATTACTATCAAGATGAAGTAAAACAGCGTCCGAGGGAAGAAGAAAAGAAGAAAAAAAATATTACTGTTACTTTAATTATTTTCGGTGTTTTATTGCTGTTAATATTGGGTATAAAGTATTGTATTGACCATTGGATGCCCGAATACCAATTAAACAAAGGTAAAAAATATTTGGAACAAGGTGAGGTTCAAAAAGCCTTAGATATGTTTGAACTTGCACGTAAAGGTATGCCGTATAATAACGAACCGATTTATTACAAGGCTGTAGCATTATCTAAACTTCCCATGAACTACGAAAATCAAAAAGCGTTATACGAAATAGCTCAATTGGATGATTGTGATGAAGCAAGTGATTTTGCCGAACAAACTTTAATGAACAATCGTAAAACTTTGGAAAGCCAGTTAGGCCCTAATTATTTAGATAACGTTTTATTTGAAGATCGTCTTATAAGATGGAATAACAACGAACCTATTACATATTCAATTTCAAGTGATATAGCGGTTCCGCAAAATTATTATGAGGATGTAAGAACAGCGTTTAATAATTGGCAAAATGCTACGGGTAATCAAATAACATTTCAGGAAGTTCAAAACAATAATTCTAAAATAAATATATTATTTACTGATAACATTACGCTGGAAAATTCCTATCAGCCTGATATAGCAGGTGCTACAGTCCCCGTTCTTAAAGATAATGTTCTTTTAAAAATGGATGTTAAACTCAGAGATACGGATAAATTCGGAAACAGCTATGGTGACGACCAATTAATCTCTTTAGCGGAACATGAAATAGGTCATGCTTTGGGTCTTGGCGCTCATAGTGCGAGAGAAGAAGATGTTATGTTCTATACCGGCGATAAAATAGATGAAAGTACATATAATAAGCCGATTTCCGAAAGAGATGCGAATACTTTAAAGCTTGTTTATAATATGATTCCCGATGTTATAGATAAACCTTTAACAAAAGAACAATCAAAAAATATGATGTTCCACAATGTATTAACAACATATCCGGGCGAAAACTTTGAGCTTGAAATTCAAAGATTAATTGCTCAACTTAGAAATGACAGAAGCAACATCATAATCTGGGTTGATTTAGCTATTAATTACGGTTATAAAAGACAATATGCACGTTCAAATTATATTTTGAAAAAAGTTTTACCGCTTACTGTTAATGATTTAAAAAATCAGTTTGTAGTTCTTTATAACTTAGCTGCAAATTTCTATAAAATGAGAGAGTATAAAACCTCCGAAAAATATTTAAATCTTGCCACAAATATAGATGATGATTTAGATACTCAAATTTTAGAAGCATTTTTGGATTTCAGACTCGGAAGATTAAATCTTGCAAAAGAAAAATTAATTCTTTTAAACAAGACATATCCCGATCACATTGAAATTGCACTTAAATTAGCGGAAGTATATTACAAAGAACAAAACAAAGCGCAAGAAAGAGCTGTTATTGACAGACTGGTAAATAATAACCCGAGAGCATTAAATGACAGAAGGGTATCAAAATATAAAACCGTTGCAAAAACAACATACGTAAGACCTGTTGTTGAAACTAAATAACGGCGTATAAATCATATTCATCAGCCCCTATAACTTTAGCGGTGACTATATCACCCGGTGTTATGGGGGTTGTTGTTTGTATATAAATTAAGCCGTCAACTTCGGGTGCGTCTTTGCAGGTTCTTCCTGTTGCTGTTCCGTCATCGTTTACGGTTTCAACAATACATTCTATTTTTTTATTTATCAGCTTTAAATTAACGGATTTTGAAACCTCCTGCTGAAGCTTCATTAATATGTTTTTCCTTTGTTTTTTTATTTTTGCGCTTATTTGAGGTTTTAGTTTATAAGCTTTTGTATTTTTTTCTTTTGAAAATTCAAAAACACCGAGTCTGTCGATTTTCATTTCCTTTATAAAATCATATAATTCTTTAAAATCCTGCTGAGTTTCTCCCGGATATCCGACAATAAATGTCGTTCTTATTGCGACGTTAGGGATTAATTTCCTTATTTTTTTTATGAGTTTTTTATAATCCATGACAGGTCTGTTCATTAATTCAAGCATATTTTTGCTGACATGTTGAAGCGGAACATCAATATATTTAACTACTTTGTCTAATTTATTAACAGCGCAAAGCAGTTCATCAGTCAGTAATGACGGATATGTATACATAATTCTTATCCAGTTTAAATCTTCAATTTTGTTCAATTCGGTTAAAAGTTCAGCCAAATAAGGCTTTCCGTAGATATCTTTTCCGTAACTTGTTGTATCTTGGGCTATTAAAACTATTTCGCTTATTCCTTTAGCCGTAAGAGATTTGGCTTCAGCTATAATATTTTCCATTTTTCTTGATTTATATGGGCCTCTTAATTGCGGAATTATACAATAACCGCAATTGAAACTGCAGCCGTCGGCAATTTTAATATAAGAACTTGCTCCCATTGTTATTTGCTGGCGCATAATATCTTCAGGGTAGTTATAATGCGGATTTTCACTTACAAGATATTCTTTTGTCTTATTTTTGGTTATTTTTTTAATCACATCAACTATTTTATCAATTTCAGACGTCCCTAAAAAAGCACACGCTTCCGGGATTAACTCTTTTAATTTTTCTTTATATTTTTGCGGAAGGCAGCCGGTAATTATTATTTTTTTTCCTGCGTTAATCATATCAAATATGGAAGCTACTGATTCTTTTTCGGCGTCATGTATAAATGAGCAGGTATTTATTATTACGATATCGGCTTTTGTTTCGTCAAGAGTAATCTTATATCCGTTTTGAGCAAGCTTGCCCAGCATTAATTCGGAATCTATTAAATTTTTTGCGCAGCCATGATTTATTAAAGCTATTTCTCTCATTTTTTTATCTTTCTGTATATTTTAATATTGCCGGTATTCGGAACTTCAATATAATTATCTTTAATCATCTCATAAAAATTTTGAGCATAATCAATTCCGAAAAAGCTTTTACCGTACTCTATATTGTCAATCGGAAGTATTATAAAACACTCGGGCAGTGAATTTTTATAACTTGATATAACATTATTTTCTTTAAAAACATCATTATAAAACAGCGGACTGAGATTAAAGTACTTATTATGCCCGTTTCTTTCGGTAAGAAAATTAATAAAGCAGCCTTCGGGAAGCACGGCAATATAATCTTCGGTGCGGGTATTTTTTATAATATAATCATAAGCAGATTTTATAAGCAGTCCTTCTTTTTTGTAGGTATAAATTTTGCCTTTGTTTGTTTGTATTTCAAAGTTTTTATATTGAAGCGAACTAAAATCCTCTCCGGCAAAGTATAAAATAAAAACGCAAAGCAAAACAGGCATGATTTTTTTTGCGGAATTAAATTTCATTAATAAAATAATGGTGAAAATAAAGCATATCGGAAAAATAAAAGCCCCCATGTGACTAATATTCAGGAAAAAGAATGTTTTAGCGCCGGCGCTTATTGCTGACAAGCCAAAAATGAATAATGGTTTATCATTATAAATTTTTTTAATAAAAATAAGGAATAGTGCAAAATTAATTATAGGTAAAAATCCGAATAACGCACTAAAACCGCTGTTAACAGTAAGATTAATGATTGACGGCAGATTAAAAAATACCCCGAATTTGTTAAAAAATAATTTTAATAAAGGAGCGTGTATAAGATTATTTATTAATTCCAAGTGATTTTTTATATCGCTAAGGGTCAATCCTTGTAAAAATAATATGCCCCAGCAAATAACGGGGAAAATTATAAATAAAGAAAATGCTTTTAATAAATTTTTTATTCCTAAAGGCTTAATAAATATAAAAACATACAAAAGGATGAGGGGAAAAATGCTGAATTCATATTTGTTTGCAAGACTTAACCCTGCTAATAAACTTGATAGATAAGCAAATTTAAAATTTCCGTTTTTAATATATTTAATTAAAAACAGCAAAGAAAAGATAAAAGCACAGAGGGCATAAGCTATAGAGTAAGTATAACTTATGTTTGAGTTATATAAAAATGTATTAAAGGCAAGAGAAAACATAATAATAAATGCTGCGGCAAACGAAATTGATTTGCTTAAAAATTCTTTTGATAAAAGAAAAACCCCGATAACAATTAACAAAGAGTTAACTAATCCCGCAAAATAAATTACCGAAATTTTTACTCCGAAGATTGCAAACAATAGTGCATTTAACTGATACGCAAAAGGGCCGTAAAGATTAAAAATATCCTTATATAATACTGCTCCTTTGAGCATTTGCCAAGGGATATAGAATTCTCTGCCGGTATCAATCAGCATTAAGCCTTGTTTTAGGAAAAAGAAAGGTGTAATAAAAAGGAAAACAGCCGTAATTAAAAGAATTATGTATTTATCTTGTTTAAAAAATCGGCACATAAGAATACTTTCTAATCAACAAACAGCGACAGTTGAGGAACATTTGGCATATTTTTTGTTTTTTTACCTGATAAGTCTTTGGAATAGTCTTTTTGCATTTTGTTCATAAGATTTTGAGCTTTATTTATAACCTCATTCGGCAATCCTGCCATTTTTGCGACTTGAATACCATAGCTTTTGCTTGCACTGCCTTCAATAACTTTCCTTAAAAATCTGATTTCTCCGTCTTCTTCTTCAATTGTAATCCTGTAATTTTTAATTTGTTCAATTGATTTAGGCATAACATTAAGTTCATGATAATGAGTTGCAAAAATAGTTCTGGCTTTAATTTTAGTTGCAATATATTCAGCAACGGCCCAAGCAATGGCGACTCCATCGTATGTTGAAGTCCCTCGGCCTATTTCATCAAGAAGTATCAAGCTTTTTTCCGTAGCTCCGTTAAGGATGAAAGCCGTTTCATTCATTTCCACCATAAAAGTAGACTGTCCGAGAGATAAATCATCGACTGCACCGACTCTGGTAAAGATTTTATCCACAATTCCGATACGGGCATAGGAAGCTGGAACAAATGAACCTATTTGCGCCATAAGGACAATAATTGCGTTTTGGCGCATATATGTTGACTTTCCTGCCATATTAGGGCCTGTCAGTATCATAAATTGTGTATCTTCGTAATTATGTGTATCCGCTTTAAGCTTTAAGTCATTGGGGACATACTCTCCCATGGGAAGAATTTTTTCTACAACCGGGTGTCTGCCGTCTTTTATGTATAATTCTTCGTCTAAAGTCATTTCGGGACGAACATAATTTGATTCTATAGCTGATTCCGCAAAGGAAGTAAGTACGTCAAATCTTGCCAAAAAATGCGCCGTTTCTTTAATATCATCAATGTATGTTTTTGAATATTCAATAAGGTCGTTGTAAATTTTTTGTTCAAGTTCTATGGATTTAAACTGGGCGGAAAAAACATCATTTTCATGATTGCGTAATTCTTCCGTGGTATATCTTTCAACATTTGTAAGAGTTTGTTTTCTTATATAATTCAAGGGAACTTGAGAAATATTTGATTTTGTAATTTCAATGAAGTAGCCGAAGTTGCGATTAA
This sequence comes from Candidatus Gastranaerophilales bacterium, assembly GCA_947585605.1. GTDB lineage: Bacteria > Cyanobacteriota > Vampirovibrionia > Gastranaerophilales > Gastranaerophilaceae > Avigastranaerophilus. Next base: position 5,910 of record CANPXC010000011.1, on the reverse strand, counting down.
AGCTTACTCTTAAATTTTTAATGCCGGAGATTTCTTTTTGTTCTGCTTCAAATTTACTGAGCCATTCTTCACCGCCCGTGAGTAAACTTCTGTAGTAGTCTAAATCACTGTTAACTTCTTCTTTAATTACTCCGCCGTCTTTTACATTTACGGGTGCGTCTTCGTTTATTGTTCTGCTTATTATTGAGGCGAATTCCGCAAGTTCGGTAAATTTTTCATCAAATTGACTTATATATTCGCTTTTGTAATTTGATATTACTGCTTTAAAATTGGGTAAAAGCTCGCAAGAGTCTTTCAAAGAGAGGAAATCTCTCGGTGTAATTGTTGAATTGCTTAATTTAACGCCAATACGTTCTATATCGGATATTCTTTCCAGTAAATTACAAGCATTAATTCTGACTGAAGTGTTGTTAATGATTTCTTCAACCGCGTCGTGGCGTTTTTGTATTTCGTTAATATCTTTGGCGGGCTGTGTTATCCAAGATTTAAGAAGCCTTGCGCCCATTGGGGTTTTAACTTTATCTAATGCCCACAATAAGCTTCCGTATTTTGATTTATCCCTTGATGTTTCCGTAAGTTCAAGATTTTTCCTTGTAGAAGCGTCTATAGTCATATATTGAGAAACAGAATAAGGCGAAATAACATCGAATTTAGGATATACGCCCTTTTGTGTTTCCGCTATGTATTCCAATATTGCGCCTGCTGCCCTGAATGCGAGTGTATATTCATTAACGCCGAATGCTTCAAGCGATACAACCTTAAAGATATTTTTTAAATTTTCTTCCGCACGGTCTTTGTTGAAGGATGAACAAGACATTTTTGTACAGGGGTATTGCGACGTTATACTGTTTGGCAGGTCGATTTTTTCCTCCGGGACTATTTGGAACGGAGTGATTTTTTGCTTTTTAACTGGTGTAAGTATTTCAGCGGGCTTAATTCTTGCGAGTTCCGCCAAGATATCATTTAAAGAACCTTGAGTAACTTTGAATTCACCTGTGGAAATATCGCTGTATGCCAGTCCGAATAAATTATCTTCCTGTATGATTGCAGCTAAATAATTATTCCCTGTTGGTTCTAAAAGATTGGTTTCAATAATTGTTCCTGCTGTAATTGTTTTGACTATATCTCTTTTAACAAGTCCTTTAACTTCTTTGGGATTTTCCAGCTGTTCGCAGATAGCGACCTTATAGTTTTTTTCAAGTAATTTAGGTATATAAGTATTCAAAGACTTAACGGGGATACCTGCCATGGGGACTTTCCCCAAATCTCCGCCTTCTTTGTGAGTTAATGTCAAGCCCAATTCCTTTTGAAACAGTATTGCGTCTTCAAAAAAGCCTTCATAAAAGTCGCCCATTCTGTATAAAAGCACAACTCCTCTGTATTTGCGTTTTATATCAAGGAATTGCTTAAACATCGGGGTAGCAAGTTCATAATTAACTTCAAAACTGTTTGTGTTCTTGATTTCTTCATTTATCATAGCTATACTTAATGTATTACAAATTTTATATAAATTCAAATTATTTACAAAGGAGTATTTATGAAGGGATGTTTAAGTATTATCATAAAGACGGTTATAGCGGTTTTGGTCTTTTTCGGGCTTCTGCATTTAGGCTTTATTGATTTTATAAAAGAAAAAATTGATGAATATAATTCACCTTCTCAGGAAAAAATGGTTGAAAAGACAAAAGATATTATAGATTTATCTCAAATCGGCGATGAATATTCAATAGATAAGAGCATTAAATTTTTAAATAACAGAATGATAATTGCGGAACACAACGCTTCCGGTCAAAAAATGATAATGATTGAGCCTAAAAAAGGTTCTATTCTTACAAAAGAAGATATTAAATCAAAAGATTTCCAAAATAAACTTGATACATTGATAAAAGAGTATAAATATAAACTGATTAAATTTGATAAAGTTCAGGTTGTAAAACAGGGTGAATTTAATGCAATGAATCAAAAAATCCCGTATGCAAAAGTCGTTGCGGAGATTTCAAACATTCCCATAAAAGATGTTGAAGGTATTTTAGGGGTTGCTTCACTTGAAAACGGAAAGGATTTAATAGTTATATCCGTAAATGAGAAAGGGAAATATTCTCAAATCATAACTGAAGCTTTTTATAAGCAGGCTAAATAAATGGAAAAAGAATATAAAAGACTTATGAAAAGGTGTATATCCCTTGCGAAGAAAGGGATGGGCAGGGTATCGCCTAATCCGCTTGTGGGTGCGATTATTTTTGATGATGATTTCAGAATAATTTCCGAGGGGTATCATCAATATTACGGAGGTAATCATGCCGAGAGGAACGCTGTTTTATCCGCAGGTGAAGATTTAAAAGGCAAGTCAATAATTGTAAATCTTGAGCCATGCTCTCACTACGGTAAAACTCCGCCTTGTGCCGATTTAATTATAGAAAAAGGAATAAAGCGTGTAATTGCGGGGTTGATTGACCCTAATCCGAAGGTGGCGGGTAAAGGTATTGAAAAACTTAAGAATGCAGGGATTGAAGTAATTACGGGAGTATGTGAAGAAGAGTGCCTTCAATTAAATAAAATATTTATAAAAAACCAAATTAAAAAAGCGCCTTATATTACCATAAAAACTGCGACTACCTTGGACGGAAAAATTGCGTCAAGCAGTTATAATTCAAAATGGATAACGGATGAAGTATCCAGAAATGAAGTTCAAAAATTAAGAAATCAATATGACGCCGTTTTAACGGGCAGTTCAACCGTAATAAAAGATAATCCTTCTTTGACATGCAGATTAAAAAATATGAGAAATCCGGTAAGGATTATTCTTGATACAAGGTTAACAGTTCCTTTTAGCTCAAAGGTGTATAACGATGACGGTACAAGGGTTATAGTTTTAACCGGAGAAAATACGCCTTCAAATAAAATAAAAGCATGTCCTAAAAATATAGAAATAGTAAAATGTCCGCTTAAGGATAATAAAATAAATCTTAACGAAGCCGTTAAAATATTGTATGACATGGGAATTAAAAGTATATTGGCGGAAGCGGGAGCGCAGGTCAATAAATCCATTATTGAAGAAAAGCTTGCAGATGAATTAATACAATTCATCGCGCCTAAAATTTTAGGTGATAAATCGGCTGTTTCTTTTGTTGAAGGGTTTAGAAGAAATAAAATTGCGGAATGTAACAATTTAAATATAGTATCGACGAAAGTATTAAAAAACGATATAATGATTGTCAGCAGATTTTCGGAGTGAAACATGATAGAGAAAATTTCAACTAAAGCTTTTACGGGTATTAAGACGCCTCAAAAGGGAAATAGCGAAAGAACACCTCTTTTAACCAAAGAGCAGAAAGAGTATGCTTCAAATTATGCCGACAGTTTTACAAAGCATGCCGTAAAATCTACTCCGATACTGTTATCATTAACGGGAATATGGTCGTTAATGGATTATTCAAATTCTAAAGAAAGCCTTAGAAAAAGCTTGGTTAAAAATTTAAAATATTATTTTCTTCCTGTGTTAATAGGTTCTTCGGTATTATTAGCATACATTGAAAATAAAAAAACATCTAAAAATAGTAAACAATAATTTTTATTTTATAATATAATGTAATTATGACAAATGATTTAGCTGAAAAAGTATATAATTTACAAAAGAATGTGCTTGAATTGCACAATTTATTTGATTTGAATATGGTTGCAAATCAATCACGCAGTGTTGAAGAGTTATTATCTAAAGTTGCATTTCTGGTAAAATCTTCACTCACATTAAAAAATATAAGATTTTTCTTAAATAATAACGGAATATTTCAAACCAAAAATATTGCTTCATCAAGCGAGCTGGATTATGAATTCAGTGCGGATAATGCTCCGTTTCTGCAAAATGAGACCGAAGATTTAATAAGAGTTACAAATCAAGACGGAAGCTTAATTTATAAAGCATTTTGGAATACTTATAAGTTAAATGAGCTTGAAACGGAATATATAAAAATTTTTTATAATGAATTAACGCCGTTTTGTATATGTTCTATAAGTGCAAAAGAAGACGGAACACCTTTTAATGACGAAGATTTCAAATACTTAAATCAAGTTTTCAGCTGTATTGACCCGATTTTGAGGAAATTTATAAAAAATAAAGAGCAAGAAGCTAAAATACAGGATTTAAATAAAACTCTGCATAATTTGTCTATTTTGTACAATATTTCGCAAGCGGTTAACTTTATTGATGACTTAAAAAGATTAATCGGTGTTATTTTGGATAAGGCAATAGAAACCGTAAACGCCGAAAAAGGTTCATTAATGCTTTATGATTCGTCCGATAATACCTTGCAGGTAAAGGTTGTATACGGATTAAAAGATAAAAAGCATGAAGATGATATTAATAACGGGCTTGTTGAGTGTCAAAAAATGAAGCCCGAAAGCGGAATTGCAGGTAAAGTATTTACCGAAAAAAAATCAATAATCACTAATTTGGGCGGTAATGACCCGAGATTTAGCCAATTATCAGGTGATAATAATATATCTTCATTAATATGCGTTCCGTTAATAGCGAAAGGCGAATGCATTGGTATTATTAACATAACCAATAAAAAGAACGGTAAGCTGTTTAATAAAAAAGATTTAGAATTCGTTGAAGCACTTGCAAACCAAGCTGCTATTGCGGTTGATAATGCACAGTTGTATGAACTGGCTACAAAAGACGGACTTACAAAATTATATATTCACAGGCACTTCTATTTCTTGTTGGAATCAGAAATTAAGAGAGTCCAAAGATATCACCACGTGTTATCTTTAATAATGATGGATATTGATAACTTTAAACACGTTAATGATACATACGGCCACTTAGTCGGAGATATGGTTCTTAAGGAAATAGCCACAACAATTCAAAAAACTATCAGGCATGTGGATATCCCGGCGAGATACGGCGGTGAAGAATTTACTATAATCCTTCCGGAAACGGCTGCGTTAAATGCAGTGACCATTGCGGAAAGGTTAAGACAAAAAATAAGTGAAATTGAAGTTAAAGTTGATGAAACAACAATGATAAGGCCAACTGTAAGTATAGGTATTTCGGAATTCCCGAATGCGGCTGATAATATAAAAGACTTAATAGATTGGGCAGATAAAGCGTTGTATGTATCAAAAGAAAACGGTAAAAACTGCATTCACTTGTATTTTGACGGTGAATTTTCAAGATATAACCCGAACAATCCGGAAAATCCTGCAAACCCGCCTGAATAGTTTGTTTATTTCTAAATAGAAGGAACACTTTTTTAGTTGTATATTTGTGCTTCATAAATATCTTTTGGCTGGTCGGCAGATTTTGTTAATTTATTTGGTTTTTTATCACCGTTAACATCTATGTATAAGTTTGCAGTATTATCATCAGTTGAACAAGGTTTAGTATTGTATGAGTTACAAGCAGATGTTTGGCTGTCTTCTGTACCGCTACTCCAAGCTGTAACACAATAAGTAATACCATCTTGAGTAGCGAATATTGAACCGCTGCAGCCTTCTACTTTAGGAGCAATTTCCATAACGCTCATTCTTACTATTCAGCGCTTGCGGTTTCAACACGTTTGTCATACATAACGCCTTGAGCTGCTGCACCAAAAGGAACAACTTTTTGGTTGTATATTTGTGCTGTATAAATATCTTTTGGCTGGTTTGCAGATGTTGTTAATTTATTTGGTTTTTTATCACCGTTAACATCTATGTATAAGTTTACAGTACTGTCAGAAGAAGCACAAGGTTTAGTATTGTATGAGTTACAAGCAGATGTTTGGTCATCTGATGTACCGTTATCCCAGTCTGTAACACAATAAGTAATACCATCTTGAGTAGCGAATATTGAACCGCTGCAGCCTGTTACCGCTGACGGAGCAGTTGTCATAACGCTCATTCTAGCTTTAAACAATTCGTTTACGA
>CANPXC010000010.1 GCA_947585605.1 Candidatus Gastranaerophilales bacterium | reverse complement strand
GTTAATTTCCCTTCTTCTTTTAGTTTTAAGATTAAACTTATAACTTGTATTGTTTTACCCAAGCCCATATCATCCGCAATACAAGAGCCGAAACCTTTTGTAGTATTGGTATAAAGCCATTTTAAACCGCCCATTTGATACGGTCTTAATACTCCGTTTAATCCGTCAGGCGCTGTCACTTCCACCGTTTTGCCTATGTCTTTTACAATATTGGCAAATGCTTCGTCATAATCAAATTCATATTCGTTTAAATGTCCCGAGAATGCAGCATGCAGCATTTCCATTCTTGTAATTTTATCTATTTTCGGATTTTTTAATTTATTTATTATTGATTGTGCTTCATTTTGGTCAATTAATATATATTTATTTTTAAATTCAATTATACCGTTTGCGTCTTTAATCAGTTTTTCAAATTCCTCAACCGAAATTTTTTCATCACCTATTGCAACTTGGAATGAAAAATCAAATATACCGGATAAGCTAATATTTCCGCCTTTTCCGTTAAGAATATCAGCTACATCCTGTTCCCTTGAAGTTTTAATTTTTGCATTAATTGAAGCTCTCGGCACAACAATATTCCCGAAATTCGGAGGGAAGTTTATGTTTATTCCGGCTTTATTCAAGTAATAAGCAGTATGTATCATTAATTTATAAACATCGTTTAATGATAAATACATTTTTAAATCATTTTCATCTTCAAAGAGAGTTTCCAGCTCCTTATAATATCTTATTGTATAATTCAGCTGTTTTTCAACGATATTAACAAGATATGTATTTTGATATCCCCAATATGTACCTTCGTTATAAATATCCGTTAATGGCTTAGCAGGTTCTTTTTCGGATAGTTTTTTGTCGTTTGCCTTAACGGAAATAGTTAATAAGAACTTATCTTCTTCTATTTTTTCAATATCCAATTGAGGGCTGACGGGATACTTTCCTATATATATCTCATCCAGCCATTCACTTATTGCATCGGCTAAGTCTAATGCCCTTATATATCTTTTATTATTTACAGGTTTTAAGAAATAAATTGAAGAAACTATTTCCTTAAATTTATATGCCTTAAATTTAAGAAATTTAAATATTACATAGTTTAAATAGTCCTCAATCAATATATCTGCAATATTTTTTATATCTGATATAAGGGAAAAATCAAGAGAATAAACTTCATCCAATGAATCCTGCAGTAAATCATTTATTGCAAACATTTCATAAGATATGCTGAAAAATTTTTCGGTTTTATTAACTTTAGGCAGAAAATAAAGTTTTTCAACGGTCTTTTTTACAAATTGGGTTATAATATTTAAAATTTTAAATGATTCCGTAACATTAGGATTGTCAACTATTGTATCAAATCCTGAGAAATAGTCCCAAATAAGTTCTAACGGAACTTTATAACCTATTTTATCAACAGCTTTTCCGTTTTCCTGCATTGTTAAAGTTGATGAGGAGAAACGAAACATGGAACCTTTGGATTTTAAATAAAAATCAAAATTATTGGTCGGGGTAACAAATACTTCTATGGCTTTTCCCGAACGCATTATATAAAATTGCGTATTTTTTATTACATTACTTGAATTTTGAAACGTAGTGGCAAATTCATCTTCCACCAGCTGATAAATTGTACTTATCATTAGTCTGAAATCTTTTTTCTCACATCCTACGGGATTTTCCGTCAGATTGTGAAACATTTCATCTATATTATTTTTTTTAAAAGAAAAAGCAAATTTATTTTCAATAACTGTTTCGGTTGCCATGTATACCTCAATTTGACCTTTTAATATTATACATTAAAAATTCAAAAAACATAATCATTGTTTAAAATTTGCAATTATGCTAAAATTAGCTTGTTTTTTTTAAAGTTTAGGAGTTAAGTATGAAAAAATTATTAAACGGATTGTTTACATTAATTTTGACAATTTGTTTTATCGGAACCGCAATGGCTTGTGATAATCCGAATTGCAAATGCAAAGACTGTAAATGTGATTCTCAAAAAGAAGTGCTGCAAGGCTGCAGTTTAAATACCATTATTACAAAAGATGATTTTGAAGGTATTTATAACGGTTATCAAGTAGTTTACCAGCCTACGACTAAAACCTGGTCAACCGGCTCTTTAGCTGACAACAAAATTGTTTTGACAAAAAAGACATCAGATGGCAGCGGCAATTATTCCGAATATTATTCAGGCAACAAAAAATATACCTTAGCTTTAAAATCTAATTTTGAATTTATTAAGGACGGAAGATTTATCGGCGTTGACAATGCAGGTTTAAAATATTATGAAATCACTTATAATCAGGAATCGGACAAATTTGTTGAAACTCCTCTTTGTCCGTTAGGATTAAAAAAGATTTTCCCGAATACTAAAATTATTAAAATTTCAAAATTTAATAACAATGAATTAATTATAAAAAAACGATTATTTAAGAAGAAACAAATTCTTCTCTTTAATGATACAAATAATTATTTTCACAAATATACTTTCAGCCCGTCTAATGTTCAAACTACAGATATTAAAGGTTTAATAACAATAAATCATTTAGGAAAAATTAAATTTTCATTATACGGTGATAAAGAAAACATGCTTGTCATAAAAGTAAAAAAAGGAAAATGCACCCAAGCATGCAGCTGCAAAAAAGAATGTACCTGCGGCGAAAATTGCAAATGCGATACAAAATGCACCTGCGGCGACGACTGCAAATGCAAAAAATAAAAATTAATAAACATTTTTTAACCTCCCTAAAAAAGGGAGGTTTTTTATTGTATAATTTTTTTAAAGGAGTGATAATGAAATATAAAAGCTGCCATTTAATAGAACACGGTATATCAATAAATGTTGACTCTATTCAAGCTTGTTGTCTTTCCAGAGAATTTAACAAAGGACTGCTGCCCATAATTAACAAATACGAAAATAATAAAATTAATTGGGATTTACTTTTTTCCGTAAAAAAAGAACAGCGTAAATTTCAACGGAATAAAGATTTACCGGCATGTGAAGGCTGCTATAATTTACGCGAAGAAGATTGGGATGAAGACGATTATATTTCTTTTATTAACTTCGATCATTGGAGTCAATGTAATTCAAATTGTATATATTGCGGAGTGCAGAAGAATAAACCAAAAACAAAAAATAATGTTTTAAATGCCGTAAAAGAACTTATTAAACAAGGTAAATTTAAAAACACTGGCGAAATTACCTTTCAAGGAGGCGAACCTACGGTTTTAAAAGAATTTGAACCGTTATTAAAATTGTTTTTAAAAGCCGGTTCTAATGTAAGAATACATTCCTCGGGAATATTATTCAGCCGTGCAATACGCGACGGATTAAAGCAGGGAAACGTCAGCGTTGTAATTTCACCGGACAGCGCAAATAAAGAAACATATACAAGAATTAAGCGTGTTGATAAATCAAATAAGGTTTGGGATAATATTAAACACTACAGAAAAGGCTTAAATCCGGATTTAGCGCCGAATGTGAAAGTAAAATATATTATTATTCCGGGGATTAATGATACACTTGAAGAAATTAACGAATTTTTTAATAAAATAAAATCGTATGATATTAAAAGTATTATAGTTGATGTTGAGTATACTTACGCAAATAAAAACATCAATAAAATTTCGCCTCATGTTTACATGTTAATGGATTATATTGAAAATTTTGCAAAAGAGAATAATATTAATTACGATTTATATGACTCTGCTAAATATGCGGATAAAAGCCGGAATTTTGCAAAAACATCTGACTTTTCATTCGATAGTTTTAAAACACAATTTGAAAAATTTAGAAATGAAAATTTACTTCTTTTTGTAAATTACTAAAGGCTTCTTTCTTCCTTCGTATATAATACTTTCTTCTTCTAATTTTTTAGCTATAGGAGTCAAATCCCAATAATTATTTTTAACTTGAAAAGCCGTACCTTGTAAATACACTTCTTGTTTCTTTTTATCAAAGTATGTAAATTCATCTCCGGCGAAGCAGAAAATTGAATAATCATTATAATACTGAGCAGGCAGAAGAAGTTTATTAATTTCTTTTGTTTTTGAAAGGTAAACTGATTTTAAAGTAATTCCGTAACAATTATTATATTCAAGGAACCTGTGTTTTTTAAAGTCTTCTTCCGGAATAGTTATAAAAGAGTTATCTTCCGACAGGTTTATTAAATTTTTCATATAAATAACATAATTTCTAAAATCATAGGAGGAATGAATTTGCCAAATTAAACCGAGTATTCCGAATAAACATGCAAATACCACAAGATTAGAGAAAAAGTATTTATTATAATTATTTACGTCAATTTTAAAATAATCAAAAAGAATGATTAAAAAGACTACGGGGAAAAACAATACCAAACCTATACCATAATACTGCAGTTCAAGATGAGGTTCAGCGAAATAACCGGTCTGATGATATAAAACCATTTCAACAATTATGATATATAAAGCTAAAATCGGCACCATTAAAGGATTAATTACTGATTTTTTATAAAATACGGAAGCAATAATTGCAATAATTGCAAAGACTGCGATTAATAAATTACTTTCAAACAAATGAGTAAAAGTAATTATAATACCTAAAATCCACTCATTAAGCCCTGCAGAAAACATTAATTCTTTATCCATTGCCAATAACAATAATCTTAAAGGCATATATATAGCGGCTATTAAGCATGAAATCCCGATAAATATTTTATACCAAACATTTTTATCTTCTTTTTTCACGTATAAACGCATAAATACATATAATAAGACTCCCAATATCATTATTATTTCAAATGATTCAAACGTATATATAACCAATAATGATATAGGAATTAAATCTATGGGATGAAGTTTTTCCTTTGAAAGGAAATAAGATAAAAGAGCGAAATAGAACAAAACCGCAATATGTAATTCTCTTACAGACCATATTGCATTAGGAACGGAAAATAAACAATAAAAACAAAATGCAACAGCTGCAATATCATATCGTTTTGTTCTTAATGCAACAAGATAATTTACAATTAAACCAAATAAATGTACCACAAAATAAGAGGTTGAAAATAACTTTAACGCATTAATTGCGGGCAGATTTTTAACATAGCCGAAAAGTAAATTAAACGGCACCGCGACTAATAAATTATTAAATAATCTTGGTCTGTTATCATTAAAGAACACAAAATGGGAAGGATATTGAGATTTAACATAAAACATACCCGAAAACATATTAGGTATATCAAAATACAATCCCATTGCACTGGTGTAATAACAATACATAAAACCAATGAAAGTAATTAAAAATAATATAATTAAAAATTTATGTTTTAGAAATATATTTTCATTATCCATTTCAACTAATCCCTTCCAAAATTATATTAACATGAAAAAAAATAATACTTATGGTAAAATCATAGTGTTATTGGAGATAAAATATGATAAGCACAAAAGAAACGCAACACGTAGCAAAACTGGCGAGATTAGAGTTATCCGAAGAAGAAACTGAAAAATATTCAAAACAGCTGGGCGATATTTTAAAATATGTTGAGCAAATGAACGAAGTTGATACAACTGGTGTAGAACCCATGCCTCATCCTCTGCCCGTATATAATGTAATGCGTGAAGATGTTGTTAAATATGAACAAACAAAAGAAGAAATGATGGCAAATGCGCCTTATGAAGAAGACGGCTTCTTCAGAGTACCCAAAATTAATTAACGAATTGAGGATTTGATGAGTACAAAATATATCTTTGTTACGGGCGGTGTTGTATCGTCACTGGGAAAAGGAATAGTTGCGGCTTCACTGGGAAGACTGTTAAAAGCACGCGGGTTTAGCGTGGTTATACAAAAATTTGACCCTTATATAAATGTTGACCCCGGAACAATGAGTCCGTTTCAACACGGAGAAGTATTTGTTACCGACGACGGCGCCGAAACCGACCTCGATTTAGGCCACTATGAAAGATTTACGGATACTAATTTGGGGCAAATTAATAATGTAACATCAGGGAGTATATATCAAACGGTTATTAACAAGGAACGCCGCGGTGATTATCTTGGTGCTACGGTTCAAACCATTCCTCACATTACCAATGAAATTAAATCAAGGATAAAAAAAGCTACTCAACAGTTTAAACCTGATTTTATAATAGCTGAAATAGGCGGAACAATAGGTGATATTGAGAGTTTGCCATTTATTGAAGCAATAAGACAATTCCGCAGTGAAACAGGCTTCGGCAACAGCATTTCTATACACGTTACTCTGCTTCCTTATTTACCTACATCGGGAGAATTAAAGACAAAACCTTCCCAGCACAGTGTTACAAACTTAAGAAGCTATGGTATTCAACCGGAAATATTGGTATGCAGAACCGCAAAACCAATTCCGAAAAAAGAGAAAGAAAAACTTGCGCTGTTTTGCTCGGTTCCTAAAGATGCCATAATTGAATGCAGGGATATGAAAAGCATATATGAAGTTCCGCTTGCACTGGAAGAACAAAATCTGGCCGGCGTTGTACTTCAAAGGTTATTTATGCAGGATGTAAAACCGAACTTAGAATCCTGGCAAAATCTGGTTTATAAGATTAAAAATCCGAAAAAGACTATAAAAATTGCTATAGCAGGCAAATATACAAAACTTTCCGACGCATATATATCGGTTGTAGAGTCGCTTAAACATGCCGGATACGCCAACGACGCACAAATAGACATTAAATGGATAAATTCCGAAGATTGTATTGAATATGAAAAAGCAAAAGAAGCTTTAGCGGATGTTGACGGACTTGTAGTTCCCGGAGGCTTCGGTATAAGAGGTATTGAAGGCAAATTAAACGTAATAAGATATGCAAGGGAAAATAACCTGCCGTTTTTAGGATTATGTCTTGGAATGCAATGCGCCGTTATAGAATACGCAAGGAATGTTGTCGGATTAAAAGAAGCAAATTCAATGGAATTTAATGAAAATACACCATATCCGGTTATTGACTTAATGGTTGAACAAAAGCACGTAGAAGGTTACGGCGGTACAATGAGGCTCGGCAAGTACGAATGTCATATTCAAAAAGGCACAAAAGCTGAAGAAGCATACGGTACGGATGTAATATTTGAACGTCATCGCCACAGATATGAAGTTAATAATGAATATCGCAAGCAAATAGCTGACGCAGGGCTTGTATTTTCAGGACTATCACCGGACGGAATGCTGTGTGAAATGGTTGAACTTCCTAAAAATGACTGGTTCGTGGCTTGTCAGTTCCATCCGGAATTCAAATCACGTCCGGAAAGACCACATCCGTTATTTGCAGGTTTAATTAATGCGGCGGCAAAAAAGTCGGTGAATAAAAATCAAATTTTAGAAAAAGTATAACGGTTAAATTTCCGGTTTGTTAACCGCATTACAAGGTCAGCGGCCAAAATTCCCCCTTAATACTCACAAAGGCTATGTTAACTTATTGCCGCACCGTTTACCAGGCAATTTATCAGTTCAAAACTTTTAATTTTTTAACCAATAAATCGGCTATATCATTCCACGCAAGTTCACTCGGATGTCCGTCATTCGGAACGGAATATTCCTTTTTTTTGAGTTGAGGAAGATTTTTATTAACATCGATAACCGTAATTCCTTCTTTTTCAAGTTCCTTCCAGCGGTCAGAGGACGTAAATAATTCCGTTTCTTCTTCATCATGGTATAAAAGAATAATCATTTTTATATTAGGATTAATTTCCTGCATTTCTTTTTGAATGGTTAAGAAGTGCAGCTTAATAAAATCAAACATATAATCTTGAACAAATTTAACATTTAAAGGCGTAAGAATTCTGGCAAACCAGGTTTTTTGAACATATTTATATAAATAACTTCCTTCAATAGAGGGGAAATAAACTTTATGAAATTCTAACTTTTTTTCATTATTAACTTTTTTAACAATCATTCTGGGCCAAACACTTTGATAATGGAAGCCGTTACTATTTGTATGAACTCTCCAAACATGTTCACCGATAGTTACATAAATTACATAATCACTGTTTTTTATAATATCATCAATTTCATGAGAACGTATTCTCATTATGGCAAATTGCGGTGACAGTCCCGGTGCGGAATAATTATAAACCGGACGTTTTAACATTTCGGATAATTTATAAGCTAAAGTTTGTTCCGGATTAAGCGGTGAACCAAATCCGTATGAACATCCGAACATTACAATCGGATTTCTTTTATAATTCACCCCAAACGGGTCTCTTACGGGATAATATTCCTTCATTGTTTTATAATCAAGTACGTATCTTTTTAAATCATAAGGTCTGTCTTTTGAACTGTGATAATTGCGTTCAAGCGGAGCATAAAAATATTTGTAAACTACCCAGTTCATTAAAAATAACAATCCGATAAAAACAATTATATTAAGTATAACTATCCCAAAAACTTTTCTATTCATAAAAAACTCCAGAATTCTCAATTTATTATAACATTAAAACAATTAATTAACAGAAAAGATACATTAATATTTAATCTGGTATCGCGAAATTTTCTCGGACACATTATAAGAAATTATAAATATAGCTTCTTCCGCCAGCAGATTTGAGAATATATTGTATTGAATACCCCTTCGGATTGAAGCTCTTGTTGTATAAATTCCTTGAAGTATTTTAATATTGTGATTTTTAGCAAATTCAAAAAAATCCTTAATTGATAACAAATGAATATTAGGCGTATTGTACCATTCAAAAGGTAATACTTTTGATTTCGGCATATTTCCCGTAAAGAAAAATTTTAATCTTATTCGCCAATAAGCGAAATTAGGAAAACTTACAATACATTTTTTGCCCACCCTAAGCATTTCCTCAAGAACGAATTCTGGTTCACTGACTGATTGCAGAGTTTGATTTAAAACAACATAATCATAAGATTTATCCGAAAACTGTTTTAATCCGTCATCAATATCGCCTTGAATGACTGAAAGCCCCTTCTCTAAACAAGATATTACATGTTCTTGTGATATTTCAATACCGTTACCGATTATATTATTGTTTTTTTTAAGCAATTGCAGTAAATATCCGTCACCGCAGCCTAAATCCAAAACTTTTGAACCCTTTTCAATCATATCGGATATCAATGAATAATTAACATGTAGTCCATTTGATTGTATATAATGATTATCCATCAATTTCTCCTTTAATATGAGTATTTAAAAAGCTTTCGATTATTTTAGACTGAACATCATATTCGAGCAAAAAAGCGTCATGCCCGCAGGGTGATTTAATTTCGCAATATGAAATATCTTTATTTAAACGCATTAACGTATTAACAATCTCTTTTGCCTGAGATGAAGGAAACAGCCAATCAGAATCAAATGAAATAACAAGAAACTTTGATTTGGTACGACTAAAAGCATTTTCAAGCGAGCCGTATTTATTTTCAAGGTCAAAGTAATCCATAGCTTTAGTAATATAAAGATAACTGTTGGCGTCAAACCTATCAACAAAAATCTGTCCTTGGTGCTGTAAATAGCTTTCCACCTGAAAATCTATATCAAAGTTAAAATCATAATGGTTTTTATTTTGTAATTTTCTGCCGAATTTGTTATACATCGCTTCTTCACAAAGATATGTAATGTGTCCGACCATTCTGGCAATAGATAAACCGCGGTCAGGTTTAATTTCTTTATTATAATAATTACCGTTATTCCAAGCGGGGTCAGAGATTATTGAGTTTCTGCCGACAGCATTAAAAGCTATTGCCTGCGGTGATAACTTAGACGTAGTTGCTATAAGGATAGCAGATTTTACAAATTCGGGATATGTAATTGAAAACTGCATAGCCTGCATTCCGCCCATAGAACCGCCCGCAACAGAATATAAACTTTTTACACCAAGATAATCAAGCACTTTTTTTTGAATTTTTATTGTATCTTCAATTGTAAATACCGGGAATGAAATACCATAAGGTTCTCCCGTTTCGGGATTAATACTGGAAGGCCCCGTAGTTCCGCTGCAGCCGCCAAAAATATTAGTACAAACCACAAAGTATTTATTAGTATCAAATGGTTTACCGGGGCCGATTAACGGATCCCACCAACCCGGTTTTTTGTCTTCTTCGGTTTTATATCCGGCAGCATGAGCGTCACCCGTTAACGCGTGTATGATTAATATGGCATTATTCCCTTCTTTATTAAGACTGCCGTATGTTTCATAAGCAACAGTTACGGGAGAAAATTCAATTCCGCTTTCAAGTTTTATTTTTTCTTCTATTGTGTAATATTGAGTTTTAACTATGCCTATATTGTTCATTTTCTCGAAATTTCTATTGCATTATTTATGTCATCTATAATATCATCAATATTTTCAAGCCCTATTGAAGCACGCATATAATCATTTGTAATACCCGCTTGGATTTTTTGTTCATCAGACAGCTGTCTGTGAGTAGTTCCGGCAGGATAAGTAATTATGGAACGAACATCCCCAAGGTTTGTTGCGTGAATAAACAACTTTAAAGCCTCAATAAACTTTGTTCCGTCACCGTCAACCCCAAAGCCGATTAATGATGAAGCACCTTTAGGCAAATATTTTTGGGCGAGCTTATAATCTTTGCTGCTTTCCAATAAAGGATAAGTAACAAAATTAATATGCGGATGTTTTTCTAAATATTTAGCCAGTTTTAAAGCATTTTCGCAGTGTCTGTCCATTCTTACATGCAAGGTTTCAAGCCCCAGCATTGTTAAATAAGCGTTAAACGGACTCATACAGCAGCCTAAATCCCTTATTAAATGTGTACGCGCTTTTGCAATATATGCGGCGTTATTAAATGCGTCCGTATATATTATTCCGTGATAGCTTTCATCCGGAGTAGTTAACATCTTAAATTTATCGTTATTTTTCCAATTGAATTTTCCCGAATCCACTATAATTCCGCCCATGGCATTACCATGCCCGGATAAATATTTTGTTGTTGAGTGAACAACAATATCCGCTCCGAATTCAATTGGTCTTAATAAATATGGGGAAGCTACAGTATTATCAATAATTAAAGGTATTTCATATTTATGCGCCAATTTTGCCAAATCTTCTATAGGCGCAACTTTAATACTCGGATTTCCTATTGATTCGGCGTAAATACATTTTGTTTTTTCCGTAATAGCATTTTCATAGTCTTCAAGGTTATCGGTATTAATGAATTTTACATTTATTCCCATTTGTTTAAATGTTTTGGCAAACAGATTGTAAGTTCCGCCATATATTTTAGCGGAAGTAACAACTTCATCCCCGCAGCCGGCTATATTTAATATAGCTATAAGTATTGCAGACTGACCCGAAGATACACATAAAGCACCAACTCCGCCTTCAAGCATTGCAATTCTTTTTTCTATCATTTCGCAAGAAGGATTGGTTAATCTGGAGTAAATATCTCCTTCAACTTTTAAATCAAATAAATTAACGGCATGTTCAACACTGTCAAAACTATATGCCGTTGTCGCATATATAGGCATTGATATTGCGTGATTTTGCTTTTTTAAATCCGTAAAACCCTGCGTTGTTATAGTTTCAAATTTCATACATATCCCCTTTTATTAGTATAATAATTATTTTAATGTTGAAAAATCTAATTTTTTTATCTCGTCCCTGGAAAATCTCTGTCCCTGAGCATAATAATTTTTTATATACTGATGATCGTCAATACAATTGGAATTTTTCAATATTTCATCATAATTATCAAGTTTATAAACATTTTTCAAATATCTTAAATATACATTTTTTTCGGATGAAAATAACCCCAGCCTGTTATATACATTCTTATTATAACAAACATTAACGGGAAGATTATTTTTCACATTATATAAAGAAATTTTATCCGCAATATATATCATTCTTCTTGATGATTTATTCAAAAAGAATTCATCCGTTTTTATCGGATATACACATAAGTATAAAATGATTGACAATATTGAACCTGCAAAAAACAATGAAAGCACAATGCGCTTATGAATTTCTTTTGTATTTTTATCATACCAAATACTAAGCATTAAGTATAAAGCAACGGTATAAACAGACATACAATATGCAACTTGAAACGGAGGATTTAAAATCCACATTTTATTAGGATTATTTTCAACATAAAAACAAGTCCAAGGCACAAAAATTAAAACTATGAAAAATAAATAATGGGCAAACAGAAAATATAAATTCGTTTTATCTGTTTTTTTCTTTTTGAAATTTAATACGTAATAATAAACAATTATTGCTAAAAATAATAAATTATCAATTATAAGTTTTTTTGCTGATGCTTTAAAAATTATAAAAGCTTGATGAATATTAGGTAAAAAGCCCGTAAAGACTTTATGATATTCATACATCGCTTGAGAACCGAAAGCAAAAAATACGCAAATTCCTATAAATATAGAAAAAAACGTTAACCAAATAAATATTTTAAAATATTTATTTTTCAAAATGTCCGTTTTATATATAAACTGTTCAATGATAAAAAGAAACAGCATTACAAACAAAATAAATAAAATCATTTCGTTGCCGAAACAAACCAAAGCTGTGATTAAAAATAAATAAAACAATTTTTTGGACGTTATTTCCTTTTTAAAATCATTAATATTAATAATTTCAAACAGAAACAAATACAAAAAAGCTAACGGGAAAAGATAAGAATTAAACCACACCAGTGTTGTGAAACTATATATAAAAAAATCTTCTTTATTTAATACCGAAAAACAATAAACATAAGTTGATAAAATTAACATACTTTTAAATAAAATACTTTTAAAAGAATGTGTTATTTCAGTTGAATTTTGTATTTTATAATATCCTTGAACAATAATATATATCATAACGGTATACAAAACCGCCTTAGTAATTCCCTCTGAAATAAAAGCGAATTGCTGTATATTAATGTTTAATAAATCAGGCAGGACTTTAATCATAAAAGCATTAAATGCTATATAAGGATATCTTGCGTGGTATAAGAAATGGTTATCAATCAGAAATATAGGTATATCTTCATTTGTAACAATTGCATATCTTGTATTATAAACAATAAAGGAAATACAAAATAATAATGTAATAAAAATTACTAATGAGAAAGGATTTTTTTGAAAAATTTCTTTAATTTTGCAAAACATTTGTCAGAATCCTTTTTCGCCATAGAGAAAACTTTATCCGCCCAAGTTTTATCCACAAAACCATAGTCAATTGTTGTACCTACATCGGGACAATTTGTTTTATCCATAAAGTAATCCATAGCATTTCTTAATTTTGCGGGAACTTGTTTATCAATATTTTTGCTGAGCCAAAATCTGTCAATACTTAAAATGATACAACCGATATTAGCGTTAAGTGCAAAATCTTTAAATTTTTTAATTTCATCAATTTTATCATTAATTCCGGGACAAAGAATATACTTTAACATTATTCTTGAGTCGGGATTATTTTTACCGGCTTCATTATATTTAATGATATTATTAGTTACTTTATCAAAAGCATTAACTCTTTTAACGCGTCTGTACATTTCATCAGAGCCGGAATCTAAAGAAATAACAATATTAATATTTTCATTTTTCATTAAATCCGCGATTTTTTCATCATAAATAATACCGTTAGTAAGAATACGGAATTTACAATTATTTTTTAGTCCTATATCAATTATATTATGAGCTTCTTCGGGATATTCCGTACATTCACCGCCCATTATATTTATTGTTGTTTCGTTATTAATTAATTTATTTTCATCTAAATAATTCATTATAGGCATAATGTTATATGTTTTTTCATTATTCATTTGAATAAAGCTTTCTTCGGTATTATTTTCACCGGCTAAACAACAATATATACATTTGCAGTGGCAAGTATTACGATGAGATATGTATAAGGATTTAAATGTATGATTACCCATTAAATCATAATCGTCAGGTATTTCAACGGGGTCATAATAATAACAATTTTTACAAAAAGGCGGAGTTACACCATTTTTGCACATATCAATATATTTACGCCTTAAATCAAAAAAAGATTTTAAAACTTGAGGTGAAGTATTTTCATCCGCTTCTATAAAATATCTTCTTACATACCCCTCTTTTTCCCACAATCTTGTATAACAAGGGGTAACGCGTTTAACTATAAATTGAATTTCATCTAAAAGAAATCTGCATACTTCCATGCCATTAATATTAACACAAAAATTTTATAAACAAAAAACAATATTTTTAAATTAAATTAATATATGATATATTTAAAATATTGTAAGCCATTTTTTTAAATAAATTCGCAAAAAAGAGGGATTATATGAGTAAAAAATTTTGTACTTTTTTAAATAATTGTATAACATTTCACTATCACGGAATATCACTTTGCCATGAACCCAAAAGAGAATATAATTTTTTCCCTTATGAAAAAAATTATTTAGAAAAATTTTTAGATGAAAGACAAAAAGCAATTGAAGATATGCAAAATGGAATTTACAAAACTGAGTGTGAAAAATGTATCCATTTAAAAGACTTTGACGGTGAAAATCCAACACAAAAAATTAAGAAAATAGAATTATTTAATTGGAGTCAATGCAACTGTGCTTGTTTTTACTGTTCAAACAGAAATGACACTAAATTAAAAATATATACATCAAGAAATCAAAAAGGAGTTATAGATGTTCTGCCGGTATTAGAGCGATTGCAGAAACAAGATTTATTGGATGAAAGCCTTCATATATCCTCGGGCGGAGGCGAACCGACTATTTTAAAAGAATATCCCAAAATACTTAAATTTGTTATAAAACACAAATACAGAATTGATGTATTAACAAACGGAATTTTATATGAAAAATACATTGGTAAAGCAATGCAGGTAAATCAGGAATCAAAAATTATATTATCACTTGACTGCGGAAATCGAGAATTATTTAAAAAAATTAAGGGCGTTGATAAATTTAATGATGTTATTAAAAATTTATCAAAATATGTAAAAGATTCACAATCTCCCTATCAAATAATTGTTAAATACATTATTTTAAAAGGCGTTAATGACACCAAAGAAGACATAGATAATTGGATAGAAACATGTAAAGGCATAGGAATTAAAAGCTATATGCCGTCTATAGAATTTTGTCATCAAATGAATAAAATTTTAAATTCGGAAATAGACCCTCACATAGCAGAAATGTACAATTATGCGAAACAAAAAATAAAAGAATCCTCTCCTGATTTTTATCTTCAAACACATGATTTTCTGGAAGAAGCTATGAATAAGATTAAAACCGCATAATGTGTACAACTATGGCAATAATAACAGAATACAAAGAATACAGCGGCGATGAAAATATGAGCATAGACCAAAAAAATTTGGAATTTGCCATAAGTCAAAAACTGCGTGAACCGATTTTAAGATTTTACGGATGGAAACCAAAATGCGTATCTGTTGGCAGAAATCAATCTTTTGAGGATATAAACCGTGATTTTTGCCAAAAAAACAACATTGATATTGTAAAACGGATTACCGGCGGACGAGGGCTTCTGCACGATAATGAACTTACATATTCATTTGTTTGTCCCGCTGACTTTTTAAATAACGGAGAAAGTGTTATAAAATCATATAAAGAAATTTCCTCAGCAATTATTTTAGGTTTTAAAGAACTAAATATAGAACTGACTTTAGGCGGAAACAAAAAAATTAAAACATCTTATGATTATTGTATGTCGCTTTCCACCGGTGCAGACTTAAATTACCGAAATAAGAAATTAATAGGTTCAGCCCAATATCGGAGCCAAAATTATATTTTACAGCACGGCTCAATATTATTTGATTATGATAAAGATTTAATAGAAACAATATTTTCCGAAAAAATAAATTCCGAAGAAATAACGTGTATGAAAGAAATAAATTCTGATATAACACGGGAAGAAACTGCCGAAGCTGTAAAAGCGGGGTTTGAAAAATATTTTAGAATTGCTTTCCGCCGTTAAATTTTGCCACATAAAAATTTGTATTATTTTTATTTAAAGTACGGAGAATTTTTTCTTCATCACTTGCGGTTGCAGCGGTTATAAAATACCTTTTTTCCGTTTGAGTAGGATTAATAAAGAAATCCGCAGAGGTCATAATAACACGTTTAGAACCTTTTGGTAATATATTTTTATATAATTTATCCAATTCATTACAGAAATTAGCGGAAGCATTAAAAACGGTACCGTCAATTTTTTCTTTGGTATATTCGGTAACATTATTATCAAGCTTGTATTTATATTTATTTTTAATAATATCATTATTATTAAAAGCGGCTTTCACAAGCATGGGAACGGGAGCTTTTGGTTTTCCGTCTTTTATTGTAAAACACATTAATGAGCCAAAAGATACCGGTGAAACATTCATTTAAAAAAACCTCTTATTAATTTCATGTACTAAGTTAAAACATCCTAAAAAAATTTTTTGCCATTTATATAAAAAATAAAGCGAAATTTAATAAAAATCTGATACAATAGAGAAAGAAAAAGTTTGCAGAGGTTAGTTATGGAAGAAATAAAAAAAACGCAGGTTGAATATCCCTTTTTAGAAAAACCTGTAGAGATATATGAACGTAAATGCGGACATAAAATAGTATTTGCATATAAAAAAGGCGGATTATTGAATATAAGCAGCTGGGTAAAGACCGGCTCAATAAATGAAAATGATGAGAATAACGGTATTTCTCATTTTTTGGAACATCTTATGTTTAAAGGGACATCAAAACATAAGGCGGGAGAATTTGACAGAACACTTGAATCCCGCGGAGCAATTGTTAATGCAGCCACTTGGAAAGATTATACTTTTTATTATGTAACAATTCCGAAAGGCTGTGATAACAGGAATTTTAAAGATACGCTTGAACTTCATGCTGATATGCTGCTGGATCCGATAATCCCCGATAACGAAATAGGCGAACCTTTTGATATTAACAATCCAAAAATTAAAACAAAGCGTGAACGCCACGTTGTAATCGAAGAAATCAGAATGCGGAAAGATCAACCCTGGACTAAGGTATATAACTTATTAAATAAAAATTTATATACACAACACCCGTACAGAAGGGATGTTATCGGCAATGAACAAATAATATCAACAATTGAGAGAGAAAAAGTACTTGAATATTACAAAAATCATTATACTCCGAACAATATTACAACAATTATCGTAGGGGAATTGAATTTTGATGAAATTTTACCTTTAATATGCAAGGAATTTGACTTTAAAGGGCGCAAAAACAGTGAAAACAAGGAACATCAAATTGATACCCCGAAAAATGAAACAACAATAATTGAAGAATACGCAAAAATCAATACGGGATTTTTAATGTTCGGATATTTAGGTGCTAAAGCTTGTGATATTAAGACATCAACTGCTCTTGAGATGTTATGCACCGTATTAGGTCAAGGTCAGAGTTCAAGATTATATCAGGAATTAATTGAAAAAGACAAAGAACATACATTTAATGTTGTTTCAACCGATTATTATCATTTTAAAGACGGCGGGAATATTTTTATTGACGCCAACTTTAAGCCCGAATCAAAAGATAAAGCAATAGATTTAATTAAAAATCAAATAAATAAAATCTGCCGCGAAGGAATAACTCCAAACGAGCTTAAGAAAGCAAAGAAAAAGCTAAAAGCAGCTTTTGCGGAAAGTGCCGAAACTGTTTCCGAAATCGGAGAAACTATTGGTTTTTATATGACGGTATGTAATAAACTTGAATACGTTGAAAAATATATTCAAGCTATAGAAGAAATAACGTTAGAAGACATAAAATTCGCTGCAAGTAAATATTTGGATATCAATCATGCGGTTATTGCGGTATTAATGCCTGAATCATACAAAAAATAAAGGATTAACTATGGAAAGATACACATTAAAAAATGGTATAAAAACAATAATTAAGAGAAATAATAATACTCCCAGATGTGCAATTGTAATGCACGCAAAAATTAATAAGGACCCCGCCAAAACAGGTCTTTATTACATAATGACACAGTTGTTTTTCCAAGGCACAAAGACAAAAACGGCGCAGGAACTTGCGGATTTAATGGATGAAAATGCCATAGATATTTCTGCGGATAAAAAATCCGACTATATTATATTTAAAATTCAATGCTTGAATGAAGATATAAATACCGCGCTGGAAATATTTCAAGATATTATTGAAAATTCAACATTTGATGAATATAAAAAAGAAGCGTTAAAAATAAAAGGTGAATTTAAAGCTGATTTGGATTCCCCAAAACTTCAAGCTCAAGAGAATTATTACAGAACGATTTTTAAAAACCACCCGTACGGAATAGGAAGACAAGAAATAATTGACAATATCGACTTAATAACAAAAGAAGATATTATAAAAGCAGGTGAAGAAATAAAAAATAATGCAGCTAAAAATATTACGGTTGTGGGGGATTTTGAAAAGGCAGATATTATTAATCTTTTAGAAAAACATTTTGCGAATTTAAAATCGGAAGACAGCGCGGATGAAAGGACTAAAGTCGCCGAAATAAAGGAACCGCAAATATCCGTAATCGAAAAAGAAGATGCAAATCAAGCACAAATATTTAAGGGATGGCAATTCCCCAATATTTATTCGGAAGATTATGCGGCAATAATATTGCTTAATACGATTTTAGGTTCTTCGGGGTTATCGTCACGTTTGTTTCTTGAATTAAGAGAAAAACAAGGTTTAGCATACACCGTCAGAAGCGCATTTGAGCCTAATATATTATGCGGTAATTTTTCCGTATACATCGGAACAGAACCAAAAAATATAAAAACATCTCTGGAAGGTTTTGAAGTTGAAATAAATAAAATAATGACTGAGCCTGTTTCTGACGAAGAATTAGAGAATGCTAAAAATAATGCAATAGGCAAACGTCAATTTTATCAGGAAACCAATTTGCTTGAAGCCATTCTTAAAGGATATTATGAATTTTTAGGTTTAGGCTATGATTTTGAAGAAAAACTAACAGAAAACATAAAAAGCGTAACGAAAGAAAAATTAACGGAAACTGCAAAAAAATATTTTTCACAACCGAGTGTAATAAGTATACTTGCACCAAAAAAATATTTGGAAGAAGCAGGGATATTATGGTAAAATCAATTTAAGCTATGAATAAAGTAAATTCTCAAAATAAAAAAATAAAAAAAGAAATAGATAAATTTCAAAAATCGGGAAATATACAAAAAGCGATTGAAGCTTGCCGCGGCGCAATATCAGAGGATGAAAACAACACCGAGCTTCATATAAAGCTGGGTGATTTGTATATGGAACGTCATTTGGATATTCATCAAGTACAACAATATGCCGATGAAGCTATTACGGAATACCAAAGGGCATTAGAAAACTGCGTAGATTCGGCAGAAATATACTTTAAAATAGGGATGGCATTTTATTATAAAAGGGAGCTTGAAAAAGCCGCCAATTATTTTAAATTAGCGCTGGAACATAATACAAAACTGTCGGAAGCAAACTTTATGCTTGCTGAAATATTTATGAAGAAGGGCGATTTTCTTGAAGCAACAGAATACGCTCAAAAAGCAATTAAACTGGCACCTTTTAGTTCATCAAGAGCCTACTTCTTAATCTACGGAATAATGACATTATCAAACAAATCAAAATGGTATAAAAAATATTCACAGCTGTTAGCTTCAATTTTAACCTTGCCGTTTGACAAATACGCCGTAAAATCAGTTATAAAACAGTTAACTTACTTAAAATTTTTACCCGTTTTATTTAAAACATCAATAATGATATTTTTTAAAGGATTTACCGAGGATGTTTTAAATATATATAGAGAAACGCTGGATAAAGCGCCGGGGTTTGTAGAGTTATATATTAATTTAGGACGTATTTATTTTGAATTAAAGCGATATGATGACGCAATATGCGAATATAAAATGGCTATATGGCTTGACAGCTTAAACTTAAGAGCATATTTTTATCTGTGCCAGTTATATGAAGAATTAAAAGATTTTGATAATGCAATTGAAATATGCCAAAAATTAATAGAATTACAGCCTCATATCGCGGATTTCCATTGCAGAATTGCCCAATATTATTACTTAAGAGGCGATATTGATGAAGCTATTGAACACTATCAAACAGCTGTTTCCTTAAATCCAAATCCGCAATGGACAAGTGTTGTTGCTCAAACTTTAGGATTTATATTCCAGGAAAACACTAAGAATTTAGACGCGGCAATATCTTCATATCAAAATGCATATAATTTAAATCCTAATGATTTAGATATTTACCTTAATTTAGGCAATGTCTTTTTCGAAAAAGGTTCATACGATAACGCATTAATAATATATAAAAAAGCACTTGAATCATCACCTCATAATGCCAGATTACACTGTAATTTAGGTTATTTATATTGGGGTAAAGGCGATATTGAAGAAGCAATTAAGGAATATGAAAAAGCAATATTATATGATAACACCTATGATATTGCCTACAATAACTTAGGTGTAATTTATCTTGATGATTTGGGCAGAGTAAAAAAAGCCATTGAATTATTTGAAGCGGCAAGGAAATATAATCCTAATTATGCACTTGCGCATTATAATCTGGCACGTTCCATCGCAATAACCGGAGATAAAGTAGAAGCCGCAAAATTATATCAAATAGCATTAGACATTAATACATACACTCAAGAATTAGATCCGGCGGATATAGAAGAAAAAATTCAAGATTTATTCACATAAGAAAGAGGCAAAATTGGAATATACTCAAGAAATTCGAGTTTTATACGCAGATACGGACTCCTATGGAGTTGTCTGGCATGGTTCATACACTAAATGGTTTGAAGCAGCGAGAGTTGAACTTGTGGAAATGCTGGGTTTGGATTTAGATACTCTTGAAAAAAACAATATCTTATTTCCGGTTGTAGAAATGAATATCAGATATAAATCATCGGCAAAAATGAATGAAAGGATTATCATAAAAACGCATATAACGGAAGTAAAACCGTTAAGCGTTACCTTTGAACATAAAGTATATGAAAAGAACAGTGAAACGCTAAGAGTCATTGCTCATACAACAATTGTGGCAATAAACAGCATAAGCGGAAAAATGTATCGCAAAATGCCGGATGAAATATTAAACAAATTTCTAAAAGCTGTAAATTAACTGTTTATTAATCTAAAGTATAATAAAATATAATCTAAAGACTATACCTTAAAATTACCATACTCCTTAAAATAAAAATAGTAAAAGGGGTATTTTGTGGGGACAAATATAAGCAATAATAAAAATAAAAATCGTCAGGTAAAAAATTCTGCCGAAAATTATTTTATGAAAGCTGAAAAATTGAGAACCGAAAATAAATATAAGGAAGCGGCAGAAAATTACCTTAAATCTGTTTTTATAAACAGAAATAATCCTAATTCATATTTAGGGTTAGGTATAACGTATAAAAATTTAAAAAATTATTCAAAAGCAATTACCCACTTGAAAAAAGCGCAGGAATTAACGCCGTTAAATTGTACAATACATAAAGAACTTGCATTGTGCAGTATAATAAACGGAGATTTTGAAGAGGGAATAAAATACTTAATAACCTCAATAAAACTGGAGCCAAACAATCCTGATATACAAATGCAGCTGGCATTAGTCCATGAAATGATAGAAGAAGAAGATATGGCCTTAATGATTTATCAACGGATAATTGAAATGTATCCTGATTATTTAAGGGCCTACATTCAAAAAGCCACATTATATATGCATTTAGAAGATTATTTAAATTGTGCAAAATTGTTTAAACAAATAATAAAACTGGCTCCGAAGTATTACAGGGCATATTTGGCAATCGGAATATGTTATGAAAAGCTTGGAAATTATTTGGGCGCAAAAAGATATTATAAAAATTACTTAAAATATAATAAAAATGCTGACAATTATAATGAAATTGCAGGCAGAATTAATGAAAATTATGAATTTAAAAAGAATTCAAAAACAAAATTAAAATTAATACAGCCGATTTGATTATTTTTAATCTTTTTGATAAAGTACAAAAAAGAATAGCATAAATTATGAACGAAAAATTAGATATAATAACAATAGGAGAAAGTTTAATAGAGCTTTCAACTCCATTAAGTATAGCGGAAGCAGAGAAACTGGATAAGTATTACGGGGGCGATACATTAGCTTCCGCAATAACCGCATTAAAATTAGGCTCGCGGGTAGGATATATCTCGCGCATAGGAATGGATTGTTTTAAAGACTATCTGCTTGAAAGCTGGCAAGAAGCAGGTCTTGATATATCTCAAGTAAAACCTGTTCAAGGCATAAACGGACTTTATATGATTGCCCTCGGACAAGATTGCACCGATAAACAATTATATCTGTATCGCAAAAAGACAGCGGCAAGTAATTTATCGGTAGAAGATATTTCCGCCGAATATATTCAAAATTCATCCATACTATATTCAACGGGAATAACACAATCACTGTCAATTTCTGCAAGGGAAGCGGTAAAAAAGGCATTTAAAATTGCGAAAGAAAATAATGTTACAACCGCTTATGACCCTAATTATAAAGCTCAAGTTTGGTCGGAAGAAGAAGCAAAAGAAGCATTTAATGAAATTGCGGAATATACGGACATTTTATTTATTAATATATCAAAAGATTCAAAAGTTATTATTGATTCTTCTTCCGTGCATAATATAATGAAATATCTGTGGGATTTAGGTATAACAACAGTTATTGTCAAATCGACAGTCGAAAATGGCTATTACACCGGAACAAACGGAAAAATTGAATTTATAAAATTTTATAACGAAGATATAGTTGATAACACCGGCGCAGGTGACGCATTTAACGGCGGGGTTCTTCATGCAATAGCTGCAGGAATGTCACCATTCCGCGCGGTTCAGCTGGGTTCAATAGTCGCAGGATTGCAAATCAAAGGGATAGGTGCTATAAAATCAATACCAAACCGTGATGATGTTTATTCCATCTTTAAAGGACAAAATGAGTAAAAAAATTTGTATATCCGGTTACTACGGATTTGATAATTTTGGCGATGAAACAATATTAAAAATTCTCGTTGATGAATTAAAAAAAGTAAAAGATATCAATAATATTACGGTATTTTCCTCCTCGCCTCAAATAACTTCGGAAAAACACGGCGTAAACAGTGTAAATTCATTTAATATTCCGAATGTTTTAAAGGAAATATTAACCTGCGATTGCTTAATTTCAGGAGGAGGAAGCCTTTTGCAGGATGTCACCAGCAAAAAAAGTTTAATATATTATCTTGCAATTTTATATGCCGCTAAATTATCACGACGCAAGATTATAATATTTGCTCAAGGAATAGGGCCTATTAACAATAAAGTTTTAAAAGCATTAACTTTATTTATATTAAAAAAAGCTGATTATATTACGGTAAGGGATGAAAACAGCCTGGAGTATTTAAAACACAGCCATATAAACGCAAAAAAATGCTCTGATCCGGTTTGGAATATAAAATCAGATAAAGCTGAAATTCAAAACAGAGTGGGTATTCAATTAAGAAACTTCCCTTCATTAACACACGAGTATATAAAAAACTTAGCGGAATGTATAAATAAATATTATCAGGATAAAGAAATTGCTATTCTTTCACTCCAAAATAAACAGGATTTAGATGTATGCACAACATTAAGAAATGAATTAAAAAGAATAAATCCTAATATACACTCGCAAGTCATAGAAAATACTTCCGATGAAAAAGTAATAAAAGATATATGCACCTGCCAAGAGCTGATAGCAATGCGCTATCATGCCTGCCTTATTGCAATAAAATACGGGATAAAGCTGCTCCCCATAAATTATGATATAAAGGTTAGTTCACTGGCGAAAGATTTTAATATTGAATATTTGGATTTAAACGATAAAACATCATTAAATAAAACATTTGAAAATTTTGTTAATACAGAAAAAAAATATGATGAAACAAAAATAAACAGTAATATGTATAATTTTGAAGAGTTAGAAAGTATTATAAGCCAAGACTGATTATAATAATGATTTAGGAGTTTTCTTTTCACCGCGGTTAGCATTTAATATATTTCTGAGTTTCATAATTGCTTGGGCGTGTATTTGGCAAACTCTTGATTCTGAAACTTCAATGCTTTCACCGATTTCTTTAAGAGTCATATTTTCGTGATAGTAAAGAACCATAACCATACGTTCACGTTCGGGAAGTTTCTTCAAAGCAGCTTCAAGTTCGTTTTTTACATCTTTTTCTTCCAGTTTATCAAGCGGGTTAACGGAATTAGTATCTTCAATAGTATCAATTAACTCAATACCTTCATCACCTGAATATTTTTTATCATATAACGAGCCGACAGAAGTATCTTCAGCCAAAATAGAAACTATTTTATCTTTTTCTATCCCCAAATGCGCAGCCAATTCATCATTGGTAGGAACTCTGCCGAGTTGCTGTTTAAGATTTTCACTTGCCTGCTTAATATCTTTTATTTTTTTTCTTGTACTTCTGGGCAGCCAATCTTGAGAACGGATTTTATCAATAATAGTACCTCTAATACGCATAACGGCATAAGTTTCAAAATGCGCACCTTTTTCGGGCGAAAATTTTTCAATTGCGTCGATTAAGCCTTCAACACCAAAACTGGTTATATCTTCTATCGCAAAATTAGGCGGAAGATTTAACTTTATACGGCTTATTACATACTTTGTCAGATAAATGTACTGAACTATTATTTCATCACGAAGTTTTTTATTTGATTTATCGGCAAGATAAGCATTCCAAAGTCTTTCAAGCTCATTATCAGAAAGCCTTTTTATATTACCGTACGATTTATTTTCACTGCCTTCGCTCATGTTTACCTAAAATTGACATATATATACCAATATCAATTTTAAATTCATATTGTATTTATCAAATCATATATATATATGATTTGTCCGAAATTATTTATTAATTAAAATAGGCTGATTTTTTATAACTTTTTGCCAAAAAGCAGAATTTTGAACATTTAATGATAATGTCTCACCAAACATATCAATTTCAAATTTACTTTGATTTTTTTCAACTTCAAATCCCAAATTTAAAAGTAAATGCTTCATTCTGTTTTGTTTAATCAAAGGCATTGATAAGTTAATTTTCACTTCTTTATTCGTTGTATTATACAGAGCTTTTTCAGCAGCCACTTGCAATAATTTTTCCGAAAATTCATTAAATCTTTTCATTATATCAGCATCAATACTGATAATATAAACACTATCTTTATATATTTTTAAATCAATTGAAGCGACACTAACATCATCTGCGGTTCTTAGTGAATATTTTTCCAGCATATTTTTAGAAGAAAATTTTCTGAATAAATTTACACGGTATGATTTACTGCTGAACAAATGACGCTGTGTAAGCGAAAATTCTTTTATTTTTTCCCAATTCGGGAGCAAATACATATTATTAAACAACGTTTTTAAATCCGAAACGGATTTATTATGTTTTGTTATTGTGTTTATCATTATATTAATCTTTATTTATCTCTGATATTATGCCGCCGGTTAATACGGAATACATCCCCACTCCCGGGCAGTTTTTACATTTTATATTTTAACTCAAACAATGTCAATCTGCTAAGAATTATTAACTTGTATTAACAGTTCCCGCGTCTGTAAATTATGTCTTTGGTCTTATCCTTCTTAAAATTAAGATAAATTTTAAACAAAAACTTATAATCAATTAATTTGGTTTGTTTTTGATTTCTGTTTTGTAAGACATAAGACAAAAAACTGTAAATTGTAATATTAATTTTTAATTTGTTTGCCATTTTATTAAAATAATCATTTAAAAGGAAGATATGAGGCGAAACATCTTTATTATTGTATTTTCTTGCATAAGATACTTCAATATCAAGAGCTATATCTTTTACACCTAACTTTTGCATTAAATTGAAAAATTTATCAATTTCATCAATATTATCATTAACTCCGGGAACGATAATATATTTAATTCTGACATTTTGAGGATTTTGTTGTGAAGCTTGAATATATTTTGAAATATTTTCGCAAACAATATCAAACGCGTCAACATTTTTAATTCTTTTATATGTTTCCTTGCAGCCTGAATCTAATGAAATAACAACGGTTCCCTTATTTTGAGAAAGTGCTTCGGCTGTAGTAGGGCTGTATTTAATAGCACTTGTATGAACTCTGACATTAGTGCCGTTTTCGGTAAAGAGGTGAACAAGTTCATCAAAGTTTTGCATTAACGTAGGTTCACCGCCTTGCATTGTAGCTTCACCGCCGCTTTGATATAATCCTTTATCTATTAAATCTTTAATAATAGCGTAGGTATCGTAATTTACACCGCCTTTGCTTTGTTCATCACTGCAGTATATGCAATTAGCGTTACAAGCTCTGCAATGTGAGAAATGGAAATCAGATATTTTTCTTTCTCCGGTAAATTTATAATCATTCAAGTGATAACAGTTTTCACATTCATAAATAGTTTTATCTTTTTGAGCGGCAATACGCTTTTCTTTAATTGCGAATATTTCATCCCAATTAATCGGTTCACCGTTATAATTATCAATTAAAACAGGAAGTCCTCTGCCGTCATTATGCGAAATACAGCAATCACAAACTTTATTTGCTTCAAAATCTATACCTTTTTCCAGAAAAATACATCCTTTACCGTTCATAATTCTCCTTTTATAAAGAAACAAGAACAACCTAAGCTGTTCTTGTTTTTTATTACTTTAATTTACTATTGTGCGTATACACTAACTTGTTTTCTGTCACGTCTGTGCGGTTCAAACTTAACAACACCGTCAATTAATGCAAAGAGGGTATAGTCTTTTCCCATACCGACATTATTGCCGGGATGAATTTTAGTACCCTTTTGACGAACGATGATATTACCTGTTGTAACAGCTTCACCGCCGAATTTTTTTACGCCTAATCGCTTACTTTCACTGTCGCGGCCGTTTTTACTTGACCCGACACCTTTCTTATGTGCCATTGTATATTCTCCTTAATTTATTCTTCTGAAGCTGTTTCTGAAGTTTCTGCCGATTTTTTTGCAGTAGTTCTGATTTTATTAATCATAACTCTTGTAAAATTTTGTCTGTGTCCTTGTTTTTTTCTGTAGCCTTTTTTAGCTCTTTGTTTATATACAAGTACTTTTTTATCTCTGTCATGTTTAACGATACTGCCTTCAACACTTGCATTTTTTACATAAGGTTGACCGACTTTTGATTTTTTACCGTTAACAAGCATAACGACATTTTCAAAAACTACTTTTGAATCAACTTCATTTTCCAATAATTCAATATCAACATAACGACCTTCGGTAACTTGATATTGTTTTCCGCCTGTTTCAATAATCGCGAACATTTTTAATTCCTTTCATTTGAGGTGCCGCAGCCGTTGGCATTTAGTGGCGGCATACCTATCTAACTTCATGTAAAGTATTTCACTTTACAATATATTTAAAGTTTAACCCGCTCAAAATCCTTTGTCAACTAAGTGATTTTGAGAAATTCTTTCCGGATGATTTGAATTTGACAAAACGATTTCTCTGTATTCATTTTTATCAATATCCACGCCCATATTTTTTATGTTTATTATAAGTTTGGATTTTTTCTTTGTTTTTTTATTTTCCATTACACAAGCACCTTTTGTATTCTGTATCTTTCTATGCTGTCATAGGTTAAATCAGGATTTTTCATATAATATTGAAGTGCTTCCAAATATGCTTTTGCAGTATCAAGAACAGTAAAGCAAGGTGTAGAATACATTTCCGCAATTGTCCTTATTAAAAAGCCTCTGTCCTCAGAACCATACCTAACGGAATTATTATTCGTTGTAGGTGTATTAATAATAAAGCACAGTTCTTTATTTTTCATATTTCGCTGCATTTTTTGGATATCAAACTTCTCAATTTCTTTTGATTCAATATTATGAAGCTTAAGGAATTTATGAGTACCCGTTGTTGCCACGAGATTATACCCCAAATCCACTAATGTTTGAGCGACACCGACACAATCTTTTTTATAATGGTCATTAATTGAAATAAGTACATTTCCGCGCTGCGTGGAAAGCTTATAGCCTGCTGCTAAAAATCCTTTAGCCAAAGCTTTTTCATAAGTTGTATCTATACCCAATACTTCACCTGTTGATTTCATTTCAGGAGCCAGCGCGGGGTCTATCCTGTTAAGTTTTTGGAACGAGAATATAGGAATTTTTGCACATACCAGCTGAGTTGTATCAACAAGTCCCGGAGTATATCCCTGTTCTGTTATGGATTTACCTAAAATTGCGTCAATTGCAATTTTTACCATAGGTATTCCCGTTACTTTACTTAAAATCGGTACGGTTCTTGAAGCACGCGGATTAACTTCTATAATATATGCAATATTATCTTTTAATACAAATTGTATATTCATTAATC
>CANPXC010000009.1 GCA_947585605.1 Candidatus Gastranaerophilales bacterium | reverse complement strand
CAGTTAGAGAATGCTTTTGCGTTAGCGAATAAATTCTTTAAAGAAAATTCTCTTATAACGCCCGATTGTTTTAATAATGCTGCTGCGGCTTTATCTGCACCGGCTAAAGAGCCTGTGTGTGATGAAGCTGCGCTTGCACCTGCTGCGCTTCTGCCTGATTTTAATGCTAAAATCGGTTTTTTCTTTGTAATTCTTGTTGCTAATTTTCTGAAGTTAGCAGGATTTTGGATTGATTCCATATATAATAGAATTTGTTTAACGTCGTCATCATTTTCCCAGTATTCAAGCATTGTTTCAGCATTGATATCAGCTTGGTTACCGATTGAAACAAATTGGGCAAAACCGAGGTTTAAGTCTTTTAATATGTTTAAAATACCGCCGCCAAGTGCGCCTGATTGAGATACAAAACCGATATCGCCTCTGATTGGGAGAGATTCAGCGAATGTAGCATCCATCATTACGTCCGGATGAGTATTTAAAACGCCTAAGCAGTTAGGGCCGACACATCTCATGCCGTATTCTTTAACTTTAGCTAATAGCTGTTTTTCCATTTCTGCGCCTTCTGCACCTGTTTCTTTGAAACCTGCAGTTATTATGCACAAGCCTTGAATGCCTTTTTTATGGCATTGGTCGATTGTATCCAATACAAATTTAGCGTTAACAACTATAACGGCTAAATCAACTTCTCCGGGTACTTCTTCAATGGAAGTATAAGCTTGGAAACCTTCTATAATTCCGCCTTTTGGGTTAACGGGATAGATTTTTCCGTTAAATTTATAATCTCTGAGTCTTTGCATTATTTCGGAACCGATTGTTTTAGGCTTTGTTGAAGCCCCGATAACTGCAATAGACTTTGGTTTCATGATTTTGTCTAAAGTGTTCATTTATTTCGTCCTTTCCTTTATTAGTAACCGTTTTCAATCCATTCTCGTACTCTGAACTTAGCGCCTAAATCATTTGCTATTTTTTCGCATGCTTGTAAATTCAGATGTCTGCCTTTATAGCCTTCAACAACAGTTGCAGTAACTTTAATATCTGCTTCTGCGCAGGCTTTTATAAATTTTTTCACTTCTTCGTAAGCGTTTTCAAAGTTCGGTTTTGAAAATTCATTGTATTCTTGCTCATTTTCACCGTTTAAGCTTACGGAAAATTCATCTATCAATCCCTTAAGCTCGGGAACTACATTCCGTTTATATACAAAATTAGCGTGTCCGTTGGTATTCACACGCAATTTTGTATTCGGATATTTGTCTTTTATATATTTTGCGACTTGTTTTAAAACATCAAGCTTTAACATCGGTTCACCATATCCGCAAAATATAATTTCACTTGAAAGCTTATCTTTCATTGCTTCTAACTGTTTAATAACATCATCGGCGCTCACATTTTCAGTATTTAAAAATAAATTAGCCCCTACTACATCATCTTTAATTGAACGAATACAAAATATGCAGTCGTTAGTGCAGCTGTTGGTCAAATTGATATAAACTTTATTGTCAAGTGTGTAAACTAAATTGTAATCAGTCATGATAAATTGCCTACAGTTAAATTTTGCCACAAATATATACTGATAACAAGTAATTTTTTTTAATAATTTAGCCTAATTTTTTGTTTTATGTTATAAATAAACAATGATTGAAATATTAATTTTATACATTATTCATAAGCGTGAAAAAACTATTTATTCAATAAGAAAAGAAATTATTGAAATATTCGGAACTTTTACAAAACCGAGTATAGGAACAATATATCCGGCTCTGCAAAGATTGCTTAAAGAAAAAGCCGTAACGGCAAATGAAATAATGTCAGAAGGTGGTAAAAAGTCGTCTTACTATTCAATTACCAAAAAGGGATTTGAATATTTTAAAGAATTGTTTTTTAATTCCGGCAGTGATAATCCTTCTTTGTTTTATACGCAATTGCAGGCAAGGCTTGGCACAATGGGGCTTTTAACCCCGGATGACAGAAAAAAATTTATTAATGAATTTTCCAAAAAAACGGAAATATATCAGTTTGAATTAGAAAACCGTTTAAACGACGAATTTTTAGAACTTGATTATTTCCAAAAACAGCTGTTAAATAAAACTTTAAAAGAAATTAAATCCTTAAAAGAGTACTTGAAAGGATTAAAGGTAGACTAACATGCCCGCGATTATATCAACTATAGAGAAAAACTCTATAGCAGAAGAACTTGAAATAAAATCAGGGTCTGAACTTTTAACTGTTAATGGGGCAACATTACGTGATTATATTGACTATCAGTATGCGATTATGTCAGAAGATGTGGAATTTGAAATAAAGACTCCAGATGGTGAAATTGAAGTATACGAAATAGAGAAGGATTTTGAAGAAGATTTAGGATTTATATTCGAGTCCGCAATCTTTGACAGAATAAAACACTGCGCAAATAATTGTATATTTTGCTTTGTAGACCAGCAACCCGAGGGATTACGACCTTCTTTATACGTTAAAGACGATGATTACAGGCTTTCATATCTGCAGGGAACTTATGTAACGCTTACAAACCTTACAAAAAAAGATAAGGAAAGAATAGCAATGCAGCATTTAGGGCCTTTGTTTGTGTCAGTTCATACAACAAACCCCGAATTGAGAGTGAAAATGCTCAGGAACAAGAATGCCGCAAACCTTTTGAAGGAACTTGATTTTCTGAAAGAAAACGACATTCCTATTAATACTCAAATAGTTTTATGCCCCTCATACAATGACGGAGAAGAACTTAAAAGAACTTT
This sequence comes from Candidatus Gastranaerophilales bacterium, assembly GCA_947585605.1. Taxonomy (GTDB): domain Bacteria; phylum Cyanobacteriota; class Vampirovibrionia; order Gastranaerophilales; family Gastranaerophilaceae; genus Avigastranaerophilus. The sequence continues at coordinate 25,862 of CANPXC010000009.1, read as the reverse complement.
AAATGATTTATGGAAATATAAAACCATTTTAAAATCAATAGCAATAGTGCCTGTCGGGATAACAAAATTCAGAAAAGAAAAACTGAAGCAGGTTACAAAAAAAATTGCGCTTGAAACAATTGAAATAGTTGAACAGTTTAATAAAAAAATAAAAAAGAATATTGCAAGCGTATCTGATGAATTTTTCTTGATCGCAGGGCTTGAAATACCCGAAAAAAAATATTATAACGGATTTAATCAACTGGAAGACGGCGTTGGCTCTTTAAGATGTATAATTGATGATTTTAATAAACGCTTAAAAAAAGCGCCAAAAAGCGTAAAAGAAAAGAAAGAGTACACTATTGCCTGCTCAGTCAGTGCTTCGGGGGCTTTTTATAAATTTGCCGAGGAGTTAAACAAAATAAAAAATATTCATCTTGATGTACATCCGATAAAAAGCGAGTTTTGGGGCAAAGATGTTAATGTTGCAGGTCTAATTACAGCAAATGACCTGATTAATCAGTTAAAAGGTAATTGTTGTAACGATGTAATAATTCCTTCAATAATGATAAGACCTTATACCACAGAATTTCTGGACGGTTTAACCGTTCGGGACGTTGAAAAAGCGCTTGGGGTGAAACTCCATATACAACAAGATATATATAGTACAAAAGAATTATTTGATTTATTATTTATAATGTAGTATTTTTAACTTATGGTTAAATTTTATAAATATATTAATGATAAATCTTTATTAACGGTAAAAGTTGATGTAAGTGATTTAATATTACCTGTTTTGGAAGTACATTTAACCGATCATTGTAATTTAAATTGTAAGGGCTGCAGTCATTTTAGTAATATAAGTGATGAATTTTTCCTTGATAAAAATGATTTTGAAAGAGATTTAAAAGAGTTATGCAATAAATTTAAAATATATAGTATAAAATTAATGGGTGGAGAACCGTTATTACACCCTGAAATTACTGAAATTGTTTCTATATGTAAAAATATATCTCCTATATCTCAAATAGATATAATATCTAACGGTATTTTATTGCCCTCGCTTCAAAAAGATAAGCTGGATTATATTAAAAATAATGCAAACATAATATTATCAAAATATCCTGTTAATTCAGATAAATTTTCCCAATATTTAGATTTAACAGATACTGCTAATAGGCAAAACAGGATGATATATATTCGTAATTCTTTTAGAAAATATATTAATCTAAATGGTAATTCCAATATAAAAAATGCATATTCAAAATGTATAATGAAACAATGTACAACATTATATAATGGGCATCTTTATAATTGTCCGTTTGCTTTATATGTAAAATATTTTAATAAAAAATTTAATCAAAATATTTCGGTATCGCAAGGTATTGATATATATAAATCCACCCCAAGGCAAATACTTAAATATTTGAATAAACCAATAGAAACCTGTAAATATTGTACTTTTGACAATGATCAAAATGCATCATTTGCATGGGAACAATCAAAAGGTTTAATGGAGGAATGGGTTTTAAAATAAAGAAATTTGTTTGGAAAGTTCAAAATGTTTTTCAAAAAACTTTTTGCGGTGGTATTTACAAAGTCCGTATTTATCAACCGCTTCAAGATGAGCTTGGGTCATATAGCCTTTATTTTTTGCCCAGCCGTAGACGGGAAACTCTTTATCAAGCTCATTCATGTACCTGTCGCGCGCTACTTTCGCGAGTATACTCGCTGCCGCAATTGAGGCTGATTTACTGTCGCCCTTCACTATTGTTTCCTGCGGTAAATTAAAATTTCTTATCAGCTTATTTCCGTCTACAAGCACTTTTATGTTTTTTGACCCCATCTTCGATATTACATCCGTGCAGGCTTTATTCATTTGCATTAGCGAAACGGCAAGAATATTGTATTTTTCTATTTCTTCAACCGTCCCCATTTGTATTGAATATATAGAATTCGCTTTTATGATATCAAAAAGTTCATTTCGTACTTTTTCGGATAACTGTTTTGAGTCGTTAATTTTATCAAGAGTTTTAATTAATGCTTTATCAAGTGAAGGGAAACAAACCGCCGCCGCGAACACACCGCCTGCCCCCGGCCCTCTGCCTGCTTCATCCGTGCCGATGAGAAAATCAATATTTTTTTGCTTTTTTTTATCAAAATCAAATAATTTATTCATGCTTATCCAATGTTAATCTGCCAAAACGCCCGACCCTAAAATCATTCAGAATGTTTTGTGCGGCTCTTTTTGTATCAGCTTTAGCCCCCGCTACAATCCAATTGCGTTTTAAAGCAATTGTTTCAATATTAATTTCATCATCAAGACTATAATATTCCTTCAATAAATCGGGATAAGTATTATTCATATCAGTAATAAATTTGGAAGCAACAGCCTCAACATCATAAGCATTTTCACCGATTGAATCGACAAAAGCCAGCTTATAAGCTTTATCTTGGTCTTCTTGTTTCAACGGAATAATCCCCGGAGTATCCAATAAATCAACTTTCGGATTAATTCTTACCCACTGTTGGTCTCGAGTGACACCTGCTTTTGCGCCCGTTTTGGCTTTAGTCTTTTTAATTAATTTATTAATAATACTTGATTTTCCGACATTTGGCATGCCGACAACCATAACTCTGACAGCTCGCGGGAGTAATCCTTTTTTGACCAAAGCTATAATTTTAGGCTGTCCAAGCTCGGTTACTTTATTTAAAATCTTTGATAAATCTTTATTATCATTAGCACTTGTAGGCAAAACAAAACATTTTGTTTTATCCTTAATAGTTTCCTGCCATTTTTTTGTCTGCTCAATATCAGCTAAGTCTGCTTTGTTCATTAATATTAAGCGCGGCTTATCACCTAAAAGCTTTTTTATATCAGGGTACATACTGCTTTCGGGTATTCTTGCGTCAAGAACCTCAATAACAACATCAACGATGTTAATCTGCTCTTTTAATTTCTTTTCCGCTTTGGCTATATGCCCCGGGTACCAATGAATATGCTCCACTTCAACCTCTTTTATAAATTAAAAGCCATACTCAAAAGGGGTATGGCTTTTATATTAAAAACACTGCCTAATCTGGTGTCGCAACATTCCGCTTGCTCCTCGCAACCGTAAAGTTGCTTACCTTTTCAAAACGCCACTCATAAATTTATACTCAAGCCTTCGGCTTATCGTAAAAATTTACTCGGACAATTTATTTCTTCTCAATTTTTTCTCTGATACGTGTAGCTTTGCCTGAACGTTCTCTTAAGTAATATAACTTAGCACGTTTAACATCACCGCGTCTTACTACCGTAATTTTTTCAACACGAGGTGAATAAACCGGAAATACTCTTTCAACGCCAACGCCTTGGAAGATTTTTCTTACGGTAATAGTTTTACCAATGCCGCTTCCGCGTTTTTTAAGAATTGTTCCTTCAAAAGCCTGTGTTCTTTCTTTGTTTCCTTCAACAATTCTTACAAATACTTTTACGGTATCTCCGGGATTGAGTTCCGGTAATTCTTTATCTAAATATTGTTTGCCTAAATTTTCTACTATAGGGTTCATGATTACATTCCTTTACTAATAAATATCTTATAATAACTACTATATTTAAAACATATTTTTTCTTCAAGTCTTTTTTATAATTTTAATCAAGTATTTTAAATTCTTGTAAACAAATATTAATAAATTTAATATTAAAACTAAAGTTTTTTTTAAAATAACCGATAAAAAAAGTATAAGGTTATGGAGCAATAAGGCAAAAAATGGGATTAAATGTAGGTTCTGTATATTCTGCTAACTATTCAAAGTCAATGATTGATACTCAAGCATTGGCAAAAGTTACGGAACAAATTTTAAATCCGAATAGCGATAAAACAATCGATGTCGCAAAGTTAAATTTATCAAAATTTAACAGACCTACAATCGGAATGGATTTATATTCCGCAAAAACGGGGAATGAAAAAGCATTAATTGCCGCTAAAGCCGCAACTGATTTTGATGTTAATTTATCAAAAGCATTCAGCGCTAATGTTCAATATTTAAATTCCATGGCGGCTCAAAGCTTGTTTACGTCTAAAGAAAATAACGGAAGAATTGTAATTCCCGTTGATAATATAAACAAAGTTTCTGAAAATGAAATTGTTTTACCTTCTGTGCAAGTTAATGAAACAAAAGAAATGAATAAAGATAAAAGAGGTTCTAATCCGTTTGCTTTTTATATGCCTTCAGAAGGTAAAGAAAAAGAAGAAGAATCAGAATCTGCAGCCGGTTCAATAAATATTTTTGCCTAATATACATTGTTACTTGTTTTTCCGAGACGAAATTAATATTTCGTCTTTTTTTTTGAATTTTGCGTAGGGTGGAGTGAGGCGGAGCCGAGCGAACCTGAAGCGTTGAGGGCGGCAGCGAGCTGGCGGGCGAAGCCCAAGCGAGCGACAAGCCCTCAATGGAGCAAAATTCAATATGTAAATGCGTAGGGTGGAGTGAGGCGATGCCGAGCGAACCCGAAGCGTTGAGGGCGGAAAACCGCAAAAAAAAGACCGAAAATTCATTCGGTCAAACAGTTTACGAGTGAGAGTGGAATATGTATAGCTTTATATTACCTTTTAAAATTAATATTCGTATATTAACCGTATGTTTAATAATTTGGCGTATTCATTGTTATCCATACAGCTAATATTAAGAAATATTACAAAAATATATATTTTTTATTTAAAGTTTAGCAATTTTTTATATAAAAAATACTTTATATAAGTGTGAGAAATAAATCACAAAACCAAAAAAACACAGGATATTAAGAGAGCAAAACTAACGACTACAAGATTGAATGGGAATGGGAACAGCGGGAAAAAAGAAAAGTACGCGTACTAACCCTTATAAACAAAACTAATTTTAAAACCATATATAACTACCTTACACACACTACTCACTTTACAACACGATGGATAGTAAAACAACTTTCTTTTACATTCCGAATTGTTTGGGACATTTTATGTCCCTTTTTTTTTGAATTTTGCGTAGGGTGGAGTGAGGCGGAGCCGAGCGAACCCGAAGCGTTGAGGGCGGTAGCGAGCGGTCGGGCGAAGCCCAAGCGAGCGACAAGCCCGATACAAAGCGAATTATTGAGCCTATAGGCGAAATCAATGAGCCTGTATCCGTAGCGAAGCAGAGGTAATGGAGCAAAATTCAATATGTAAATGCGTAGGGTGGAGTGAGGCGGAGCCGAGCGAACCCGAAGCTTAACAAATCATATCTACAATTGGATTTGCTTTATTATGTTTGAGCCGAATAATAGTACCCCTACTAAAATACTTATCCCCGCTGAAAGCAGTACCATACCTGCAGACATATCCTTTGCCATTTCAACAAGTTTTGAATAATTATTCTTATAAACAGCGTCTAATGTAAATTCTATGACGGAATTTATTAATTCCGCGATTAAAACTATTGCTATCATTACAAGTAAAATACAGATATCCGTTATACTGAATTTTAAAAAAATTGCCAGTAAAAGCACCACAATTGAAATTAAAAATTCAATAACAAAATTCCGTTGTGAACTTAGCGCCAGCCGAAGTCCGTGAAGTGCATTTTCAATACTTTCTTTTACGCTTGAAGATTTAAATTTTGTCATAATACTACAGCCTTTGCATTGTTTTGATATTTTACCATAAAATTGTACTCATCAATATTTTGATGGTCAAAACCGAGTAAATGCAGAATTCCGTGTGAGATTAAAAAATAGAGTTCATCATTAAAAGTTTTGTTATTTTCTTCCGCTTGAGAAGCTGTTTTATCTAAAGATATTATAATTTCACCAAGATTTATTTCTTCATCAAAAATAAACCGTTCCGATTTCGGGGAATCGGCAAAAATTGCAAATGTAATAACATCCGTAGGATTATCTTTATTTCTGTATTCTTTATTTATTCTGTGAATTTCTTCATTATTAACAAGAACAATATCAAAAGATAAGGTTGAAAATTTATAATCAGCAAGGCATGAAGCATTATAAATTTCTTTTTGAGAAATCAAGTATTCAGCCATTTTTAAAGAGTCATTATAAATTTTTACCTCGTCAATTTTTAATTGTTCGCAGGTATTCTCAACAAAAATATTAATTTGAGCCATTAAAATCCTGTTTCATTTCTTCTTTATTTTTTATATCTTCAATAGCTTCTTGATACTTAATACGCTTATGGAATACGGAACGAAGTACTCTTGAGAGTGTTGCGGCAATGACTTTGATATCTTTTAATGTCAAAGGACTGTCAGATAACTGATTATCGTCCATTCTGTCTTTTATAATCTTATTTATCATTGCGTCTATTTCTTCTTGAGATTGTTCTTTTAAAGTTCTTGAAGCTGATTCAACGGCATCTGCAATCATTAAAATAGCGGTTTCTTTTGTGGAAGGACGAGGCCCAGTATAACGGAATTGTTCTTCCTTAACATTTTCTGCTCCTTCTTGTGCTATTGCCTGATTATAAAAATAACTTGCCAGTGAATCACCGTGGTGTTGGATTATAAAATCTTGAATAACATCCGGTATCCCGTATTCCTTCGCAAGTGTAATGCCGTCTTTTGTATGCGAAGTAATTATCATTTTGCTTGAACGGGGTGTTAATTTTTCATGCGGATTTTCTATACCGCTGTAAGTTTGGTTTTCTACAAAGAATAAAGGACGAACCGTTTTACCTACATCGTGATATAATGCTCCGACCCTTGCAAGAATAGGATTAGCACCGATAGCTTCTGCAGCCGTTTCCGCAAGATTTGAAACTCTTAAACTGTGTTCAAATGTACCGGGTGCCGTTTCATGAAGCTTTTTCAACAACGGTTGATTGTAATCTCCGAATTCTGCCAATCCGAACATTGTTATTACTTTAAATATATTTTCCAATGCGGGAATTATACCAAGTGCCAGCATTCCCGAAATCAAACAGTTTAAAACACCGGCAGACATATCCTGGAATAATTTTTCAATTCCCATGTCATAATACACGCATATAATTATAATTGCCATTGCGAGGGCTGTAAATGCACCGATTTTAACCAAATCAAATCTTCTTGAGTATTTTACTGTTGTCATTCCTATAGCCGCAACATTTAATGACAAAATAAATACAGACATTGCCAATGCCGAAAATTGCAGGGACAATGTAATAATTGTAAGCAGTGTAACGGTAAGGAAAAATGACATTCTTGGGTTTAAAAATACTGATAATACAATAATAAAGAACGGGAACGGCAATATAAATACCGACCAATTTACGGGAAGCAATACCGCTAAAATAGCCATAAATAATGATAAAACTGCGACCAGCAAAATTCTGCGTTTCTCTAAAAATTTAGGTTCAAAGAATTTAAGATAGCAGTAAACCGTAAAAATCCCGATACATACAAGGCTTAAAATACCGAGAATTCCGATATAATTTATTCTTAATATATTATATCCCGCTTTGTTTAGGGCTTCTTTTTTAACTTGAGTAATAGGTTCACCTGCTTTTATAATGGTATCGCCTTTATTAAATTTAACTTTTATCGGAGCAACTGCGTCACTGGCATTTTTTCTCGCTAAGTCGGTTGCTTTTTCATCTATTATCATATTTGGAACTATAACCTGTTCCAATAGTGCCGTTATTATTTTAATTTGATTAGTCGGAACAGATGTATCTATATTCCTTCTTATGATTTTAGCAAGGGTATTTTCTTCAAAGTCTTTTTCCGTAATACCTTCATTTAAAACTTCCGTTAATGTTCTTTCTGATGAAATAAATATTTTGTTAATTAAATCATCATTAGCGTTTATAAAGTAAAAACTTACATATTCTTTTAAAGAGTTATCGGAAATATCAATTAAAACGCCGATTTCTTTTGCCTTTTCCTTTTCCGGTAACTGAGAATTTCTGATTTTAACAATTTGATTAATAATTTCATTTAAATTGTTTTTAATATAGCTGTCATCCGCGGGAGAGTATACAACGTTAACCTTTCTTGCGACTTCCCTTTTTCTGTTTTCGGTTTTAATACTGTCAACTACTTCAATATCCTTGGGGGCTACTACCATTACTTTACTTGTATTATCGTCGCCGACAATTGTTTGGAAAAATATATATTTTGATACAAGCACTCCTGTGAATATTATTGCATACAACACAATTAATGATATATTCACTATTTGTTTTGGAGATTTAAATTTTTCAATATTTTTTAATAACGCAAATTTTTTCATAATTAACCTATAATCTTTTCTTATTTTACTACATTCAAGGTTTATTGCAAATTCGATTAAGTGTTTGAACTTTTAATATGTAAATTATATAATTTGAATAATGAAAATTAAAACCGGTTTAAAAAAAATTTTATTAATAACAGTAATAATTTTGGCAATATTTGAGTGCCTTTATTTGTTTGCGCTTCCTGCGGTATTGAATAAAGCCGGACAAACTGATTGCTTAAAAAATCTTGTTAAAAATAAATCTAATGCAATATTAAGTTATGACCGGATTAAATTTAAAACTCATATTATGCCAAGGATAAGCATTAGTGTTGTTAACCTGTCCGTAAATGATAAAAATACCGGTGAATTATTTTTGAATACGGATAATGCATTTATTCAATTTAAATTATTACCTTTTTTAGCCGGAAAAGTGAATGCTTCTCAAATATTAATTAACAATTTGCAAATTAATATAAAAAAAGATAAAGACGGAAACTATAACTTTCAAAAGATTTTTCCTTCAAATAAAAATAAACATTTGTCATTTTCTTTAAAAAAAACAGATTTAAATGCGGATAAAATTAATTTAAGTTTCAAAGATGAATTTTTAAATAAATCAATGGTGTTAAAAGGCGGGCCAACTGTCCTTAAGACAAATAAAAACACTCTTTCGCTTATTTTTAAAGGGAATATTAATTCTGAGAATAAAGATATCAGTGATATTGATATAAATTTTGTTACTAAATTCCCGTTCTCTAAAAATGTTGATGAAAACTTAACAGACGGTCATTGTCTTATATATAATATTGATTTAAGTATTCTTCAGCCGTTTATAAAAGAATATATCGATAAAAATAACACAAAAGCGGAAGGTATAATTGACTTTTTGCAGATATCAGCTGAAAAACAAAAAAATAAATCAGTTGAAATAGTAATAAATACTACATTTAAAGATGTTATTTATGACAGAAGCGATTGGAAAAATTATATTTCAGCAAAAAATACTAATAAAATAAATTCTAAAATTGAATTGGAAAATAAAAAAATTAATATTAATACATTTAAATACGAGGCAGAAAATGTAGATATTAGAGCAGATGGTGATATTGATTTTAGCGAAAAAAAACCAAAACTCAATCTTCATACAAAAGTTATAAATTCAAGAGCGGAAAATATAGCGTCAATATTGCCTCCGAATATTGTTCCTCAATATAGAACAATTGAAAAAGTAAAGACCTATGGTGTTTTTGGTGATATTGAAGCTGAAGTAAATGTTACAGGTAAAGTTCCTCAGCCGGATATAACCGGTTATGTTCGGGGAAGAAATGTTCACATATTGGATAAATCCTTGCACAACCTGCATAAAGGAACAATTGATATAAACTTTAATAAACGAATTTTAAATATGGATATCCTTGTAAATCTTTTTGACGGTCAAAGTGCAAAAGTAAAAGGATATGTTTATATGTTCCGTGACGGAGTAAATCATGTAACTGTCAAGACCACGGATAATATTGATTTTCCGCTTGCGCAAAAAATAATAATCCCCGTAAGTAAGGTATTTAACTTCCAGCTTGGGCCTATTCCGGAAATGAATATAACTTCGGGCAAGGGTATTATTGATTTAGATATAAAAGGTTCAATAGATTTAATAGATATACACGGATACAGTGCTTTTGATAAGGCGCAGTTAACGTATAACGGTCTTTTTGGTCAGGTTAATGACGGAAAAGGCAGGCTCGATTTTAACGGAGATGTTATTACTTTTAAATCAGACAGGGCGTTTGTCAAAAAAAATCCGTTAAGTATTGACGGAAAAGTTAAAATAAACGGCCGTCTTGATTTCAATATAGCTTCAAATCTGGCGAATGCGGAAGACGTAATTGAAATTATTAATAAAAGCGAGCTTTTAAAAGATGTTAAAGCAGGCATGGCTGTTATTACAAAAGCTTTTGGACTTGTTAAATTAACGGTAAATATAAAAGCGGATATAGTTCCCGTTCCTTTCGGACAGCCTCCTCTGCCTCCAGAGGAAGCTTTTGAAAATATGAAAGTTAAAGGTTCATTATATTTATTGGGTGACAGCTGTTACATTGAAGGCTTTTATACTCCCATTGAAAAAATTAAAGGTATTGTTGATTTTACCGAAAAACTTGTTGAACTCCAGTATCTTGAAGGTGTTTCAGGCACGTCGCCCGTTAAAATATTCGGACAGATTATTACTGACTTAAATACAAAAATTCCGGATGTTGATATAACCGTTACAAGTAAATCGGTTAATTTAAAAGATACAATTAAATTTTTAACAAAATCATATCTATATCCGAAAAATTATCCCGATTTATCAAGTTTGTACAAAATAGCTTCCAAACACGATTTGTATTTTAAGTATAAAGCAAAATCCATTGATTTTATTACGGATAATGCATATGCGGTAATGAATTTTATCCCTGATAATTCAGATAACCCGATTAAAGCTAAATCCGGCAAAGTAACCATGGAAAAATCAAATGTAGAAGTTGAAAATGTTCAGGCATACTTGTTTGACTCCATTTTGAATATTTCGGGAAATATAAAAAATGTGGATACTCTTAATCCCATTTATAATTTAAAAATTCATACTCCCGAATTTAATTTATGTAATTTGAATAATGCCGATAAAATCAAAATTCTGCCCGAACAAATAAAAAATATTTTGAAGCAGTTTACTGATTACAGCGGGAATGCAAAGATAAATATAAATATTAATAAAAATGTTTTGAATGGAGATATTGATTTTAAACGATTTACGATGAAGCATGTTAAGACTCAAATGCCCGCTCAATTTGATGATTTCAGTATTTTGTTTAAAAAGCAGAAAATCCTGCTTCAAAATTTATCCGCTCAAATTGAAGATGTTCCGCTCTATGCAAATATTGTAATAGATAGTGTTATGTCTAAGCCGTCGTTCAACGGATATTTTACATCTAAAATAACAAATAACTTTATTAAAAATTATTTACCCCAAGCATTTTCCCAAAGGGTGCAGACTATAGGGGATATCAATTTTTCAACGGATATAAAAGGAGATATAAATTCAATACATATAAAACCCGTGTTAACATTAAATCCTGACTCGGATATTATTTTTGACGGGGCTAACTTTGGTGAAACAACCGAAAAAAGAGAGTTTACGGGGAATGTAAATATTGATAAATCCCAAATAATTATTAACAGCTTAAATTATATTAAATATGTTACTTCTCAAAATAACAAAACATACCCGATAACTTTTGCCGTTGCTAAAGGGATATTAAAATATGACAAGAATAATGAATTATATCCCGAAGAAATGACGCTTAAAACAAACAAAAACCTGCCTGCAAGAATATTAAATATCTTTTTAAAAACGCCTATACTAAAATACGGTTCTTTTAAGTGTGATTTAAAATATATAAGAGATATAAAAACGGGCGCAGGCAAGCTTTTAGGTAATTTCGACTGCAGAAATATAGATATTCCGATTTTTGATACTTTGGTAAAAAATATAAGAATTAATGCAAATAATAATAAGATTGAAATGAATTTGTTAGGATTTATTTCAGATTCAAAAATTAACATTAATTCAATATTGGAAAATAATATAACTCAAAAGCCAAAAGTAAAATCACTCAATATTTATGCCGAACAGTTTGATATAAATAACTTTTTTGAAAGTCTTTCCAAAGTTCATAAGGCAATGAACACAAATAATGAAATAAAAAATACCGATTTTTCGAATTTATCAATTGATAACGGGCATTTAGAATTAAAACAATTAACGGTTAAGTCATTAACGGCAAATGATATTAAAAGTAATTTTTCAATAGAAGAAAAAGGTATATTCCGCGCAAATAATATGTCAATCAGCGTCGGGAACGGGAATATATCGGGTAAGTTATCATATAACCTTCAAAATACCGAATTTAACGGAGATTTTGAGTTAAATAATGTTGATTCTAATTATATTTCAGAAACGTTATTTGACGGTCACAATCAAATATTCGGAAACGCAAACGGAAAAATTTTATTAAAATCCAAAGGAATAACAAACGAGGAAATAATAAAAAATCTGGCAGGTTTTGTATATTTTGAAGTTCTTGACGGCAGAATGCCTAAACTGGGTTCACTTGAATACTTATTACACGCAAGTAATATTATTAAAAGCGGTATAACCGGATTAACAATAAACAGTATTTTAGAATTGTTAAATTTAGTGAAAACCGGTTATTTCTCTATGATAAACGGAAGCTGTAAGATTAAAAACGGTATTGCGGAAGATATTGAAATATATTCAACCGGTGAAAATCTTAGTTTATACATTCACGGGAACTATGATATTAACACTAATCAAGCAGATATGGAAATTTTAGGAAAGTTATCCAAAAAAATATCGACAATATTTGGGACGGTGGGGAATACTTCACTGAATACATTCTTTAAATTAATTCCGGGGATATCATTACTTGATTTTGGTAAAAAAGACTTTATTGAAAATGTGGAAAAAATTCCTCCGTTTACCGGCGGAGAATATGATTCCAGAACATTCCAAGCAATAATTAACGGGGATATAAATTCTTCGAACTATGTACAAAGCTTTAAATGGGTAAAATAAAAGGAGCATTGCTGCTCCTTTTATTCTTTCCGGATATTTCGGAAGGTAAGCCGAATTACTGTGAATTACCGGTTTTACCTTTTATTCGTTATTTCTTTTCCGGAAGGGGTTTGGGTTGAACCGGAATTTCTACTTCTTTTTTCGGTTTATTTTTTAAATTCTTTTTCTTTTTATCAAATTGTTTTTTGTGTTTTGCTCTTTCTTTAGCTTGTTCTTTTTTAATTTTTTCAAATTCTTTTTTCTGTTTTTCAGTTAAAAGATTTTCAAAATTTGTCATATTTTCTTTTCTTAAATTGTCAGCTTGAAGTTTAAGAGCGTCAAGTTCTTTCAATTTTTCTTCAGTTTGTTTTGATTTATCTTCATCAGATAATTTTGTATCTCCATTAATTGCTCTTATTTCTTGTTTCTTTGTCTTAATTTGAGTTATAATAGGTTTAATTTTTGCATGATCAAGTTTTCTTTGTTCTTCTATTTTATTTTTCTGCTCATCAGTTAATTTTAGACGTTTTTCCATTTCTTCTTGTTTTTGAGCAAATCCGTAAGGACCGTGTAATTTCATTGGGTGTTTTTTATCAATTTGAGGTCCGGGGCCAGTGTGTTTTAATGCCGGAGGTACTTCTCCGATATATTTATGTGCCATGGGTTTTGCTATTTCATATTGAGTTTTTTCAGCCATTGGTTTTTGTGCATTATCTGAATTTTCTGCTGCTAATGACGTGTTTGTGTTTAGAGCTAATACTGCTCCGATTGCAAATAATCCGATTAAAAGTTTTTTATTCATACTTTCTCCTTTCAAATTAAATCTTTTAATTTTATACTTAATTCTTTACGTGCATTAAATAATCTTGAACGTACCGTTCCTGCCGGACATTTTAGTTTTTCCGATATTTCCTCATAACTCATATTTTTTATTTCATACATAACAACAACTTCTTTTAATTTCGGTTTTAATGACTCAATGGCGTTTATAACCGTATTTTGTCTTTGACGTTTTATAAAAATATTCTCCGGTGTCGGATTTTTGTCTGCTATATTCAGCAAAGACTCTTCACCTTCCGATGTTGATTCATTCCTGAAATAAGCGGATTTTATATAATCTCTGCATAAATTGGCGGTAATAGTATTAATCCAGCTTTTAAATTTACCTTGTTCTTTGTATTTATCCAAATTTTTCCAAGTTCTTATATAAACTTCCTGCTCTATATCCTCATTATCAGAACCTGTCATATTTGAAATTATTTTTTTTATATTGTTTTTATATTGTTCTATAATAAACTTCAAAATTATTCCTTTTCCCTATAATTCAAGGAAGCCGTATTCATCTGTCGGCAATCCTAAAGAGCTGACATAAGTATCATCCTGTAAATCAAAAGGATAATTATTGTAGTTATAAAGATTAACGCCTTGGTAAACGGCAAATCCTAAAACTAAAATTAAACAGCAGGCTATCTTTTTAATAGTATTTTTCCGTTTACTGATTTCTCTTTGCAAATAAACGGGGGCTGCCTCTTTTATTAATTGAGAAATTTTTTGATATTTCTCATGCTCCTTTTGACAATCCGGGCATTCTTTTAAATGATTAAGAAAAGCCTCTTCGTCTTGAAAGACGAAAAAGGCTTCATATTTATTACATTTCTTTTCATTTTGCATTTATTTTTCCTCTTTCATTTTTTATAACGAAAAAGAAATTATAAAGTTCATTTTTTACATCTTAAGAGTTGATGACCCTATAGCTAAACTGTTATAATAATTTTGAAATTTTTTAACATAATGCTGATAAGTAAGGGTAGGCATATTTCTTCTTAAGTTAATTAAATAGTTAATAGTTTCCGAATTAACATCAGATAATGCCATATCAGCTTCTTGATATATTTGTCTTATTTGGATTTCTTTATCAGTGTCGGAATAATCCGAAGAATTATTAATTATATCAATTTTATTAAGTCCGCTGAAGATTTTTTCTTTAGCCACATCTACATTCCTTTTGTATTGTAATGTTGCCATGTTGAACATATCTAATCTGTATCCGATTAATTCATTTTTATTTATAAATGATGAAAAATCAAAAGAAGAGAGTTGATGAAGCTGAGTTACGGCATATTGCATTTCCGAATTACTTGCAATCGCAAAACTGATATTCCCTGCTGCGAATATAATCAGGAATAATCCTGCAAATAATAAATTAAAGAAATATTTTTTCATTATTTTCTCCTTAATTATTTACGTAAAAAGTCGCTGAATGCGTTTTCTACACGTATTTGTTGTGCTTGAAACTGTTTGTATTGCTCATCTGTTAAGATTTCTTTATATTGTTGATTTTTGTTATTTGTAAGTTCATTTTGACGCGCGTTTAATACGCTTATGTTTCTTTCATAGGCTGACATTAATAAAGACGCTTGTTCCGGATTCATTGACGTATCGGATTTTATTTGATTTAATTTATTTTCGTAATCCATAATTTTTGTTTGGTTAGAATCATATTCTTGTTTATATTGAAATTGAACATTTGTAAGTTTTTGTTTTTGTTCGGCTGATATACCTTCCAGTGCATCAAAATCATCGGCAAAAGCACTGCCGAATGAAATTAAAAATGCAAATAAACTTAATGCTATAAATACCTTTTTCATTGTTTATCTCCTTATTTATAATCCGTAAATTCTTGTGATTTTTGTTTCCATTCATCTTCTTCCATGCAAAAAGCATGGTTCCAAAAACGTTCAATTGCATAGGTTTCACGTTCTTCCTTATGAAGAATATGTACAATTACATCACCGTAATCAAGTAAATTCCAGCGATTTTTTAAATCGTTTTCTTCTCCTATGGGAATTCTGTCAAAATACTGTTTGATTTTATCTCTTACATATCCGGTTAAAGCTTTTGCATGAGTGCTTGTATCTGAAGAACATATAACAAAATAATCAGCCAAAACAGAAATATTAGAAATATTTAATATTTTAATATCAATACCTTGTTTGTCATCAAGTATTCTGGCTATAACACTTGCAAATTTATCGGAAGATGTTTGAACCATTTTTTCTCCGTTCTATGCAAAGATTATAACATAATAAAGAACATAAAGGCTAATTAAATATAATTTTTCAAATTTTTATTAATATTATTATTTCGGCAAAGTTTTTTAAGTTTACTCATTGCTCTGTTTTCAATTTGTCTGATGCGTTCGCGCGAAACACCGTAATAACTGCCTATTTCTTCAAGTGTTTTCTTTTCGCCGTTGTCATCTAAGCCATAGCGCATAATAAGGACATTGCGTTCTTTTTCACTTAAATGATTAAGCATTTTTTTAATATCACAAAATAAATTATCCTGAGTAACTTTAGTATCGGGTGAAAGAGTACTTTCATCGACAATAAAATCAGAAAGTTTAGCATTTTCATCTTTTTGGTTTGCGGGAGATTCAATACTTATAGTTCCTTGTGCGGATTCGATTAAGGCGGTAAGCTTTTGAAGGGGCATGCCTATTTTATAGGCTATTTCTTCTTTAGAAGGAGGTGTTCCGTTTTCGAGAGTTAAGTCAAGTGATATTTTCTTAATTTTACTTAACGTTTCAATCATGTGAACAGGAAGCCTGATTAATCTTGATTTATCAGCAATTGCCCTTGTAATTGCTTGTTGAATCCACCAAGTTGCGTATGTAGAGAACTTATAACCCTTTGTATAATCAAATTTTTCGGCGGCACGCATTAGACCCATGTTGCCTTCCTGAATTAAGTCAAGGAAGGATAATCCGCGTCCTATATATTTTTTTGCAATACTTACAACAAGTCTTAAATTTGCATTTACAAGGATTTTTTTAGCCGAGTCAGAATTTTGCTCTTTAATTTCTTTTGCGACTTCTAATTCTTCTTCGCTGCTCAAAAGTTTAATTTTACCGATTTGCTGAAGATAAATTTTAACTGAATCATCGGCCGCAGCACTGTTTTGAGTTTCGGGGAGCTTCGGTTCTTCTAATGCTTTAATTAAATCTTCATCATCATTATCACATAAATCAAAATCCGGTTCTTGTTCTTCTTCGCTTATAGAAAATTTATCTTGATTTTCAGACATTACGCCTCCAAAATTATTATACAACATTCCCTGAATTTTGTATTGTTTGTTTTACTGTTTCGTAAATGACAATACTGGCGGCATTAGCAACGTTTAAAGAATTAAAATTATTAAACATGGGAAGTTTAATTTTGTAATCGGATTTCTTCAAAATCGCTTTAGAAATGCCATCTTTTTCAGAACCCATGATTATTGCAAAATTCATATTGCAATAATCAATGTCAAAATAATTATCATCGGCATTAATATCTGTTGCAATTATCCAGAAGTCGCTATCCTTCAGCCTATCAACAGCGGACAAAAGACTATTAACCATGATTATACTAATATGATTAACAGCACCGGCTGATGACTTTTCAACAGTGGCATTAATCAGTGCATTTCTTCTGGAAGGTAGTATAACGGCATCATAACCGGCACATACTGCCGTTCTTATAATAGAACCCAAGTTGTGCGGGTCTTCCACTCCGTCTGTTATTATAACTTTTTTATATCCGTTTTTCTTTTTTTGAATGAATTCTTCTATATCAAGATATTTAACGGGAGGAACAAATGCTATAACTCCCTGATGAGATACATCTTTATATTTCGCAAATTTTTCTTTGGGAACAAATTGAAAAATAATCCCCCTTGCTTTAGCTAATTCAATGATTTTATCAATTTTAGAACTTTTATCCATTCCCTTCATTAATAATATTTTGCTCACGCTTCGGTTTAAATCTTTTAATACTTCTTCAACATTATTTCTTCCGTAAATGTAATCTTCCATAAATAAAACCCGTTTTATTACAATTCATTAAATAAATTATACATTAAATGGTTTAGAATAAATAAAAATTTAATTTATTTAATTTGTTGCCAAAAAATGAATATTACAATATTATTATTATATTAATGAGTGATAAAAATAGGTTAATCAGTAATATGTTAGAAAAGCTAGGATTTAAGAGTAGGGTACATGTTGGGATTTCATTATCGGCAAATAATTTCATTGAATTAATTTGCGTGGATAAGGCTACGAAAACCATTGTTAAATATGTTTCCGGAAATATAAAGTATAATAACGCCATAAGAGAGATTATGGATTATGATGAATTTGCCGAAGTATTAGAAGGCTTATTTGATGAAGCAGGGCTAAGTCCGTCTGAATGCGCGGTTACATTAAATATTCCAAATGTTCACTTTGGTATTACATCTTTAGACAGCGAGTCTGAAACCGGATTTATTATTGAAAATTTACAATCTGAAATTGAAGATTTATACATCTTTAAAAGAAATGAACCTGTATTATCATTTTCTAAACTTGAATCTGGCAAAGGCAGAACGCATAAAAATATTGTCTACAGCGCAGTTCAAGCAAAAGTAATGCAAAAAATCGTAGAAATATTCGATAATATGCAATGCGACCTGGTAAGAATTGATACTTCTTATTCATCACTCCTTAAAACTATTCAATTCTGCGACAGGTTTAATAAATATGTTCAAAAAGAAGAAAAAACATCAATATTATTAATTACACCAAACAGCTGCTGCACCTTCTATTTGGAAGGCAACATTTTAGTTGACAGCTTTGAAGAACCTATTGCGGTTAAATCCTTCTCAACGGAAGAAGTTTATTCAACTATTTCTAAAATAGCTAATAACTCAATTCAAAAGAATAATCCGCATACATTGTTAATCATAAGTGAAACAGATGAAGTAAATTCCGAAGTACTTTCATCCAGATTAGATTTTGCGGGCGAAATCGATTGCATTAATAAAAGTATTAACGTTAATGAACAATTTATAGAAGTATCGGGCATGGGAACCGATATTGACGCGAATATGATTTCATTTATGACGTTAGAAGCAGTCGGAGCCGCTGTTGCTGATTACGATGATTATCCTTTGAACCTCAATTTTATGCCGTTAGAAAGAATTAACGCTAATATGGTTGAGGTTGGACCTTATGAAATAGATTTCTCCAGATTAGTTCTTGTTTTAATCGGTTCTGCAGTTGTAGTCGGGGTATTGCTTGCTTTTGCAATAAGCGGAATTTTAAAAAGCCAAATTAATTCATCAAGTGATGAGGCAAGTACATATCAAAAAAGATCACAAGTATTCAAAAACCGTCTTGAAACTTCATCACAAGATAAAAAGAAAAATCTATTCCCCGTTTTAAAACAAATTGTTGATAATAATACGGCTATAATTAATGCATATAACAGTTTATCAACGGAAATTCCGGAAAACATTTATATCAGAAAGTTTGTAACAAATGATGCCGGTGCAATCGGTATAGTAGGCGAAGCTCAAACAAGTGAATCTGTTAATGCATTTGTTAACGGATTAAGAGAAAAAAATCAGGATTTAACACTTTCAAAACTTTCAGTAAATACAAGTTCTGATATAGTACCCGGAAGGATACCCGATGGTTTTACATTTGAAATCAAAACAAAAAGTCATGATATCACTTTAAATGAAAATGAGTTTGAAGTGCAGCAGCAAAATCCGGGTGATACAACAAATAATAATTCCGGAGCTGTAATTCCGCCCCCGCCGGTAATATAAAAAAATTAAATAAATTATAGAGGTTAAAATGAACAAAAAATATAATCAATTTGTACCAATAATATTTATAATTGCAGCAATAATATTTATAGCGATATTAGTGCTTATCGTAAATCCGACCTGGAAAGATTATAATGATACAAAAAATTCTTCCAAAAAGGCTGCTCAAGAATTAAAAAATTATAAAGAAAGATACGAAAAAGAAAAAGAAAAGATAAGCCAAGAAGAAATACAGTTACAATCTATTAAACAAATTTATCAAACTAACCTGAAAGACACTGATAATTTAAGCGTCTATGGAACAATGTTTGACGATATTATTCAATATGCTAAAAATAACGGTCTTTTTATTCGTTCAATAGAATACAATATGAAGCCGGAATATAATGATGTTTATAATAATTTCTCGGAAAAATATAATGTTTGTGAACTTAAGTTCTTCTTTGTAGGTACATATTCCCAGTTAAAAACATTTTTAAATGAATTAAATACGAGATTTAAATATTTAGTTTCAATTTCAAAATTAAGTGTTACTGTTTTTGAAGGGAATACGGATTATTTGTTAATACATACGTCTATAACATTATATTCAAAGAAACCGTCAGAACACGAAGAATAAATAAAATTATTTAATTTGAAAAGAACATTTACTGCATTGTGCTTTAGGGTGCAATGCAATATTATTTTCAAGGTCAAGCAGTCTGACAACTTTGGTATTTAAATGCGCACCGCAAATAGGACATCTTAAATTTTCAACATCCCCTGATAAAATAGCTTTTTTTACAGAGTTAATATAATTTTCATCAACTTTATCATAGGAAACAATAAGAATTCTTTCATAAGCTTTTATGTCAGCGGGATTAATTTTTAATCCTTTAGCCAGTTTTTGTCTGACCGTTGCGGGCAAGAACAACTCTTTACCCGATTCAATTTCTTCAATTTCTTCAACGCTCAAAGCCGTTTTTTTAGCTAATCCTTGAACTGATAATCCGATATTTTCCCTGTGTTCTCTCACAAATTCTGATAATGATTTAAAATTTTGCATAACAGACCTTAATTAGCAGCCTTTTTTTGCTTTTTTTCCTGCAGTTCATGCCATAATGCAATTAAGGTATTTGCAAAGAATATACTTGAATAAGTACCGGCTATAACACCTGTTATCATAACGAGAACGAAATCTTTTGTTGTAACTCCGCCTAAGAAATATAGTGAACCCAGTGTAAGCAATGTTGTTAAAGAAGTATTAATGCTTCTTGCAAGCGTTTGATTAACGGAAGCGTTTACGATTTCATTGTAAGTAGCCTTTTTAGAATAAAACTTTAAATTTTCTCTTACTCTGTCAAAAACAACAATGGTATTGTTAACGCTATAACCTAAAACGGTTAAAATAGCCGTTATAAATAAACTGTCAACGGTGACGCCGCAGAAAATGCCGAGTAATGAAAATACTCCTGCAGTAAATAAAACATCGTGAAGCAGAGCTAAAAATGCGACTACGGCAAATTCAAAATGAAATCTGACCGTTAAATATATAACGATTGCAAGAAGTGCAAGGCTTACAGCAATCATGGAATTAACAAAAAGCTGTTTTCCCAGCACAGGCCCTACGGAAGTAACTTGAACAAGTTCCGCACCTTGATAATCAGATGATATAACATTACCTACTTTATCAATCGTTTCATTTTGACCGTTTTCGGAAAATTTAGTTTTTATGGAGATTAAATTTTTAATAGCATTATCATTTTCTGCCGTTACAGGTTTTAATACCTGAATAACCGGATTATCAATACCGTTTTTTGATAAATCAAGTCTGATTTTACCGATATCAGAAGTGGAAACTTCCTGTTGAACGGCATATTGAATAATTGTACCGCCCGTAAAATCTATTCCGACAAGCAGCGGCGCATGGGTAGGATATGTTTTTACCGACCAAAGCATAGCAATTATTCCGGGTAATAAGAATATAAATGAAATTCCCAGCCATAGCCATCTGTACTTAATAACATCTATAAATTTTTTTGTGTTTAAAACACTGTATGACATTTTATTATCTCCTTAATTTTAGTATTTAGAAGCTTAGAAATTAATCTAAAACTCCGAATTTAGCTTTTTCACGCTGTGTTTCAGAAGCCGTATAAGCTTCATTGATATCTGATTCTTTAAGTCCGAACATACCGGGGTGTTTTAATTGTCCTGTTCCAAACATTAAATGCATTAAATTTTTAGTTACGGTAATTGCGGTAAACATACTAATTATAACCCCGATTGCAAGTGTTAAGGCAAAACCTTTTACAATGCTTGAGCCTAAGTAGTACAGTATTACGCAGATTATTATTGTTGACATATTAGAGTCAAATATACTTGTAAAAGCTCTGTCAAACCCGGAGTTTATAGCTGTAAATAAAGTTCTTCCGGATTTCAATTCTTCTTTTGTTCTTTCAAAAATAAGTATATTTGCGTCGACAGCCATACCAATACTTAAAATAAATCCCGCGATACCTGCTAAAGTTAAAGTTACCGGAACCATTTTAAATATTGCAAAAACGATTAGAGAATATATAATAAGTGCAATATTAGCAATAAATCCGGGGACTCTATACCAAGCAATCATAAATATCATAACGGCAATAATACCTGCTATGCCTGCGAATTTACTTTTATGCAGACTGTCAGCGCCCAATGTAGGCCCTACGGTATTTTCTTCAATAATTTTAGCGGGAACAGGCAGTGCGCCGGCATTTAATAAATCAACTATTTTTTTAGCTTCTTCAAGACTAAATTCACCTGTTATTTGAGCTTTACCTCCTGTTATTTCTTGTTGAACAACAGGTTCGGAAATGCTTGAACCGTTAAAATATATAGCGATTGGTTTTCCTATAAATTCTCTTGTTAAAGCAGCAAATTTAGAAGCTCCTTTGGCGTTAAAATCTAATGATATTAACCATCTTCCGGCCGGATCAGTACCGATTTCCGCTTTATTTAAATCATCGCCCGAAAGTCCTGACGGTTCATAACCGCGTACATTATTGGTTTCATCCAAAATTGGTTTTTTAAATTCCAACTGTGCCGTTTCGCCTAAAAATTCTCTTGCCAGCTTAGGGTCAGAAATATTTGGTATTTCTATTAATAATCTTTTTTCACCCATTTGCTGAACCATTGTTTCAGATACCCCAAGGGCATTAACTCTGTTTTCCAGCGCCGCTTTTAGTCCGTCCATCATATCTTGAGTTATTTTAGCAATAGTGTCGGTTGTTTGTGCTTCAAGCACTATTCTTGAACCTCCGACTAAATCTAAACCGAGAGGTATCGGTTTAACTCTTATAATTACTATGGAAATAATAGTTAATATAACTATTGCCCAGAACATGATTATTTTATTTTTCATAAAATATCCCCTAATAAATAAAATTACTAAATCAATTCTAACAAAAAAAAAATTCACCTGCATAAAATAATACGTAATGTTGCAAAAAGTAAAATTATACTTTTATATAAAACATGATGATATAATATTTTTAGGCACTTCGCCTATTTGTATGAAAACCGGATTAGGAAAAAGGAATAAATCAGATGGTTACAAAGGAAAAAGAAAAAGAACAGGAAACTTCGGCAAGTATTTCCGAAGAAAGACAAAAAGCTCTTAAAGTGGCAATTGATAAAATTGAGAAAGATTTTGGGAAAGGTTCAATAATGCGTTTGGGCGATAAACCGGCCGTTAATGTTGAAACAATATCAACCGGCGCATTGTCATTAGATGTTGCGCTCGGTATCGGCGGTGTTCCCAGAGGAAGAATTATTGAAGTATACGGGCCTGAAGCCAGCGGTAAAACTACATTGGCGCAGCATATAGTCGCAGAATGCCAGAAAAAAGGCGGAATTGCAGCCTTCGTTGATGCAGAACATGCTTTAGACCCTGAATATGCAAGAAATCTTGGAGTAAATGTAGATGAGCTTCTTATTTCTCAACCTGATACAGGCGAACAAGCTCTTGAAATAACGGAAGAACTTGTACGCTCTGCGGCTGTTGATGTTGTTGTTGTTGACTCGGTTGCTGCATTAGTTCCCAAAGATGAAATTGAAGGCGCTATGGAAGATAAGCAAATGGGGCTTCAAGCAAGATTGATGTCTAAAGCGCTTAGAAAATTAACAGGTATAGTAAGCAAAACCAATACTACAGTTATTTTTATTAACCAATTAAGGCAAAAAATCGGTATATCCTACGGCAATCCCGAAACAACAACGGGCGGTAATGCGCTTAAATATTACGCAAGTATAAGACTTGATATCAGAAAAATTGAAACTCTTAAGAAAGATGACCGCGAAATAGGAAACAGAGTTAAAGTTAAAGTCGTTAAAAACAAGGTAGCTCCGCCATTCAGGCTCGCTGAATTTGATATTATTTACGGTAAAGGTATAAGTAAATCGGGTTGTATTTTAGATATGGCTGTAAATCTTGATATCATTAAAAAAGCCGGAGCTTGGTTCAGCTATAATGATGAAAAACTCGGTCAGGGCAGAGATAAAGTTAAAGAATTATTTGCCGAAAATCCTGCTTTAGAAGCTGAAATAGAACAAAAAGTAAGAGAAGCTTTAAAAGAAAAAGAATAAATTATAAAAAGTCATAAAAAAACCGCTTTTTAAAAAGCGGTTTTTTTTTATATAAATATATGATATTTAATAAGATTTACAATTTTGCTTCCGAAAAATAATACTAAAAAGGTTGAAAATAAAAGCGCAGGTCCAAACGGGATTGCAACAAAACCTTCGTTGTTAACTACATTTTTTAATCTTTGTATTATATCTATTGCAAAATAAATTAATGCTATAACAAAACCAAATCTTACGTATATGTTCAATGTAATTAAGTTTAATAAAGTTAGATATATTACGGTCAATATTATAAATGACGCCAAAGATACAAGTAATTTTGTTTGTTTATCTTTGTATAATTTATAAATAAATTGAGGGAGTATACAAACTGCTTGGATAATAATGGCAAGGATAATTGAGGGTAAAATCATTTTTGCTCCGACAATAGCGCCGCAGCCTGCCGCCAGATATGTATCACCTTCGCCGAATGCTCTTTTATTTTTCTTTACATATTCATTTATATCAAGATTTTCTTCTTCTGATTTTTCACTCTCTTCCGGAGTTGTTTCATCTGAACTGCCTGCTTGTGTTTGTTCGCAGTTTTCATTACTGTTTGTATCGTTTTGTTCATCGTTTTCTTGTTTATCATTATTTTTTCTGACCAAGTAATAAGAGAGCTTTGCAATTATTTCCATGACAATAACGCCTGTCAAAACTCCGGCGCATACCTTAAAAATGTTTTCAGTTCCGTATTTTACAAAAATTGAATATAAAATTGAAATAATAATAAAAGTCCACAAATGTCTGTCAAATAAATATTCTTTCTTAATATCCGTAATTGTAAGTACAATTGCGAGTGAAAGTAAAATCAATAAAAATAATGTTTTTAAAGTTATACCGTAAGCAATAAATACAACAAGAAATAAAATAGCCGTTACAGCTTCAACTATGGGATATTGAATACTGACCTTGCAGCCGCAATTTCTGCATTTGCCTTTAAATGTGAAAAAATATGATATAACAGGGATGTTGTCATACCATTTAATATGTTCGCCGCATGCCGGGCATTTAGAAGCGGGAAATATTATTGATTCATGTGAAATTGCCCTAAGAGCAACCACATTTAAAAAGCTTCCTATACATGCACCGATTATCAGTACAAAAAAACATGTTAAAAATATTTCATTTAATTCCATAAAAATATTACCTTATAAATTATACCTTTTCTTTTTCGGACAATATTTGCAAAAGCATTGTAAGCGCCTTTTTTAAACGCCTTGAAACCTGCATTTGCGATATTCCAAGCTTTGCAGCGATTTGAGTTTGGCTCATATCTTCAAAGTAATTTAAAACGACAACCTCCTGCAGCTTAACTTCCAAACGGCTTATTGCGTCATTAATAAGAATTTTATCTTCCTGGAAAGTTTCCAAATTATAATGATTATCGTCTGCGATTTTATCAAAAAGCGATAATGATTCATCATTTCCCGTATTTATGAATTGATCAAGAGAAATAGTCTGCTTACGTCTTTCAACATCAATAACTTCTTTGATTTTGCCGACTGAAGTGCCTAATTCTTCCGCCAATACTGTTTCAGAGGGTTCATTTCCTTGGTCATCTTTTAATTTTTGCATTAATTTATTAACGCGATATGCCAGTTCGTAAATTTCCCTCGGAGCTTTTATCATAGAAACTTTATCTCTGAGATAATGTCTTATTTCACCTGTAATAAGATATGTTGCATAAGTTTTAAAATTTTCACTTACTTGAGGATTATAAAGCTGTATTGCTTTAACCAGTCCGACACTTCCGACTTGAATAATGTCTTCAAC